>JAFXIE010000037.1 GCA_017533425.1 Clostridia bacterium | reverse complement strand
GCATCGTCAACGTCTCCGCCACCGATAAGGGCACCGGCAAGGAGCAGCACATCACCATCACCTCCTCCACCAACATGTCCAAGGATGACATCGACAAGGCCGTCCGTGAGGCTGAGGCCTTCGCTGCCGAGGACTCCAAGCGCCGCGAGGCCATTGACACCCGCAACCAGGCCGAGCAGCTGGTTTATCAGAGCGAAAAGACCCTCGGCGAGATCGGCGACAAGGTCTCCGAGACCGACAAGCAGCCCGTCAACGACGCCATTGCAAAGCTCAAGGAAACCCTGAAGGGCGACAGCACCGAAGCCATCAAGGCCGATACCGAAGCCCTTTCCAAGGCCTTCTATGCCCTCTCTGAGAAGCTCTATGCCCAGAACGGCGGCGCCCAGGGCACACCCGGTGCCGATGCCGGCCAGACCGGCGGCGACGGCCAGACCTATTACGATGCTGACTACAGCGTTGACGAGGACAAGAAGTAATCTCTTCCCGGAGGAATTGAAACCATGCCCGACAAACGGGATTTTTATGAGGTGCTCGGCATAGACAAGAGCGCCTCAGAGGATGAAATTAAAAAAGCATACCGAAAAATGGCCAAAAAGTATCACCCGGATCTGCATCCGGGTGATGCTGCGGCTGAAGCCAGCTTCAAAGAGGTCAACGAGGCCTACGAAATTCTCTCAAACCCCGATAAAAAGGCAAAATATGACCAATTCGGTCATGCCGGCGTCGATCCCAACTTCGGCGCGGGCGCCGGCGGCGGCTTTGACGGATTCGGCGGCTTTGACGGCTTCGATCTTGGCGATATTTTCGGCTCCTTCTTCGGCGGCGGTGGCGGGGGTGCTGCCGCACGCAATGCCCCCCGCCGGGGCGAAACGCTGGAGGTCATGGTAAACCTCTCCTTTGAGGAGGCCGCCTTCGGCTGTAAAAAGGAGATCAATGTCAGCCGTGTGGAGCGCTGCCCCGACTGCGCCGGCTCCGGCGCCGCCAAGGGAACCAAGCCCGAGACCTGCTCCGTCTGCCACGGCAGCGGCCAGGTCAAGCGCGCCCAGCGCACCCCCCTCGGCATGTTCCAGTCCACCGCCCCCTGCGACGCCTGCCGCGGCCGCGGTACCGTCATCAAGACCCCCTGCAGCGGCTGTAAGGGCTCCGGCTACATTCGCCGTTCCCGCCACATCACCGTCAGCATTCCTGCGGGTATTGACGACGGACAGACCGTTTCCCTGCGGGGCGAAGGCAGCCACGGCATGAACGGCGGCCCCGCCGGCGATCTCCATGTCACCGTGCGGCTGCGCCCGCATCCCATCTTTGAGCGCGACGGCTTTGATGTGCACTGCGATGTTCCCGTCACCTTCGTGCAGGCCGCCCTCGGCGCGGAAATCGAGATTCCCACCCTGGAGGGCAAGGAGAAATACACCATTCCCGCCGGCACCCAGTACGGCACCGCCTTCCGTCTGCGCGGCAAGGGAATCTCCTACATCAACGGTCGCGGCAAGGGCGATGAGATCCTGCATGTCGTCATCGAAACGCCCACAAACCTCACCGATTCCCAGAAAAAGATCCTGGAGAGCTTCGGGGAATCCACCGGTGATCAGAATTACACACGCAACCGCAATTTCTTTGACAAAATGCGCAACATATTTAAGTCATAAAAAAATCACCTGTCCTCCGGGACAGGTGATTTTTTTGTACTATATCAGAAATTCTCCACAAGATAGATCGGCTTGCGGTAAAAGAGGCTGTCAAAGGGCGCATCCGGATTTATAACGCGAACACCGTCGAGCCAGCAAAGCTCATCTCCCCCGCGGGATCCCGCATAGAGGGGTATCAGCGCAGAAATGGGCATCGTTACATCAGGTTCCTCCTCGCAGCGACAGCAGGAAAGCACCCTCTCATCATCAAAGACAATGTGCCAGCACCCCTCGTTCCAGGGACACAAGGCATCGCTGACCGAAAGCTTCAGCTCCCCTGCCGCGCGGGGACGGAGATAGGCCATGGCGGCGGGCAGATCGACAATGCGCAGGGAGGTTGCAAAGCGCGCCGTCTGCCGCACCTCCGACATCTCCGGAAGGACGCCGAGAAGGGTCACATTCTCCGGCAGCGGCATGATGACCGACTTAAACTGGGAGGCGAAAACCCGCAGGAAGGAGAGAATGGCGCGAAGCCCATCCGGATCTGTAAAGCCGACGCCGTTATTAGCCATGGCGCCGCAGGCCCAAAGCACTCTCTCGCCCGAATCCTCCCGGCCATTAAAGGTGATGTAGGCGCGATCGCGGCCTTCATCATCCGACCAGACATAGGTGTGGAAATTGGAGGCGCAGGGATTTGCCCGCCGGGAAGAGATATAATCTTCTGCACAGCGGTCTACCGAGAGGTCGTAATGCGTAAGCATCCTGCGGTCGATCTCCACCAGGGGGGCAACATTGTCCTGCCCGATAAGCTCACGCACGCATCCGCCAAGCTCATACTTCGGCAGGCTCGCCAGGGGAATGCGCCAGCGGCGGATCTGGGATACATCCTCATAGCCGAATTTGCGGTAATAGGCACGGCTGAAGGGATTGAGAAGGGAGAAGATTTCTCCCTTTTCCTTCATTTCCGCCAGGGCAAAGCGGAACATTTCCCGCACGGCACCGAGATTTCGGTATTCCGGCAGGGTTGCAACGCCGCCGATGCCGCAGGCCGGAGCGCTCTTTCCCATGATACGAAGGCTATAGGGAATGCACTCCATGGTGGATACGGTAACGCCACTGTCATTGGTGGCCGCAAGGATCCCGCAGCCGCATGGCAGCTTGCGGGAGGCTGCCTCCGGCGCGGCAAGGCTCTCCGCCGTTGTATTTTCCTGGAAGGAGCCGTTGAAGGCCACCGCCTTGATGCGGGCAATGACCGGAAGTTCTTCTTTTTCGATATGATGAACATGAATCATTTGCTATTCCTAACCTTTCCACCCGGTTTACAGGGTAACAAAGAGATCTTGGGAGGACACATCCGAAAAGAGGCGGCGCACCGCCTGCAAAAGCCCCCGGCTTTCCTCCGTGACAAGGGCAGGGTCAGCTTCAATATACCCTTCCGCCGCGGCGGCAGCATCGTGCAGCAGGCGCATATCGCCGCTGAAGGAGGCGATGGACAGGGAGGGCAGGCCGTGCTGTCGAGCGCCGAAGAAATCGCCGGGACCTCGCTGGGCAAGATCAGCCTCGGCCACCTTAAAGCCATCGTTTGTATCGCACATGACCTTCAGCCGGGCATCCGCCGACTCACCACCGCGGCTCATCAGCACGCAGTAGCTCTGCTCTCCCCCGCGGCCGACGCGGCCGCGCAGCTGATGCAGCTGGGAAAGGCCGAAGCGCTCGGCATTTTCGATGACCATAAGGGTGGCATTGGGAACATCCACCCCGACCTCGATGACCGTCGTCGTCACCAGCACCTGAATTTCCCCGCGGCGGAATTTTTCCATGGTTTCCGCCTTTTCTGCCGCCTTCAGCCTGCCGTGCATGATGCCGACGGACAAATCGGGAAAGACCTCGCGGGAGAGGTGTTCAAAATGCTCCGTAACCGGGCGGAGACCCTCCATGGTCTCCGATTCCTCCACCAGGGGACAAACCACATAGGCCTGCTGACCGGCGGCCACCGTTTTGCGGATAAAATTCTCAATGCGCAGGCGCATATCCTCGCCCACCGCATAGGTTTTGACACTTTTTCTGCCGGGCGGCAGCTGATCGATGACGGAGATATCCATATCGCCGTACATCACCAGAGCCAGGGTACGAGGGATGGGCGTGGCCGACATAACCAGGGTGTGGGGCGGAATGGAATCGGCTCCTTTTCCGGCGAGAACACCGCGCTGGCGCACGCCGAAGCGGTGCTGTTCATCGCATACGGCAAGCCCCAGCCGGGAAAAGCGCACGCGCTCCTCCAGAATGGCATGGGTGCCAATGAGAATGTCAATCTCCCCTGCCTCGCAGGCCTCGATGATGCGTTTTTTTTCCTTTGCAGCGGTGGAGCCCAGCAGCAACGCACAGGTTATTCCAAAGGGGGACAGAAGCCGGGAAAAGCTTTTTTCGTGCTGAACGGCAAGGATTTCCGTGGGGGCAAGCACCGCCGTCTGATAGCCGCATTTTGCCGCCGCATAGGCGCAGGCGGCGGCCACCGTGGTCTTGCCGGAGCCGACATCCCCCTGCAGCAGCCGGGACATCGGCGCAGCGCCGGAGGTCATATCCGCCAGCGCCTCATTGACAGAGCGCAGCTGCGCTGCCGTCGGCGCATAGGGCAGGCTCGCAAAGAAGGGGGAAAGATCCACCGCATCCATGGCAATGCCCGCCGAGCTGACACCCCGGCGGCGCAGGAGGGTCAGTCCGGCAGACAGGGTGAAGAACTCTTCAAAAACGAGGGTTCTGCGTGCATCCCGCAGAGCCTCTGCCGAGGAGGGAAAATGCACATTCCGCAGAGCTTCCTGCAGGGGCATCAGCCCCTTTTCAGAGCGGACCGACCGGGGAATTACCTCCGAAATCTCACCGATTGCCGCAGGAAAGACGGTGGCGATGAGCTTCTGGATCTCCCGGCCGGACAGCCCCTCGGTGCTGCGGTAAACGGGGTATAAACCTCCGGTCGGCGGCGCATCGGGATCGACGCGCTCCACATCCTCCGGGATGAGCTCCACCCCGCGCACAGAGCGGCGCAGCGTACCGTAAACAAAGAGCCAGTCGCCACGATGGTAGGCTCGCGCGCGGTATTCCTGATTAAAAAAAACAAGAACCAGGCTGCCGGAGTCATCGGCAGCTCTGATCCTTGTGACAGACGCATTGCGACCCTTGCGATAGAGCATGGGCTCCGCCGTGACGCAGACCACAAGAGCCACCTTCTCGCCATCGGGCAAAAGGGCGGTGGTTCTGCGCACAAAGCGGTCCTGATAATCGCGGGGATAGAAGCGGATGAGATCGCGCACGGTATGGATTCCCAGCCGGGCAAGGCGCTCGCGCTTTTTTTCGCCAACGCCGCGAAGCTTGCTGACAGGGGTTTCAATGTAGGCAATCTGATCCACGGATATCCCTCCGGCGCCGGAATTATTCGGCGCTGATCATGTAATAGTAAACAGGCTGACCGCCATCCAGGACATTGACTTCTGCCTCGGGAAGGGCGGCGGCAAGCATCTCCTCAACGATGGCGTTGCGATCCTCGGTGGCATCCTCGCCGCGGTAAACGGTGTAGAATTCCGCATTCTCCGCAGAGAGATAGGCAATGACGCTGCGCATGGCCTCGGAAAGATCCGCGCCGGTGTAGCACATTTTGCCCTCCGCCAGGGCAAGATAGTCACCCTCGTGAATATCCAGACCGTCGAAGTTGGAATCGCGGGCGGCATAGGTGATCTGGGCGGTGCGAACGCTCTTGAAGGCGTCGGTCATGTTGGCGGCATTGTCCTCGGGAGAGGCCTCAAGGTCAAAGGAAAGCATGGCAGAAACGCCCTGGGGAATGGTCTTGGTCTCCAGAACGACGACCTGCTTTTCGGTCAGCGCCTGAACCTGCTGGGCGGCCATGATGATGTTCTTGTTGTTGGGCAGAACGATGACGATCTCCGCAGGGGTTGCGTTGACGGCCTTCAGAATGTCCTCCGTGGAGGGATTCATGGTCTGTCCGCCTTCAACAACGAAATCCGCGCCGAGATCGCGGAAGAGCTGCGCCACGCCCTCACCGGCGGCGACCACGGCAAAGCCGTAGCGCTTCTCCGGGGCGGCAATTTTCTCCTCCGTCACCGGCTCCATCTCGCTCATGGAAAGCTTTTCGGTGTGCTGCTCCTTCATATTTTCAATCTTCATGGAGGTCAGCGGGCCGAATTTCAGACCTTCCTCGATGGCAAGGCCGGGGTTGTTTGTATGGACGTGAACCTTGATGATCTCATCGTCATCCACGACGACGACGCAGTCGCCGATGCTTTCCAGATAGGCGCGCAGGCGCAGGGGATCGCCGCTGTTCTGGGCGCGCATGACGATAAACTCGGTGCAGTAGGTGAAATTGATATCCTCGGTCTCAAAGTTCTCAAAGGCGTTGGCCGACTTCTCCTCCCCTTCGCCCCGGGACTCGATGGTCTGGCCGCGCAGGGCGGCAAGGAAGCCCTCCAGCACGAGGATCCAGCCCTGTCCGCCGGCATCCACAACGTCTGCCTTGGTGAGAACGGGATTCTGGAACTTGGTCTGCGCCAGCGCCTCACGGCCGGCAGTAAGGGTGCGGTCAAGAACGGTCTCCACGTCCTCCGTCTCGGCGGCGGCGCGGGCAGCCTCCTCGGCGGCCATGCGGGAAACGGTCAGAATGGTGCCCTCCGCCGGGCGCATGACGGCGCCGTAGGCAGCCTGCACGCCATCCTTCAGGGCAGCGGCAAAGCGGACGGCATCCGCCTTATCGCAATCCTTCAGACCGCGGGCAAAGCCGCGGAAAAGAAGGGACAGAATGACGCCGGAGTTTCCGCGGGCGCTGCGTAGCAGCATGGATGCGGTCTTCTCCGCCACCTTGCCCACGCGGGCGTCGCTCATCTGGCAGACCTCGCGGGAGGCTGCGGTGATGGTCATGGTCATGTTGGTGCCGGTATCTCCGTCGGGAACCGGGAAGACATTGAGCTCATTTAAGGGGATTTTATGATTCTCAACATTTGCTGCGGCATTTCCGAGCATCTGGCGGAAATCCGCACCGTCAATAAAGGTCTTCAAAACTTGCATCCTCCGTGCTTATTTGGCCGTTACGGCTTCAATATAGATCCGTACACCGGCCACTTTTACACCGGTATATTTTTCAACAAGATAGCGAACTTCGCTGCGGATGGAACGGCAAACGGCCTGCATATTCACGCCGTTGACCATGCTGATGCGCAGAACGATCCGCACAGCGCCATCCTCAAAAAAGACCTGAACACCCTTGCGCATGGGGGTTTTCTTGGCCATGGCGGTAAGTCCGTCGGCAAAGCTTGCATGACAGAGCTCACGCACACCGAAGCAGTTGGCCGCAGCATAGGCGGCAATCTTTGCAAAGACATCCGAAGAGATGTCCACAAGTCCGTTCTTGGTTTTAAATCTCATAGAACTGCATCTCCATTTCCAAAGTGTTCGCACGAGACATATTCATACACATATATTTTACTATATTTATCCGCAATAATCAAGGCCTATTCATCAATCCGCCAGCGGGCAGGGTTTCCGTAGGGGCAGTCGGGCAGCGGCGAAAAGGCGCTGACGCCGCCATCACGGAAATAAACGCGGATGTTTTCATAACCGATCACGGCAAAGGGAGTATCCTCCGAGAGCATACGGGAAACCTCCGCCTCAGCCTCGGCTGCGGTGTCCCTCTCCGACAGGCGAAGAACCCGCAGCTCGGCCTCCATTTCGTCATTTCTGTAGCCGGTAAAGTTATATGCACCCTCCCGCGTACAGAGGGCAGCAAGCTCCTCGGCATCCCGCAGGGGTCTGCGCACAATCGCAAGGTCAAAATCGCCCTTTTCGAGGGCTTTTTCATATTTCCCGCTCTCCAGCCCACGCAGCTCGCACTCCGCGCCCAACCCGGAAAGCCAGTCAGCCAGCCGGCGGGCCTCTTCCCCGCGCTGCCAGCGGTCATTGCAGTACAGAAGGGTAAAGCGCACAGGGTTTTCCCCGCCAAAGCCGGCGGATGCCAGGATTTCCTTTGCTTCCGACTCCGCAGGCGCATCCACACAGGGAACGCCGCCATACATCCAGTCCTGCGAGGCGGTTGCTGCCCCCAGGAGAGGTCCGGCGCAGAGCTCCTCCCGCGGCAAAAGCGCCGAGAGAGCGCCGCGCAGGGAAGCATCGGAAAGAAGTGCATTCTCCGTATTGAAAAGCAGGATATTTGCAAGCCCCGTCGGTGCGGACTGCACGGAATAGGTGCAAACCGGCATAAAGCTCTCCCAGGAGAGCACATCGGCGGCCATGCAGTCCACACGTCCGGCCTCAAAGGCATCCACCAGGCCGGAAATGCTCTTTACCGGCACAAGCTCGATGCGGGAAAAGGGCAGATCCTGCAGGGAGGATTCCCCGCCGACGGCGGACAAATAGCGTTTGCCCTCCGAAGTTCGCAGGGCATAGTCGCCGCATCCGACGGCATCCTCCGTCACGCCAGTGCCTTTACGGACGATGGGAAAGGTCAAAACATCCATCCAGGAGGAAACCCCTTCGGCAAGGGTAAAGAGAAGGGTATTCTGCCCCTCTGCCCTGACGGCGGTGATCTTCTCCCGCAGATCGGCAAAGCGCGGATTATCCCCCTTCAGGATCCGGCTACAGGAGTAAACAACATCCTCCGCCGTCAGCGCAACGCCGTTATGAAAGACGGTATCCCCACGCAGCGTCACACGCACGTTTGATCCCTCAAGAGAATAATCGGATGCCAGAGAGGGAGAAAGTGCCATATCGGCCTCCCGCACAAAAAGGCTGCGGTAAACCAGGGGGGTCAGGTAAATATTCAGGGCATTTTCTGTGGTAAGCGGGTCAAAAACCCCCTCGTCGGCATACGGAAGGCCGTAGCCGTCCCCCGTTTCCGTATGGGAGGTGCTGACCTCCGGCGGATCGGAGGCAGCGGGAGGCTGCTCGCCGCAGCCGCAAAGCAGAACGGTGAGAAGCCCCAGGCATAAAAGCAGGGAAATTGCGCGCATATCGCTTTCTCCTTAAACTCAAATAAGCTCTAAAAAGGCAAGCATGGTGCCGCGATCGGGGCCCATGCGGCGGTGTGAGAAGAACAGATCCTCCCGGCAGCAGGTGCAATACTCCGTGCGGGCGATATTTTTCTCTGAAAGCCCCGCCATGCGCAGCTGATGGGCGGAGAGCATGGCAAGATCCACATACCATTTGCTGCCGCGGCGAAGGATCGCCGCATCTGCCGCAGCGCCCATATGCGCTCGCATGGCCTCCGGCACATCACTGTCACAGGCAAAGCAGTCCTGACAAATGCAGGGACCCACGGCGGCCAGCATATCCTCCGGCCTGCAGTCGTAATCCGCCCGCATCTTCTCCACCGCGTGGCCTGCAATACCTGCGGCACAGCCGCGCCAGCCCGCATGCACCAGGGCGATGACGCGGCGGCGCACATCCAGCAAAAATACCGGCGTGCAGTCGGCATGGTGGGTCATAAGCACCCGTCCGGGGGCGTCGGCGATCATGCCGTCGGCCTCCACCGGCCGGGAAAGGGAGATACCGCCCGGCGGAAACTCCGCCGTAACGGAAACCACCCGGCCGGAATGCACCTGAGAGAGGATGGCCAGCTCGCCGGAGATCTCCGCCGCCGCTGTCAGCCGGTGAAAATTCTCCCGGGCAAGGGTGATATCATCCCCCCGGCGCAGACCGAGATCCAGAGAATCCCGCGGGGCGGGGCTTACGCCGCCAAGGCGGGTCGTAAACCCGGCGCGGACAAGCCCCGTGCGCACCATGGTCTCCGGCACAAGCCAGCTGACGCCGGAGACGGATTTCAGCACAAAGCCCTCCATCATGCCTCGATGACAGCCCCGGTCAGGGCGTCGGCAATGCGCTCCGCGGCTCTTTTTTCGCCCTCGGTCATGGGCTTGCCGGCATTCTGATATTCAAAGCTCTTGCAGAAGGTATCCACATCGGCCTGCAGGCGGTCAAAGTGGGCAGCTGCCAGCGCCACCGCATGCTCGGTAAACTCCGCCTGGCGCTTTTTGCCGAGGGCGGATGCCCCGCGCTCCAAAAGCTCCGTCAGGTGATGCAGGCAGATATATTCCGCCCCGTCAAACTTTCTGCGGAATTCATCACTCTCCTCCCACATATGGAGGAGGTTGGAATAGTAATGCTCCATAAACTCGTTGACCCGGCGGCAGACAAAGCAGGACTCCTCCGTCTTCCGCAGCTGCTTTGCGGCGGAGGCACAGTCGGGCTTACCGAGAAGGCCGCCCTTCGGGAGACCTTTTTTGCGCACCTCTTCCAGATGGGTCTGCAGGATCAGGGAAAGCCCCAGCCGGTTCTTCATGCCGAGCATTTCGTCCAGATGCGCCCGGCAGAAGCCCAGGCGGTTGGTCTCCAGGCGGACATCGGGCTCCATCATGGCCGCGCCCATGACATATTCCAGCGCATCGCGGGAAAGCTTGGACTCCAGGCGGCAGAGGGGACAGCCGCAGGGATTCTCAAAAGCCTCATTGATGGGAATTGTATAGATATTTTCACGCATGGCACGCATCCTCCGAAACTGTAGTATTCTCCGATAGTATATTATAGCATACCCAGCCCCTGTTTGTCGATGAAATTCCGCAATATGCGGCCAGTGAAAGCAAAAGGCACAAAAGAACAACCGCTGTGCGCAAAAAAGTTGGCGCCCCCGCCGACGATTTTTGCGCCGCCTTATTTTGACAAAGAGGACAGGATGTGCTATAATACCATGTTAATAGCATGGGTTTTTATTCCAAATAAAAATACAGGGAGAGAAATTATGGTCAATACCGATTTTAACTTCAAGTTCGCCAAGGAAGGTCTTACCTTTGACGACGTTCTGCTCATCCCCGCAAAGAGCGATGTTCTGCCCAAGTCGGTGGATATTTCCACCCGGCTGACCAAGAATATTACACTGAATGTGCCCTTCATGAGCGCCGCCATGGACACCGTTACCGAGGCCAGCATGGCCATCGCCATTGCCCGCGAAGGCGGCATCGGCGTTATCCACAAGAATATGTCCATCGAGCGCCAGGCCGACGAGGTGGATAAGGTCAAGCGCTCCGAGAATGGCGTCATCACCGATCCCTTCTTCCTCTCCCCCAACGAGACCCTTGAGGATGCCGACAACCTCATGGCAAAGTATAAGATCTCCGGCGTTCCCATCTGTGAAAACGGCAAGCTCGTCGGCATCATCACCAACCGCGACATGAAGTTCGAGGTAGATTTTTCCCGTCCCATCCGTGAGGTCATGACCCACGAAAACCTCATCACCGCCCCCGTGGGCACCACCCCCGAGGATGCCATTGCCATCCTCCGCCGCCATAAGATCGAAAAGCTGCCCATCGTGGATGATAATTTTGCCCTCAAGGGCCTCATTACCATTAAGGATATCGAGAAGGCCTCCCGCTATCCCAATTCCGCAAGGGACAAGCAGGGTCGCCTCATCGTTGCCGCCGCCATCGGCGACGCCCCCAACCTCATGGAGCGCATCGCCGCCCTGAAGGAGGCCGGCGTAGATCTGCTGGTCTTTGACTCTGCCCACGGCCACAACTCCAACATCGTCCGTTCCATCGGCCGCGTGAAGGAAGCCTTCCCCGAGATCGATCTCGTTGCCGGCAACATCGCCACCGCCGCCGCCGCTGAGGATCTCATCGCCGCCGGTGCAGACGCCATCAAGGTCGGTATGGGCCCCGGTTCCATCTGCACCACCCGCGTGGTGGCCGGTATCGGTGTTCCCCAGATCTCCGCCGTTTACGATGCCGCCTGCGTGGCCGCAAAGTACGGCATCCCCGTTATTGCCGACGGCGGCATCAAATACTCCGGCGACGTTGTGAAGGCCATTGCCGCCGGCGCCAATGTGGTTATGCTCGGCAGCCTCCTTGCCGGCTGCGAGGAGAGCCCCGGAGACTTCGAGATCTACCAGGGTCGCCGCTTCAAGGTCTACCGCGGCATGGGATCCCTTGCCGCCATGGCCAAGGGCTCCAAGGATCGCTATTTCCAGGGCGATGCAAAGAAGCTCGTTCCCGAGGGTGTTGAAGGCCGCGTTCCCTACAAGGGAAGCCTTTCCGATGCCATCTTCCAGATGGTCGGCGGCCTGCGCTCCGGCATGGGCTACTGCGGCGTTGCCAGCATTGAGGAGCTGCAGGAAAAGGGTCAGTTCATCCGCATCACCGGCAACGGTCTGAAGGAGAGCCATCCCCACGACATCTACATCACCAAGGAAGCCCCCAACTACTCGGTGGGCATCTGATCAAATTTCAGGAGTTATACGCTTATGTGGCTTGCTGACAAATGGGAGGATTACCGGCTGCTGGACTGCTCCGGCGGTGAGCGGCTGGAGCGCTGGGGAGATCATATTCTCATCCGGCCGGATCCGCAGGTCATCTGGCAGACCCCGAAAACCCATCCCGGCTGGCGGGAGGCGGCGGGCAAATACACCCGTTCCCGTTCCGGCGGCGGCGCATGGGACAAGGCAGGTCTGCCCGAGAGCTGGCGCATCACCTATCCCCTGGAGGTGCGCCCCCTGCATTTCAACATCAAGCCCATGAACTTCAAGCACACCGGCATTTTCCCCGAGCAGGCCGCCAACTGGAGCTGGTTCTCCGCCCGCATTGCCGAGGCCGTCAAGACCCGCCCCGTGGAGGTTCTCAATCTCTTTGCCTATACCGGCGGCGCAACCCTTGCCGCCGCGGCAGCCGGCGCCTCCGTCTGCCATGTGGATGCCGCCCGCGGCATGGTCAGCTGGGGACGTGAGAACGCCGCCCTCTCCGGGCTTGCCGACCGTCCCATCCGCTGGATTGTCGACGACTGCGTCAAATTCCTGCAGCGGGAGATCCGCCGCGGAAAAACCTACGATGCCATCATCATGGATCCGCCCTCCTACGGCCGCGGCCCGGGCGGCGAGATCTGGAAGCTTGAGGAGCAGCTTTATCCCCTCATCCGGCTTTGCGCCCAGGTGCTGTCCGACCGGCCGCTCTTCGTGCTTTGCAATTCCTACACCTCCTTCTTCTCTCCCTCCGTGGCTGCCTACATTCTCAGCGCGGAGATCGAGGATAAGTTTGGAGGCAAAACCGTCTGCGGTGAGCTGGGTCTCCCCGTGGGTGATACCGGAAGGGCACTGCCCTGCGGTTCCTGCGCCCGCTGGACGGCTGATTAACCCCAGTTTTTTCAAACGAAAGGAGCCTTTTTCGATGGATGCCATTCTGCGCTGTGAAAACGCCGCCTTCTCCTATCCGGAGGGACACGGCGAAGTTCTGCACGGAGTTTCGCTTTCCATCGAAAGAGGCTCTTTTACTGCTATTTTAGGCCATAACGGTTCCGGAAAGTCCACCCTTGCAAAGCTTTTCAATGCCATTCTCCTCCCCAGCGAGGGCAAGGTTTATGTCGACGGCATTGACACAGGCGAGGAGGATCGCCTCTTTGACATCCGCCGCCGGGTGGGCATGGTTTTTCAGAATCCGGACAACCAGATTGTCTCCTCCGTGGTGGAGGAGGATGTGGCCTTTGCCGCCGAGAACCTCGGCGTTCCTCCCGAGGAGATCCGCCGCCGGGTGGATGATGCCCTCGCCACCGTAGGCATGTCCGATTATGTTCGTCACGCCCCCCATCTGCTCTCCGGCGGTCAGAAGCAGCGCATCGCCATTGCCGGCGTCATCGCCATGCAGCCGGAATGCATTGTGCTGGATGAGCCCACCGCCATGCTTGATCCCGCAGGCCGTAGAGATGTTATGAAAACCCTCCACCGCCTCAAAGAAGAGCTCGGCATCACCGTCGTTCTCATCACCCACCATATGGACGAGGCGCTGCAGGCAGACCGTGTGGTCGTCATCAGCGACGGATGCGTCCGCATGGATGCCACCCCGGCGGAGGTTTTCTGCCGCCACGAGGAGCTCACCGCCCTCAGCCTGACCGCACCGGAGTCGGTGCTGCTGCTTGCCGAACTCAACCGGCAAGGCTTTGATTTGCAGCTGGATGCCATGTCCCCCGAGGCCTGCGCGGATGCCATCGCCTCGGCACTGCAGGAGTAAACTATGCCCGCAAAACTGACTGTTGAACATCTTTCCCATATTTACGGTGAAAACATGCCCTTCCGCCTGACAGCGCTGGATGACGTGTCTTTTCCGTTGAAGCCGGAGAGCTGATCGGCATCATCGGCCACACCGGTTCGGGAAAATCCACCCTTATCTCCCACTTAAACGGCCTCATTCGTCCCGCAGCCGGCCGAATTCTTCTGGACGGCGAGGATATTTGGGCAGATCCAAAAAAAATCCGCGATGTACGCTTCCGTGTCGGTCTTGTTTTCCAGTATCCGGAGCATCAGCTCTTTGAGGAAACCGTACGGCGCGATATCGCCTTCGGCCCCACAAATCAGGGTCTTTCCGAGGAAGAAATCGATACCCGCGTGCGGGAGGCCATGGAATTTGTCGGTCTCGGCCCGGAATATGCCGAGCGCTCCCCCTTTGAGCTTTCCGGCGGACAGAAGCGCCGGGTGGCCATCGCCGGCGTCATCGCCATGCGCCCGGAGGTGCTCATTCTGGATGAGCTGACGGCAGGGCTCGACCCCCGCGGCTGCGAT
The DNA here is from genome assembly GCA_017533425.1 of Clostridia bacterium. GTDB lineage: Bacteria > Bacillota > Clostridia > Oscillospirales > QAMX01 > RGIG1911. Next base: position 21,075 of record JAFXIE010000037.1, on the reverse strand, counting down.
GAGCTGCTGGGTGAGATCTGCGAATTCCGCCGCAAAACCGGCTGCACGGTGCTGCTGGTCAGCCACAGCATGGACGAGGTGGCAAATGTGGCCGACCGCATCCTTGTGATGAACGGAGGGCGGCTGGATATGTTCGACACCCCCGACAAGGTCTTTGCCGAGGCAGAGCATATTGAGGAAATCGGCCTCACCGTGCCCGAAACCACAAAGATCATGCGTCTGCTTGCCGCCCGCGGCATTCCTGTGGACACCTCCATTTTCCGCCGGGAGGACGCGGTGCGCGCCCTGACCGCCCTGCGGGGAAAGGGGGCTGGAAGATGAATCTCTCAAACATCACCCTCGGGCAGTATTTCCCCGGAAATTCCCCCGTGCACAAGCTTGATCCCCGCTACAAGATCCTTTTGACCCTCTTGTTTATCGTCACGCTCTTTCTTGCCGGCGGTCTGATCACCTACCTGGTCTGCGCCGCATTTCTCATTGGCGTGATCCTCATCTCCCGCATCAGCCTGCGCATGGTCTTAAAGAGCATTGCCCCCATCGGCATTCTCATTCTCATCACCGCGGTGCTAAACATCTTCTACACCCCCGGCGAGACAGAGCTTCTCTCCTTCTGGGTGTTCCGCATCACCCTCGAGGGCGTATATTCCGCCCTGCGGATGATCGCCCGCATCGCCATGCTGGTGGCCGGCTCCTCCATTCTGACCTATACCACCTCCCCCATCCTGCTGACCGATGCCATCGAGAGCCTTCTCTCTCCCCTGCGGGTGCTGCATGTGCCGGTGCATGAGATCTCCATGATGATGTCCATCGCGCTGCGATTCATTCCCACCCTCATTGAGGAGGCCGACAAGATCATGAGCGCCCAAAAGGCCCGCGGCGCCGACTTTGAGAGCGGAAATCTGCTGCGGCGCGTCAAGGCCATGATCCCGCTGCTCATTCCCCTCTTTGTCAGCGCCTTCCGCCGGGCGGATGAACTGGCACTGGCCATGGAATGCCGCTGCTATAACGGCGGCGAAGGGCGCACCCGCCTGCACACCCTGAAGGCAAGCCCCCGCGACCATGCCATTTTCTTCTCCGTTCTTCTTCTCTTTGTGGCCGTCTCCGTGGCCGGCCGCTTCGGTTATTAAAAAATGAAGCCGACAGATTCAAACCTCTGTCGGCTTCTTTTTATATGTACTTATCAAAGCTTTTCTGTGCGCTAAAGAAATCCCGGATGTAGATATGGGAGATCTCCGCAAGCTCGCTTTGCCGGTCGGGGGACATGCGGTCATACACTCCGCAGAGCAGAAAGCCCGCATCCCGCGCCGTGATGAGCGCCGGATAGGAATCCTCAAAAACCAGGGTCTCCGCCGGTGCCGCATTCATCCGCTCGGCGGCGAGGAGGAAAATATCCGGCCGGTTTTTGCCCGCACCGATCTCCGAGCAGGTCAGCACCTCCAAAAAGAGCTCCCGGATGCCGAGGCGCCGGAGAGCAGCCTCCGCAAAGGGACGGTCGGTGGCGGTGGCCAACACCATGGGGATATTGGCCGCATGCAGCCGCCGAAGGAAGGCCTCCGCCCCGGGCTTCAGCGCCGCCTCACGGTCGTAAAACTCCCGCACAGAGCTGTAAATATAGTCGATAATCGCTTCATTTGAGGCCTCAATGCCGTATTCGCTGCGGCAATACTCCGCCGATTCCGCCAGGGTCATCATACGGACATCCTCCTTAAAGGAGGGCTTTGGCTCCGCGCCCAGACGACGCAGGCAGCTGACGCTGACCTCCTCCCAGATGTGCATGGAATCGAGGATGGTTCCGTCCATATCAAAAATTGCGGCTGATATTTTCATGTTCTTACCTTTCTCTGCGGACATGGGATAAAAGCTCCTCTGCAGATCTTCCACAGAGCTCTATAAAGACCAGCAGCCGTCCCCGGGAAAGGGAAATTTCCGCCTCCTGCCCCGTGAGGGAATTGCTCACACCCAGAGGATCCAGGGGAGATAAATTCGCCCCCTCCAGCGTGTAGAGAAGCCCGCGCTCCGCAACGCCGCAGGCAGGCTCCCCCAGGGCAAAAACCGAAACCGTGCCGGACAGGGCGGCGGAAAGGCAAAGCTTTCCCGGCGCAAGGCAGGTTACGGCATATCCATCGCCAAACATCCAGACCTCCGCCTGAAGGCATGCCTGCGCAAGCAGCAGATAATTTGCAAAGGTGTGGTCGGGCCGTCCGCCGGTGCAGCCAAAGAGCAGAATGCGCTCGCATCCCCTTGCAAGGGCCATCCGCAGGGCGCAGGCGGAGTCGGTTTCGTCCTTCATGACGGGGAGGCGGACAACGCCATCCCCCTCAGGGACACATCCGAGGGAATCAAAATCCCCCACAGAGAGCTCCGGCACAATGCCGAGGCGGGATGCCGCCGCACGGCCGCCGTCGGCCGCGATGACACAATCCCCCGTACTCGGATTGGGTAAAGGGGCAATATCCGGGGAAGCCCCGAGGATATAGCAGGTTTTTTGATCATGCATGGAAAGAACCTCTCAGATCAGGCCGAAATTCCGGAAAATCAGAATGAAGAAGAACATGGAAAGACAGACGAGCAGCGTACTGTAGAATACATATCGCGCCGCCAGGGCAGCATCCGCCCCCGCCTCCGCCGACATCACATAGCCCGTAACCGCCATGGGAGAGGCAAAAAGAAGCAGCAGCGCCCCAAGCTCTGCCCCCCGGAAGCCAAAGAGCACCGCCGCCGTCATGGCGGCCACCGGAACGAGCACAAGGCGGAGGAGCAGGCCGCATATGAGAATTCCCTTCGGCGGTCTTCCCTCCCGGACGGTGAGATTTGCCCCGAGGCAGATGAGCGCCAGGGGCGAGGCAATATTTGCAAGGTAGGTGAGCGCCGTGTCGATCATTGCCGGGAAGCGGATGTCCGCAAGGGAGGCCGCAAGGCCGAGAAGGGATGCGATGATGAGGGGATTTTTCACAATGGAAAGCAGCGTTTTCCCGATCTCAATATGCCCCTCGTTTTTTACATCAAATACCGCAAGGATGATCACAGAATAGATATTGAACATGGGAATGACAGCAGCCATGATGAGCGCCATGGGAGCTGCGCCGGCCTCGCCGAAAATATTGATGGCCACCGGCAGACCGAAAATCAGGCAGTTTGTGCGCCAGATCATCTGCATAAGAACGCTGCGGCGGGCATTCTGCCGCACAAAGAGCGGCACAAGGGCGACCGAAAGCACCACCAGCACAAGCAATGCCGCCTCCGCAAAGAGGATGAGCCGCAGATTTTCCGTAAGGGATATCTCATTTTGCTGGATGCTGCGGAAGAGCATGACCGGCAGGCAGATCTTAAAGACAAAGCGGTTGGTTTTTTTGACATATTCCGGGTCAAACCAGCCGGATTTTCCCAATCCCTGGCCGATCATCACCATCACGAAGAGAGGAAAGACCGCCCCGGCGGCAAAGAGTATATTTTCCATGGAGCAAACCTCCTGATTTGCAGTTTTCGGCCACTATATTTTATAACCTTTTTTCCCGTTTGTCTACAGAAATAAAAGAATTGACCGCACGGAATGCATGGTGTATAATATAAGTATCCATGACCTCCCCTTTGCGGGGAGCAAAAAAAAGACTGATTTTACCGGAGGATTTCTATTATGCATGTAGGTGTTATGGTTGGCTATCGCGGCGAGCGCGATCTGGACAAGAAGTTTGCCGACATTGTTGAGAAGGGTATCTACTCCTGTCAGCTCTGCTGCTGGAGACTGGTCGATGATCTGGAGGCGGAGGCCGCCTATGTCCGCGAGAAGTGCGCGGAATACGGCGTCACCATTTCCTCCCTGTGGTGCGGCTGGCCCGGCCCGGCCTTCTGGAACTTCCGCGAAGGTCCCCAGACCCTCGGTATTGTTCCTCCCGCATACCGTTTCCAGCGCTGCCTGCATCTGCAGCGCGGCATTGAGTTTGCCCACTATCTCGGCGTCAAGAACATTGTCACCCACGCCGGCTTCATCCCCGAGGATATGAACGATCCCAACTACACCGGCACCGTTGCCGCCCTGAAGGCCCTCATCAAGTGGCTGAAGATGTACGAAGTCCGCTTCCTCTTCGAGACCGGCCAGGAAACCCCCACCACCCTCGTGCGCGTCATCGAGGAGTGCGGCCCCGAGTACTTCGGCGTCAACTTCGACGCCGGCAACCTCATTCTCTACGGCAAGGCAAACCCCGCCGATGCCATCGAGATCCTCGGCAAGTATGTCGGCGATCTTCACGCTAAGGACGGCCTCTACCCCACCGATGGCATCAACCTCGGCACCGAGGTGGCTCTCGGCGACGGCAAGGCAAACTTCCCCCACATCATCAAGGTTCTCAAGGAAGTCGGCTACGACGGCGCCATTACCATCGAGCGCGAGATCTCCGGCGAGCAGCAGAATGCCGACATTCTGAAGGCCAAGGCCATCCTCGAAGACCTCATCGCCAATGTGTAAGCCTGCCATGAAGCGAATTCTATCCCTCACGCTGGTCCTTCTTCTGGTTCTGTCCCTCTGCGGCTGCGCCCGCTATCAGGACATCGGCTGGGACGAGGACTTTGCGGACGTTGAGAAAAATCCCGTGGCCACCATCACCATGTCGGACGGCAGCACCATCAAGCTGGAGCTTTACCCCAAGAAGGCACCGCAGACGGTGTGCAATTTCATCCACCTTGCCAATTCCGGCTTCTATGATGGGCTGACCTTCCATCGCATCTCCCCGAATTTTGTCATTCAGGGCGGCGATCCGGACGGAAATTCCCTCGGCGGCCCCGGATATTCCATCTTCGGCGAATTTGCCTACAACGGCTTTGCGCAGAATGACACCGCCCACAAGCCCGGCGTCATCTCCATGGCCCGAAGCTCCTACGATAACAACTCGGCTGGCTCCCAGTTCTTCATCTGCATCGATAACACCGACTCCCTCAACGGCCAGTATGCCGCCTTCGGCGCTGTCATTGAGGGCATGGACGTCTGCCTGTCCATCGCGAAGCTTCCCGTGCAGGGCGAAACCCCCGTCAATCCGCCGAAGTATGACACCATCCGCGTGGAAACCTTCGGCTACGATTATCCCGAGCCCAATAAGAGAACATGATGCGCATCCTGCCGCGATCCCGCGGGTACCGTCTGCCCCTCATGACCGCGGGCTTTGCTCTGCTCGGCCTCGGTCTGCTCTTTCTTTTGCGGGCCATCTTCGGCGATGCCTTCTACGCGGCGTATACCCCCTTTTGCCGCGCACTTCTCCGGGTGATTTCCCACATCACGGGGATTCTGCCCTTTTCTCTTGCGGAAGGAATCATTCTCTGCGCCGTTACGGCACTTCCCATTTTGCTTCTCGTTCTCATTTTCCGCGCGGTTTTCTCTCTTGGGGAAAGACCCAGGCAAAAACTTTGCCGATTTCTCCTCATTCTCCTTGCCGCGGCCTGCGTGCTGGCCTTTCTCTTCTATCTGTTCTGGGGCATGTCCTACGGCGCCCCGCCCCTGGCAGAGCAGCTGGGGCTGGAGGTGCGAAAATGGTCGGAGGAGGAGCTTTTCCGCACGGCAGAGCTCATGCTTGCGGATCTTAACCTCGCCGCAGACCAGGTATCGCGAAATGATGACGGCACCCTGCGCCTGGAAAGCTTTCCGGCGACGGCAGCCCACGCAGTTTCGGCGGTTTCCGCCTACACCGGCCATTCCGTTGCCCGGCCAAAGCCTGTGGGCATGAGCACGGCCATGTCCTATGCGGGCATCACCGGTATCTTCATCCCCCATACGGCGGAGGCAAACGTCAACACCCGCAACCGCACCGCCTCCCTTTGCTTCACTGCGGCGCATGAGCTCATGCACCGGGAGGCCGTGGCGCCGGAGGACGAGACAAATTTTGCCGCCTTTCATGCCCTCTATGAAAAGGGGGATGCCGAGGCGCGCTATTCCGCCCTCTTTACCGGCTGGATGTATATCGGAAACAAGCTATCCTCCGCCGATTACCGCACCCTTTATGCACAGCTGCACCCGGGCGTCCGGGCGGATCTTCGTGCCTACAGCGAGCTGTGGGATGCCTATGCAGGTACGGTGGTGGAGGAGGTCGCAAGCTCTGCAAACAATGCCTATCTCACCCTCCAGGGCGAGCCTGACGGCATCCGCAGCTACGGCCGCATGGTCGATCTGCTCATCGCCTTCTATCTCTCCCGCATTTAACATTCAAAACGGAGGAATGTATGAAAAAGCTTCTCTCCCTTCTGCTGGCCTTTGCCCTTGCCGCCTGCCTGTGCGGCTGCGGCGAAGCCCCCGACACCGGGGGTGATATTGCCATCAGCCTCTCCCCCTCCGCGGATGCGCAGGATTCCGTCTCCTCCGCCGCCGGTGAATCGGCCAGCGTGGAGGATTATAAGGAATATCGCTCAGGCGCAGGCAAGGTGGTCATGACCTCCGCCATCAGCTATGAGCGGCTGCAGGATCCGTCCCTGCCGGAGATTTCCCGCGCAAACATCAACATTGCCATCTCCACCTATGCACAAAACCTGCGCAACCTGGCAAACCTGCGCGGCAACGAGGCCATTGCCGACCATGCGGCGGACGCCTCCCTCGCGGCCTATTATGAGACGCAGGATATCCTGCTGGCCCACGCCTGCGAGAAGAGCGTTTCCTATCTCGTCCAGTCCACCGTTTTTACCGGCGGCATGCACGCGATCGATACCAACACCGCCCTCTCCTTTGATGCACAGACGGGCAAGCAGCTTACGCTGGACGATGTTTTTGATGTCGATTCCACCGTGTATCTTCCCCGCCTGCACGCCGAGGTCAAGCGGATCATCGACAATGAGAAGCTGACCTTTGATCCCCTGGATTTTCTATACTACGAGAATTACGCGGAGGCGCTGTACGCAAACACCTTTGCGGATAAATGGTATCTTGGCGACGAGACCCTGTATCTCATCTATCAGCCCTACGAAATTGCCCCCTACACCGCCGGTGTAATTACATTTTCCATCCCCTATTCCGCCCTGGCGGATATCCTGGAAGGTACACAGGTAGGATAAGTCCCATGGAGCTCGGCGAGAGACGACAGCTGAATATTGAATCCACCACCGGCACGGGCGACGGCGTCGCCCATGCCGATGGTGTTGTTGTATTTATACGCGGCGCGGTGCGCGGCGATCTTTGCCTCTGCGAGATCGACCGTGTGACCCGCCGCGCTGCTTTTGGCCATATGGTTGCGCTTTTACGCCCCTCGCCGGAGCGCATCGCCTCCGATTGCCCCCTCTCCGATAGCTGCGGCGGCTGTCCCGCCCGGCATATGACCTACCGGGAGGAGCTTTCCGCCAAGGCGGAGCATGTGCGCAGCTGCCTCTCCCGCATCGGCGGCTGGAATGCAGACCCCGAGGATATCCTCCCCGCCCCATCGCGGGATGGCTACCGCAACAAGGCACTGCTGCGCTTTGATCCGGCATCAGGCAGCTTCGGCTTCTGCGAGGCCGGCAGCCACACCCCCGTGCCCGGCTGCTGCCGCGCCCTGCTCTCCCCCGAAGAAACCGACCGCGCCGTTGAATTGATCGCCGCCCACTGCCGCACCACCCGTTTTTCCCCCTATGGACTGCTCATCCGCCGCTCTCTCCGATATGGTGAGCTGCTGCTTGCCATTCTTTCCGATACCCCAGTGCCGGAAAAAGAGGCTTTGATCGACGCCCTTTTGTCTGCCTGTCCGGAAATCACCGGCATTGTGCGCTGTCCCGCGCCGCTGAAGGGCGGTGTCGGCATTGGAAGATGCCCCGGGGTGCTCTACGGCAGCGCCAATATTCGCGAACGGCTGATGGATATTGCGTTTTCCATTGCCCCGGCTGCCTTTTTTCAGGTCAACACCCTGATGGCTGAAAGGCTTTATACCAAGGCGGCGGAATACATCCGCGAGGCCGCCCCTGCCTCGGTGCTGGATCTCTACTGCGGCATCGGCAGCATCGGTCTCTGCACCACCCCGCCGGAAACCCGCCTCATCGGCGTGGAGATCGTTCCCGATGCCGTGGACTGCGCAAAGAAAATTGCCGCTGATTTGGGCAGAGACGCGGAATTCATCGCCGCGGATGCCTTTGCCGCCGCCGAAAAGCTCGCGGCACGCGGAGAGAGACCGGAGCTTGTCATCCTCGATCCGCCCCGCAAGGGTCTGTCCGAGGAGCTGTGCCGCCTGCTCTGCGAAATGGCACCGCCCCACCTTGTCTACATTTCCTGCGATCCCGCCACCCTCGCCCGGGATATCGCCCGCCTTTCCGCAGCCTATACCCCGCAGAAATACGCCGTAGCCGATCTCTTTCCCGGCACGGATCATATTGAATCTATTGTTCTTTTAAGTAGGGAAAAGGCCGACGATTATGTCCGTATATCCGTTAATACGAAGGATTTACATATGAGAACAAACTGACAAATAAGCTTAAACTTGATGAGGCGCTATTAATGAACATAGATTTAGTAAACAAAGAACTAATCAGTATATTTCAGCTGTTTTTTGATGAATTGCCATATCAGTATGAAATTATAAACACAAGTCGTGGCGATGCAGATTTCAGAGAAGTTGTTATTGCAGAATGGAGTTTGGGAGAGAAGTATGTTATAAAGCTTTCGGATAATGATTTTACATTTCCTGAGAAAATTAAGATATGGCAGCGCTGTGCGAACGAGTATCAGAAATTAGGATATTATTGTCCTGTGATTCTTTCTTCGAAACAGGGAAATTTTCCGAGGATTACATATAAAGGGCATGACTGTGTGGTCTATACGGAAGAGTTTTGTAAATATACCGCTGTCGAGGAACGACTCGGAGGAGATTCTAAAAAAAGAATACCATTGGACACCAGCTGGATGGATGCAGCCTTGATAATGACAGCAAAGGTAGCAGCTAAACAGTTTGATTTTTGTAATTACCCATCAGCGTACTGTCTTTTTGAAACATTCTGTGCAAGCGATGAAACAGATGAAGTTTTGGAAAATGCATTGGAATGGAAGAAATATGCAGACAACCTACCCGAAAAATTTCAGACGCAGATACAGAGAATCTGGCAGAGATGGATGAGCAATCGTAATGCGTTAGAGCAGATTTATTGCAAATTGCCAACCTCTGTGTTTCAAGCTGATTTAAATTCCACAAATCTTTTATTGGATGATAATGGTGAGTTTGTCGGTGTTCTTGATTTCAATCTGTGTGGACGAGATGTATTTTTGAACTATTTATTCCGGGAAATCCACTGGCAGTACAACGAAGAATATTTGCTTAAAACATTAAAAAATGTTAGCCGGGTGTATTGTTTCTCGGATTTGGAGAAACAGGCCGCACCCTTGTTGTATCGTTGTCTTAAGCCTCTTTGGTATACGGAGACACAAACACTCAAAAAGGCAGGAACTGATGAAAATGCCATTCAAGACTGCTTAGATAGAACAGAGAAACTACAGACGAAGGAGATTGATTTTGCGGCATACATGAGTACTGATTAAAAGCTCACACAAACGCGATATGATTTGAGTAGCTAAATTCAATTTGTCAAATTTCCTCGGTAGACTCCCTACCTAAAGGGACAACTGTGGAGGCGGTTGCATTGTTAAGTCGGAAAATCGATGTGCACAAAATGAAGTTAAATTCTACACCTTTTGAAATGATAAAGAGTGGAGAGAAAACCATTGAACTTCGTCTGTATGATGAAAAGCGTCAGAAAGTAAAAGTTGGTGACAAGATTGTTTTCACCGATAATACAACCGGCGAAACACTTAATACCACAGTTACTAAATTGCATAGGTTTAATACTTTCAATGACTTGTATAAATCTTTACCTTTGTTAAAGTGTGGTTATACTACCGAAAATGTCGATAAAGCGACCCCTGCCGATATGGAACAGTATTATTCTGTTGAAGAACAGAATAAATACGAAGTTGTTGGTATTGAACTTTGCCGACCGAAACAAAACACAGATGAGACGGTTGCATATTTTGTCCGAAAGGATTTATCCCCCACCTTCCGGGCGGCAACGCCGGCGGATGCGGAGGCGGTGCTTTCCCTCTATACGCGCGTAAAAGGCGAGCCCTTCTGCGTATGGAATGCATATTATCCCGGCATGGATGAGATCCGCAGGGATGTGCAGAGCGGGAATCTCTTTGTGCTGGAATCCGGCTGCGGCATTGTCGGGGCAATATCCATCGTGCCCGAAAACGAAATGGACGACCGCGCCGTATGGACCCACCGGGAAGCCGCGGAGATCGCCCGGGTTGCCGTGGATCCCGCCCACCGGGGGCAAGGGCTTTCGCTGACCATGGTGGCGCACATTGAGGAGATCCTCAAAAGCCGGGGCATTGCGGCCATTCATCTCTCCGTTGCCTGCAAAAACATTCCCGCCTGCAAGGCCTACCGAAAGGCAGGCTTTTCCACGGTATGCGAGGCGGACATGTACGAGAACCGGTATTTTCTGATGGAAAAAGCAATATTTGATCCTACCAAAGAATCGAGGTAACCGACCGTGAAAGAAAAATTTCTTCTGAAGGCAGATCACAATCTGCCCCCACTCCGCCGCACGGAGATCCGCCCCGAAATCGGCCGTCAGGTCATGAAGCGGGGAGATCGCCTTGTCATCGATCTTGGGAACCATTATGTCGGCTATTTTTCCTTCAAGCTGTGGTGGGATGATGTTTATCTTGATGCCCCGGTGCGCATCACCTTCCGCTTCTTAGAGACGGAACGGGAGCTTTCCGACGATTTTTCCGCCTACAACGGCACCCTCTGCCGCTCCTGGCTGCAGGATGAAACGGTGAATGTTCTCGGCCCCGGAGAGGTGCGCCTTTCCCGCCGGTATGCCGCCCGCTTTGTGGAGCTGACGGTGGATGAGACCCCGCGCAATGCCGTTCTCTCCGACTTCTGCTTCACGGCGGAGACCAGCGCAGACCCCGAGCGCCTTCTCCCCTGCGATATTGCCGACGAGCGTTTCCGCGAGATCGACCGCGTGGCCGTCAACACCCTCAAAAACTGCATGCAGCGCGTCTATGAGGACGGCCCCAAGCGTGACCGCCGCCTTTGGATCGGCGATCTTCGCCTGGAGGCGCTGACCGATTATTACACCTTCCGCAACCTCGCCCTGGTGCGCCGCTGCCTCTATCTCTTTGCCGCCGCCGACCGCAATGCCGCCGGCTTCCTGCCGGGCTATGTTTTTGAGGACAGGATGTTTGTCTCCGGCTACTGGTTTTTGCGGGATTATTCCCTGATGTATGTCTGCACCCTGTGCGACTATTATGCGAATACCGATGATATCGAAACCTTTACCGAGCTTCTGCCGGTGGCAAGGGATATGCTTGCTGCCACCGCAAAGCTTCTGGATGAGAACGGCCTTCTTTCCGAGCAGCGGGAAACCTTTATCGACTGGTGCCCCGGCCTTGAGAAGCGCACCGCCTTCAACGGCATCCATCTCTACACCCTGAGTCTCTTCATTTCCGCCCTGAAAAAGGCCGGACTTGATGCGACGGAATACGAACTGCAGCTCTCCGCCGGGCGGGCTGCCGCACGGAAGCACCTCTATAACGAGGAGCTCGGTACCTTTCAAAATGACTACGACAAGCAGCAGTACAGCGTCCATTCCGCCGCATGGATGGTGCTCGGCGGCGTTCTATCCGGCGAGGAAGCGCGGATTGTGCTCCGCCGCGTCATGGCCGATGCCGATTCCGTCAAGCCCTTTACCCCCTATATGCACCACTACGCGGTGGATGCCATGCTTTCCTGCGGTCTTCGCCGTGAGGCAGAGGATTATATGCTGAAGATCTGGGGCGGAATGCTCGACCGGGGTGCCGACACCTTCTTTGAGGCCTATGTGCCGGAGGATCCCGATTTCTCGCCCTACAATGACCGCATGATGAACAGCATGTGCCACGCCTGGAGCTGCACCCCCTCCTATTTCATCCGCAAGTACGGCTTTGGAAAGAATAACTGACTCTGAAAGGACTCGATAAGCATGATAGTTTCTGCCGAAAAAACAACATTTACCCATCGTGATGCCCCTCTGCGCGTCTACGGTGTGCCGGAATTTGCCCGCACCGGCGAGCTGCGCCGCCTCCCCGATGCCGTCATTCAGGCAGCCACCAATATTTCCGAAAAGCTCGGCCGCCGCTGCCCCGGCGGAAGGCTTGCCTTCCGCACGAATTCCGAGTCCTTCACCGTTCGCATCTCCTTTGAGACCCTTGATATCGACAAGGGCATGTCCATCTATGCCGCCCAGTCGGCCTCCGTCTTTATCGGTCCGCACACCGATTCCCGCTTTGCGGGTCTTGTCGGCCCCGCCGGGTACGATGAGCTGACCTTTGAGAAGAGCTTCAAAAAGTCCCCCGAAACGGAGGATATTCTCATCTTTTTCCCGAGAAATGAAATTGTCCGGGAGATTTCCGTCACCCTGGAGGAGGGCTCGGAGGTATTCGCGCCCACCCCCTACCGTATGGAACCGCCTGTCGTTTTCTACGGCTCCTCCATCACCGAGGGCGGCTGCTGCGCAAACCACCACAATGCTTACAACGCCATCCTCTCCCGCCGGCTGGACTGTGACTTTGTCAACCTCGGCTTCTCCGGCGGCGCCAAGGGGGAGCTTGCCCTTGCGGAATACATCGCGGGGCTGGATATGAGCCTCTTTGTCTACGACTATGACCACAACGCCCCCAACTGCGCCCATCTGCGCGAGACCCACTATCCCCTCTACGAGCGCTTCCGCAAGCTTCGGCCGGATGTGCCCATTCTGATGCTCTCCCGCCCCGCAAGCCGGAGCGTTTATAAGCTTGACAACCGGGATGTGATTCTCGATACCCTCCGCAAAGCCCGCGCAGCCGGCGATATGCTGGTGGAATTTATCGACGGCAGCACCTATTTCGGCCCCGACAGCGAGCTTTGCTTTGTGGACAATGTGCATCCAAACGACCTCGGCTTCTATAAGATGGCCACAACCATTGAACCCGTCCTGCGCAGAATGCTCGGGCTGTAAGGGAGAAATTTACCATGAAATTCCTGCTGTTTGCCGATTTTCATCACTATCCCCATGTTTTTATCTGCGGAACCCGGGAGCATCTGCACGAGATGCAGCAGCGCGCCGAGGCCGAAGGCTGTGATTTTTTGATCCATGCCGGCGACTTCACCCACGTCCCCTCGGAATTTCCCGAAATCGTAGCGGAATATAACAATTTCCACATTCCCTCCTACCACATTCTCGGAAACCACGATACCGACCGCACCCCCCTTTCCGAAACCCTTGCCCTCTACAATATGCCGGCGGGACATTCCTATTTTGACTGCCGGGACTATCGCATCATCATCTGCGACACAAACTACTACCGCGACGGCGAGAGCTTTGTTCACTACGAGATGAAGAATTATTTTGCCCATGCCGCCGAGCGGGAATGGATGCCGCCGGAGCAGCTTGCCTGGCTTGCAAAGACCATTGACGAGGCGCCGGGACGCTGCATTCTCATCAGCCACGCAAGCTTTGAGCGGGCAAACGGCGTCAAAAACCGCGCCGCCGTGCAGGAGATCCTGCGGAAGGCAAATGAAAAATGCCCCGGCAAGGTCATTCTCTGCATCAACGGTCATCACCACACCGATTACATCCGCATTCTCGATAACATCTGCTACTTCGATATGAATTCCACCTGCTACCACTATCTGCGCAAGCCCCACGAATGCTATCCCCCGGAGCTTGCGGCGCAAAAGCGCGGCGTCAACCAGACCCTTGCCTACACAGATCCCCTCTATGCCATCGTCACGGTGGAGGGCGGCAGCATCACCATCGAAGGCACAAAATCGAAGACCTATATGGGGCTTACCGCAAAAGATACCGGAAACGAGCCCTACGACGGCTGCGGACGAAAGATCGACGCCACCTGCCAGTCTGCCCATATTGAGCTTTTATAGCGAGGTGTAACCCCATGAAATTCTTACTGTTTGCCGATTTTCATTACTATCCCGAGGTCTTTCTCGGCTGCTCAAAGCCCGATCTTGAAGCACTGCAGGCCCATGCAGAGGCCGAGGGCTGCGATTTTATCATCCACGCCGGCGACTTCTGCCACGGCCCGGCCCGCTTCCCCGAGATCGTGGAGGCGTATAACAACTTCCATATTCCCTCCTACCACTGCATCGGAAACCACGATGCAGATGTATCCACCTATGCGGAAATGATGGAGGCCTACGGTCTGGAGAATGACTATTATTACTTCGACTGCAAGGGCTACCGCATGATCGTACTCAACCCAAACTATATCCGCGAAAACGGGCAGTACATCCATTACAACCTGAAGAACAACCAGAAGGCCGATGACACCGACCGCATGAATCCCGAGCAGATCGCCTGGCTTCGGGAAACCATTGATTCTGCCCCCGGCAGCTGCATTCTCATCTCTCACCAGAGCTTTGAGCGGCCTGACGGCGCCGCCGACCGAGAGGAAGTGCAGCGCATCCTCCGGGAGGCAAACGAAAAATGCCCCGGCAAGGTTCTCATGTGCATCAACGGCCACTACCATTCCGATTACATCCGCATTCTGGACGGCATCTGCTATTTTGATGTCAATTCCGCCGCCTACGACTGGCTGAACACTCCCCACCGCCTCTATCCGGAAAAAATGCACCGGCAGATGCGCCTGCTCGGCTACACGATTATCTATAACGAGCCGCTGCACGCCATCGTCACCGTGGAGGGAAGCACCGTCACCATCGAGGGCATGGAATCGGATGTTTTTCTCGGCATCACCCGCGCCATGACCGGGAATCCCCCCACCGATCCCGCCGGACGGGAGCTCAATTCCGCCATCCAGTCGGCGAAATTCACCCTCGGAGGCAAATAATCGTGCCCGCACTTCAGTTTCTCGGCACCTGCGCCCATGATTATTCAAAGCGCCTTCAGACCGACTGCCGCGACCGCTTTGATCCCGATGCACGCCGTTCCTCCTGCGCCCTGCTCTGCGGACATATTCTCATCGATTGCGGCGATCATACCCTCGATTCCCTCCGCATTGCCGGCATTCCCCACGGGAAGATCACCGATCTTGTTCTCACTCACCTTCACGGAGATCATTTCAATGCCGAAAATATCAGATGCCTTGCTGCCGGGCGTTCCGTACCCCTGCGCATCTGGCATTCCGCCGGGGCAGCTATGCCGGAGCTTTCCTGCGAGCTGCACCCCATGGAAAAGGCGGTGACCTACTCCCTTGCAGAGGGTATCACGGTCACCGGTCTTGATGCAAATCACGATGCGAATGTCCATCCCCAGCACCTGCTCTTCTGTATCGGCGGTCGCCGCCTCCTCTATGCCACCGACGGGGCGTGGATCCAAAACAGCACGGCAAATTACCTCCGCCGGGCAAAAGCGCCCCTCCACACCCTCGTCATCGACTGCACCACAGGGGAAAACGAGGCCGAATGGCGCCTTGGAGAGCACAACAGCATTCCCATGCTGCGGGTGATGATGCCCGCCCTGCGAGCCGCCGGCATCACCGATGACAACACCCGGGTTTACGCGACCCACCTTGCCCCCAGCCTGCATAAAAGCCATGCCGAAACGGCAGAAATTCTCCGTCCCCTTGGCATTTCTCCGACGCAGGACGGTCTTGAAATTTTGTTGTAATATTTTATTTTACACATTTCACCGCAAGGCTTGCTTTTTGCCGTGAGATGCGTTACCATTGTGAGGTGAAGGAAGATGTTTACCTGCGGACAAGATCTCTCCGCCCCGCAAAAAGGGCTGTTCCGAGCCGAAGCAGCGCGGAGGCTTGCCGCCATTCCGGAGGATGAAATCCGGCGCGGAAATGCCCGCATCGCGGCGCGGGTTCTCTCCCATCCGGCATATCTTGCGGCAAAGACGGTCTTCATCTATCACAGCGTCGGCCGGGAGCCCGACACCCTCGGCATCATCCGCACGGCGCAGCAGGATGGAAAGCGCATCTGTCTTCCCCGCTGTATGGCAGGGGGCATGATGCAGCTGCGGCAGATCGGCGCTCTGTCCGATCTGACAGAGACGCATTTCGGCATCCCGGAGCCGGGGGAGCATTGCCCCGAGCTTTCCGCCGGGGATATCGATCTTGCCGTCATTCCCTGCGTTGCCGCCAACCGTGCCGCCCTGCGGCTCGGCCACGGAGGCGGCTATTATGACCGCTTTCTCGCAGAATTTACCGGCACAAGCCTTCTTTTATGCCGCGAGGCCTTGGTCTTTCCCCACATTCCCAGCGATGCCCACGACTTAAGCTGTACCGAACTGATTACAGATAAGAAAATTTAGTTAGCATCTGGTATAACCAGCAAAAACAAAAATTCGATGATCCAAAGGAGATTAACCGCCATGTCTGACTTAAAGCCCACCGCCCGTCAGCTCCAGTTTCTGCAGGATGAGATCGGAATGTTCTTCCATTTCGGCATCCGCACCTTCAATGAGGAAAACCGCGACTGGGATATGCTCGCCATGACCCCCGATTCCTTCAACCCCACCGAGCTTGACTGCGACCAGTGGATCCGTACAGCCAAGGCCGCCGGCGCAAAATACACCGTCCTGACCACCAAGCACCACGACGGCTTTGCCCTCTGGCCCTCGGCCTACACCAACCATTCCGTCAAGGCCTCCCCCTGGAAGGACGGTAAAGGTGACGTTGTGCGCGAATATGTGGATGCCTGCCGCCGCCACGGCATCAAGGTCGGTCTTTACTATTCCTGCGCCCAGTTCGACACCACCGATATGGCCGAAAAGTATGACGATTTCGTCATCGGTCAGGTGCGGGAGCTGCTGCTCAATTACGGCCACATCGATTATCTCTGGTTTGATGCCTGCGGCTCTCAGAACCACGAATTTGACCGCGCCCGCATCGCAAAGGCCATCGACGATATCGATCCCGAGCTGATGATCTTCGGCGGCTTCGGCCGCTCCACCGTCCGCTGGATCGGCAACGAGTGGGGCCATGCCCACATCAACAACACAAACATCACCCCCGCAGGCTTCATGCCCGGTGAGTGCGATTTCTGCATGACCCGCTACAGGATGGAGAACTTCTGGTTCTATAACGAGACCCACAACAACTGCCGCCGCACCCTGGATGAGCTTGTCGGCCATTATTATACCACCGTCGGCCGCGGCGCCAATATGCTGCTCAATGTTGCCCCCGACCGCCGCGGTCTCATTGAGGAGGAGGATGTCCGCCTGCTCACCGCCTTCCATGCCGAAATCAGCCGCCGCACCAAGGGCTGCGCCCTCATCTCCTCCGCCCCCGAAAAGGGCGAGATCCGCAGCATGCCCGCCTACAAGACGGTCATGAACGGCATGAAGCTCATCGACCATGTCATCATCGAGGAAGATCTCACCGACGGCGAGCACATCAAGGCCTTCTCCGTGGAGGTGCTTCCCAATCCCGACGGCACCGAGGTTGTTGAGGTCTTTATGGGAAAGACCGTCGGCAACAAGCGCATCTGCTCCTTCCCCGCCATCCGCTGCACCGCTGTGCGCGTCTGCATTGAGGACGGCGACGGCAAGGAGGTCGTCCGCAGCATCACCCCCCTCTATGTCGGCTCCACCCTCGGCGAGCGCCAGATCCAGGGCTAAAGAAAGCTACAAAAAAAATCACCGTCTTTACATGAAAGACGGTGATTTTTTTATGATTTGTCCGATTAAAGAATGACCTCACGGCCGGTTTCGGCGGATTCATAGATGGCGGTCAGGATCTTGACCATATCCACACCCTGCTGAGGCTTGAAGCAGGGATCAACGCCCTTTTCAAGCACATCGATGAAGTGCTTGAGGTTCATGCCGTGGCCGCTGACCGACTTGAAGCGGGGGGCGATATCCACGAGCTTGCCCATATCCTCGCCGTAGATCTCCAGCTCCTCATCCTTCCAGGTGAGGCCGGCCTTGGAGCCGCGCAGCTCCACAAAGCGGTTTTCCTGCTTGATGTTGGAGGCCCAGGAGAACTCGATCTGCAGCATGGCGCCGTTATCAAAGCGGATCATGCCCATGGCGAGATCCTCAACGTCAAAGGTGCCGGCATTCTTGGCATCGCCAAACTTGGAATGCTCGGAATCGGAGGTGTTGGAGTCGGCAAAATAGCGGAAGGTGTTGCCGCTGACGGCCACAGGGGTGGGGTTGCCCATCAGCCAGATGGCGAGGTCGATCATGTGCACGCCAAGGTCGATGAGGGGACCTCCGCCGGACTCCTCCTTGGTGGTGAACCAGCCGCCCTTGCCGGGAATACCGCGGCGGCGCTGCCAGCCGCAGCGACCGGCGTAGATCTCGCCCATGCGGCCATCCTCGATAAACTGCTTGGCAAAGGAGGAAGCCTCCACAAAGCGGTTGTTGCGCATGACCATGAGCACCTTGCCGCTCTCTTCTGCGGCGGCCTTCATGGCGAGCACATTCTCCACGGTGATGGAATCGGGCTTTTCGCAGAAGACATGCTTACCGGCCTTCAGGGCTGCAATGGCGATGGGGGCGTGCATGTAGTTGGGGGTTGCGATGTTGACAACATCGATATCGGGATCCTTGACGAGCTCAAGATAATCCTCATAAACCTTCGCGTTGGGTGCATAGGTGTCGCGGGCCTTCTCGGCGCGCTCAATGCGGATGTCGCAGAAGGCAACAAGCTCCACACGCGCATCCTCGGAATAATGCTTTGCATGAACGCGGAAGCCCATGCCGCCAAGGCCGACGATGGCCGCTCTGATCTTGGACATAATCAAATACCTCCGGATAAATTTTTCCTGTGGCTCTATTATCGCATAAAGTTGGCCGGATGACAAGGGATTTTACGCATGAAATTTGCGCTGTCGCGGCAAAATATTTGCAAAGACACATGAGAACACAAGGAGATGCCGCGCTATGTTTACACCCCGAACCGATCTTGCCGACGAGTTATTGGAAATTGCCGGCGGAAAACTTCCCGGAATACGCATTGATGAGGTTGTGGGCGATCCGCTGCCTGCCCGGATGCTGACGGTGGAATCCGACGCCGCCGGCGAGGCCATCGGCAAGGGTCGCGGCCGATATATCACCCTGGAGCTCTCCCGCATCTGGGATCGGCGGGAGAGCTGCTTTGCGGAATGCGCCAATGCCGTGGCCGACTGCCTGTCCCGCCTGCTTCCCAAGGGGCTGGAGAGCGTGCTCATTGTCGGCCTCGGCAACCGGCACATCACCCCCGATGCCCTGGGGCCTGCCTGCGTGGATCACATCATGGTCACCCGCCATCTCATCCACGAACTTCCCGATCTCTTTGGCGCATACCGGCCGGTTTCCGCCCTGCAGCCGGGGGTTTTGGGGCTGACGGGGGTTGAAACCGGTGAAATCGTCAAGGGTGTCTGCGAGAAGAGCGGTCCCTCCGCCGTCATCGCGGTGGATGCCCTTGCGGCGCGGCGGGTGGGACGGGTGCTGCGCACCGTGCAGTTTACCGACAGCGGGATCATGCCCGCCTCCGGCCTGGGACAGACCCGATTCCCCCTGTCCGAGCAGACCCTCGGCATCCCCTGCATCGCCATCGGGGTTCCCACCGTAGTCGATGCGGCTACTTTGACCGCCGATGTGCTGGAGGATGCGGGAATGCCGCCCCCTGCCGGCATCAATCCCGAGGGGGAATACGGACGCATGCTGGTGACCCCCCGGGATATCGACGCGGAGGTGGCCTGTGTGGCAAAAATTGTGGGCTACGGCATCAATCTCGCCCTGCAGCCGGGATGTGACTGCGAGGAAATTACGGCATTTCTCGCATAAACCGAGCCTGTCCCCCATACACATGGGAAGGTAAGGGGGAACGCTCTATGACACGAAAAAATCTCATCTATGCCGCCCTCGTCATCCTTCTCGGCGGTGCGGCACTCTCCAGCGCCGTGAAGGGAAGCGGCCACGCCCTTCCCCTGCGGACGCTGACCCTCTTTTCCCTGCCGGGACTCTATTCTGCCGAGGCTGACAGCCGGCCGGGAGATATTTTTGCCTCCGGCTCGGTCATTCTCAATGAGCTTACCGCAGGCGAGCCGGAGATCCTCGACGGGGAGGATTACGGAGATTATCTTCTGCCGCAGATCACCCCCGCTGTACCCATCACCCCGCCGGCCGGCGCACGCCCCCTCTCTGCCCTGACGGTGAAGGGTGCATCGGGACAACTGAATAGCGGCAATTTGTATATTAAGAACCCGACAAGCGCAAAAATTGATGCCGCCACCCTCCTAAAGACCCCCATAACATGGAAATTCACCAAAGACGGGCCGGATATTCTCATCATTCACACCCACGGCAGCGAAAGCTACAACCCCCACGGCGGTGCCTACTGGCTGGCCGATGACAGCTCCCGCAGCCTTGACATCACCCAAAATGTTGTGCAGGTGGGGGCAGATCTTGCCCGCATTCTCCACGAGGCCGGATACCGGGTGCTGCACTCCACCACCATGTACGACCAGCCGACCTACAGCACCTCCTACTCCTCTGCCCTCAAGGGGGTTCAGGCCTACCTGAAAAAGTACCCCTCCATCCGCATGGTCATTGATATTCACAGAGATGCCATGTCAAATGAGAACACCAAGTATAAAATCGTCTCCGAGATCGATGGCGAGAGCTGTGCCCAGCTGATGTTTGTGATGGGAACGGGGCTGAGCGGACTTTCCTTTCCAAACTGGCGGAAAAATCTCACCTTTGCCGCCCAGGTACAGTCCGCCGTGCTGGAGAAATACCCCACCCTCATGCGCCCCATCACCATCACCAAGCATCGCTACAACGAGCATACGACCCCGGCCTCCTGCATTCTGGAGGTGGGAACCGACGGAAACACCCTGGAGGAAGCACGCCGCGCCATCGGCTATTTCGGTGAGGTGCTAGCGGAATTTCTGAAAAGCTATCGATAAAAAAACGGAGAGACAGGAGTGTCTGCATAATTAGCGGTAAAATGAAATCAGCCACCACGATTTTGTGGTGGTTTTTTCATACGCAGAAAACAAAGATAAAGCCCCGCGTGAGGCGGGGCGAGTAATTACTTGGATGCTTTTTTGCGTATCCCGGCAATGAAATCGCTTTCATTACCGTCAAAAAGCGCATCCAGCATTTTAATGATTTTGTCCTTATAATGAGCGTCATTTTCTGTTT
>JAFXIE010000036.1 GCA_017533425.1 Clostridia bacterium | reverse complement strand
GACGACATAGGGGTATTTGGTGTCCGCACCCTCGCGTCCCCAGGGGAATTTGTCATCGGAGCAGCCCTTGGGCATGCCGTTATATCCGGTGGAGATGATGATATTGTCGGGAGAGACGATGCAGGCACCCACCTGGGTGTTGGGGTCCTTGCTGCGGCGGGCGGCCAGAACGGCGATGCCCATGAAATATTCATCCCAACTGATATAATCCTGACGCTTCATAATAGATCCCCTGTCTCTTTTTTTCTTTAAGAATACCAAAAACAGGGGGAATTGTCAATGCGGAGGGAGATTTTTCAGAAGCATTTTCCGCATTTGCAGTCTTCTGCGGCACTTCCGCGCCAGCAAAGCTCGTTTTCGCAGTGCCCCGTGGCGGAAAAATCGGCAATGTTGCGGACGGTGGTCTCGGCAATGTTTTCGAGAGCCTCCTCCGTCAGGAAAGCCTGGTGGGAGGTGACAATGACATTGGGCATGGAGATCAGCCGGGCGAGAATATCGTCCTCCAGGATGTGGCCGGAGTTATCCTCAAAGAAGAGATCGGACTCCTCCTCGTAAACATCGAGGCAGGCGGCACCCACCTGCCGTGCCTTGATGGCGGAGAGCAGATCCTCCGCATTGACCAGCGCGCCGCGGGAGGTGTTCAGGATGACAACCCCCTTCTTGCAGGCGGCAAAGGCTTCGGCGTTGAGCAGATGGTGGGTCTCCGGCGTCAGGGGACAGTGCAGGGAGATGATATCGCTCTCGCGGAAGAGCTCCGCAAGCTCGGTATAGCGGATATTTTCCCCATCGGCAAGATCCTTTGCGGGGAATTTGTCATAGCAGAGCACCCGCATGCCAAAACCGCGGCAGATATCGATGAAAACCCGGCCGATGCGTCCCGTTCCGATGACGCCGACGGTTTTTCCGTGCAGATCAAAGCCGGTCAGGCCGGAGAGGGAGAAATTGTAATCCCTGGAACGGATGTAGGCCTTATGGATGCGGCGGATGGAGGTCAGAAGCAGGGCCATGGCGTGCTCGGCCACGGCATAGGGGGAATAGGCCGGCACGCGCAGCACATGAATGCGGCCGAAGGCATGGCGCATATCCACATTGTTAAATCCGGCGCACCGCAGCGCAAGAATGCGAACCCCCATCTCGCACAGCCGGTCGATGACCGGGGCGGATACGGTGTCGTTGACAAAGACGCAGACGCCGTCAAAGCCGCGGGCCAGCTCCACCGTGTCCTCGCAGAGCTTGGTCTCCAGGAATTTGAATTCTATACCCCGGGCGGCGCCGTGAGTCTCAAAGGCGGGGCGGTCGTAGGGCTTTGTATCGAAAAAGGCAAATTTCATGTTGGAAGCCTCCTGTTTTTTTCATAGTATAGCACACCCCAGGACAAAAAGTGAGTGGCAGATGCAACCAAATGCTGGGAAAATTACCGGTAAATTTGGTACATAGAGGTTTACAAAAGCAAAAGATGCGTTTATTATATAAGGGAAAACAAAAAAACGGCAGGGGAAGTCCCCGCCGCACAATGAAATGCAAAACAGAAGCGAGGTATAAACCGATGAAAAAAATGGATCCCGCAATCCTTGCAGCAAAGCTTGAGGAGCGCATGCGCGCAGATTTTGCCGAATGCAAGGTGGGCGGCGCATCCCTCATGGTTCTGCAGGAGGGAAAGTGCATCTATCATAACCATTTCGGGCTGGAGGGCATTGCAGAGGGAAAGCCCGTTTCGGACAATACCATCTACCGTCTGGCTTCCATGACCAAGCCGGTCACCGCCGTTGCCGCCATGATCCTCGTGGAGCGCGGGCTTCTGAAGCTTGAGGATTATGTGGACACCTACCTGCCCGACTTTGCCGAGATGGAGATCGCAAAGCTGGAAAAAGGTCAGCTCATTACCACCGGCAAGGCACAGACCCGCCTGACCATTCTCCATCTGCTGACCCATACCTCCGGCATCGGCAGCGGTATGGTGGGCATGGAGCAGGGCAAGCTGATGGATGACGAAACCCGTGCAACCCTCGATAACAGCGTGGCCTTTTATGCCAGAAATGCGCTGGCCTTTGAGCCCTTTACCACCCAGGCCTACAGCGGAGTTGCCTCCTTTGATGTCTTTGTCAAGATCGCGGAAATGGTCACCGGGGAGGACTACGAAACCTTCCTGAAGAAGAATATTTTTGAGCCCCTCGGCATGAAGGACACCGGCTTTATCCCCACGGAGGAGCAGTGGAGCCGCATCATTGCCATGCACAACCGGGAAGAGGAGAAGAGCGTTGCAAAGCCCATGAAGGAGGGCTGCGTCTTCGGAAACTATCCCTGCACCCATTTCCTCGGCGGCGCCGGTCTCTTCTCTACGCTGCCCGATTATGCCCGCTTTGCGGAAATGCTGCAGAACGGCGGCTGCCTGGACGGCGTTCGCATCCTCAGCGAGGAATCCGTTAAGGTCATCGGAACTCCCAAGGTGCCCGATTCCGTGATGAACGGCCGGGAAAAGTGGGGTCTCGCCGTCCGCGTGGTGGTGGGCGAGCATGTGATGCCCAAGGGCTGCTTTGGCTGGAGCGGCGCCTACGGCACCCATTTCTGGGTGGATCCCGAGAACCGCATCACCGCGATCTATCTGAAAAACTGTGCCTATGACGGCGGCGCCGGCTGCCGCACCGGCAATAATTTTGAGCGGGATATCTATGCAAGCCTCGCCGAATCAGCGCTGTAATTTGTGAAATATGGATGTAGCAGCCTATATTTGGCCGGCGTATACCGGCGATGAGCCCCGTACCCGCATTTTCTGGCCGGAGGGTATCGGCGAGTGGCAAACGGTCAAAAATGCTGCCCCCAAGGGGGATTACAGCTGGAATCGGAAGCCCCTGTGGGGCTATCAGAACGAGGCAGATCCCTATGTTATGCAGATGCAGATCCAGGCCGCGCTGGATCACGGCGTCAATGTATTTATCTACGACTGGTATTGGTATGACGACCGCCCGTTTCTTGAAAACTGCCTCAACGACGGCTTCCTGAAGGCGGAAAACTGCGGGGATATGCAGTTTTATATCATGTGGGCCAACCACGATGCCAACACCACCTGGGATCGGCGCAATGCCGGCCGGGCGGATTCCACCATCTGGCAGGGCGCCGTCGGGCGGACGCAGTTTGAAAAGATCGGCCGCCGCTGGATCTCGCAGTATTTCACCCGCCCCAATTACTACCGCATCGACGGAAAGCCCGTGGTCAGCATCTATGAGCTGCAGAATTTCATCACCGGGCTTGGCGGGCTTTCGGAGGCAAAGGCTGCCATCGCCTGGCTGCAGGCGGAGGCAAGGGCCGCAGGGCTTCCGGGGGTGCATCTGCAGCATGTCCGCTGGAGCAGCCACGCGGAGAACCTCTCCGGCGTGGATGGTGCCCGGTTCCGGGCGGATGCCCGGGTGCTGGAGGATCTCGGCTTTGAATCCCTGACCCATTACCAGTTTGTCCATTTTACAGATATCGACCGGGAGTATACCGATATCCTTGCGGATGTGCAAAAGGAGTGGGAGGACCTGGACGCACAGTTTCACATCCCCTATTTCCCCCACATTTCCATCGGCTGGGACAATAACCCCCGTTTTCTGGATTTTCGCCCCGGCATCGTCCGGAACAACACCCCGGAAAACTTTAAGGCGGCTCTCCGGCTCGCCCGGGCGTATGCGGAGCGGCATGGCCGCGGCCTCGTCACCCTGAACAGCTGGAACGAATGGACGGAAACCAGCTACCTCCAACCGGATGACCGGTACGGCTACGGCTATCTGGAGGCCGTGCGTGAGGTATTTGGAGCAAAAAAGTGAATTTTCGGCCCCGACAGATCCCGTCTGTCGGGGCTGCCTTTTTTGGCGGATGGGGCGGAAGGACAATTTCGCCGGACAGCGGAGGAAAAGCCCGCGGGTTTTGTGCGTTTTCGACAAAATTAAAAAAAGGACTTTACAAACCGGGGGGATTGTGGTAAGATATCCACTGTGGTTAGCATAGGCTAACGGATAGAAAGTGAAGGGAAGTGGGGCATATGACGCTCGCCGGCGCGGTGGAGGGCAAGGAGTATATTATCTCCGCCATCGAAACCGAGGATGAAGAGCTCAACGCCTTCCTTTTCTCCCTGGGCTGCTACAGCGGTGAACCCATCACCGTCATCGCCCATCGCAGAGGCGGCTGTGTCATTTCCGTTAAGGATGGCCGCTATAATATCGATTCCCAGCTGGCGGAGGCCATTGTCGTCAGCGAGTAAAAGCAATTTCACGATTGCTTTTTTTCACGGCTTTAAGTTAGCGGAGGCTAACTTACATAAATGCACAGCGAGTTTATTGCAGAATGCAGGAGGAAAAAACCATGCGCATTGCCATGGCTGGCAATCCCAACAGCGGTAAGACCACCATGTACAACGCTCTGACCGGCCGCAACGAAAAGGTCGGCAACTGGGCGGGTGTTACCGTGGATAAGAAGGAGGCGCCCATCAAGCGCGTCTACACCGGAGGAGAGGAGCTCATCGCCGTCGATCTGCCCGGCGCCTATTCCATGTCTCCCTTCACCAGTGAGGAATCCATCACCAGCGCATACGTTCGCGAGGAGAATCCCGATGTGATCATCAACATCGTGGATGCCACCAACCTCAGCCGCTCGCTGTTCTTTACCACACAGCTTCTGGAGCTGGGCATCCCCGTGGTGGTTGCCCTCAATAAGCAGGATATCAACGAGAAAAAGCACAACACCATTGATGCAGCCGCCCTTTCCCGGAAACTTGGCTGCCCGGTGGTGGATACCACCGCCACCGCGGGCGAAGGCCTTGCGGAGGTGGTGAAGGCCGCGACCGCTGCCGCCGGCAAGGGACAGACCGCCCCCTATGTGCAGGGCGAGATCGACCTTTCCGATAAAAAGGCGGTGGAGGCGGAGGACAGAAAGCGCTTTGCCTTTGTAAACGGCATCGTCAAGGAGGTGGAGACCCGCGAGGTGCTCACCCGGACGAGAAACCGTCAGGACAGAATCGACGATGTGCTGACCAACAAGTGGCTGGGCATTCCCATCTTTGCGGTGGTCATGTTTGCCGTCTTCTGGATCTCCCAGGCGGGGCCCGGCGTATGGATCTCCGACCTGCTGGTGGGCTGGCTGGAGAGCGGTCAGGCATGGATCGGCAGCCTGCTTGAGGGCGCAAATCCCCTGCTGTATGCCCTGCTGGTGGATGGAGTCATCGGCGGCGTTATCGCCGTGATCGGCTTCCTTCCCCTGGTCATGGTCATGTATTTCCTCATCGCCCTGCTGGAGGACTGCGGCTATATGGCCCGCGTCTCCGTGGTGCTGGATCCCATCTTCAAGAAGGTCGGTCTCTCCGGCAAATCGGTCATTCCCTTCGTCATCGGTACCGGATGCGCCATCCCCGGCGTCATGGCTTGCCGCACCATCCGTAACAAACGGGAGCGCCGTGCTACTGCCATGCTGGCCCCCTTCATGCCGTGCGGCGCTAAGCTTCCCGTCATCGCACTCTTTGCCGGTGCCTTCTTCGATAACTCCGAGTGGGTCGGCACAGCCATGTACTTTGTCGGTATCCTTCTGATTCTCCTCTGTGCTCTGTTGGTAAACAAGCTGACCGGTCACAAGACCAGAAAGTCTTTCTTCATCATCGAGCTCCCCGAATACAAGGCCCCCTCCTTCTTAAAGGCTCTGATTTCCATGTGCCAGCGCGGCTGGGCCTACATTGTTAAAGCCGGTACCATCATCCTGGTTTGTAACTTCGCCGTTCAATTGATGCAGAGCTTCGGTTGGAACTTCCAACCTGTTGAGGATACCAGCGAATCCATTCTTGCTACCATTTCTACCCCCTTCGCCTATATCTTCGCTCCCATTGTTGGCGTGATCGCTTGGCAGCTTGCCGCCGCCGCGATTACCGGTTTTATTGCTAAAGAAAATGTAGTCGGCACCCTTGCTGTTTGCTTCGTCGGCCTGGAAAACCTCATCGATGCCGATGAGCTTGCCATGATTGAAGGCATGTGCGGGTTTATCTG
>JAFXIE010000035.1 GCA_017533425.1 Clostridia bacterium | reverse complement strand
GAAAAGAATATCCTTCGGATAAAAGTTGTTGTAGATATTTTCTCTCTTCTAGTGTAAAATGTGTGTAGGACAATATGCTTACCTCCGTGTAGTTTGATTGTGTGACAACTACATTTTACACCAAGGTTTTGCATATTGTCTCTATTTTTTTGGGTGTTGCACTTCAAATTATAACCTGCACACCTCCCTCGTCAGAGGGAGGTTTTTTGCGGGTTTCGGACAGGTCGAGGACGCCTGTCCCTACGGGGTTTGCGTGAGGTTGCGGGGTTTTTCGTAGGGCGGGGGCATGCTCCCGCCGTTTTTCATCCGCTTTGCGTACATTCGTAGGGGAGCATTCCATATGCTCCCGAAAAAACAGACGGCAGGTTGCCTGTCCCTGCAGATTTCCCGCAAGGTTTTTCTCTCCCTCTTGGCTCTCCCTCCGGGAGAGCTGTCGGCGAGGGCGACTGAGAGGGTTCTCAAATCTCCCTCTCCGGCCGCGCCGCGCCCATCTCTCCCAGAGGGAGAGGCAAGGCGTGCATCTTCTTTTTCGGATAAGTCGGGGACGCAATTCCTACGCAATCTATGGACAGTCGAGGACGCCTGTCCCTACGGAGTTTCGCGAGGTTGCGGGATACTGTGCCTCCCTCCGGGAGGGAGGGGGACCGCGGCAGCGGTGGAAGGAGCCTGCGAGGATGAAATATCCTCTTTTCTCTCCCTCCGTCTTCGCCTTGCGGCGAATCCACCTCCCTCGTCAGAGGGAGGTTTTGCGCAGCGCCTTCGGCCATTTGCGCAAAAAATCAAAAAGGGCAAAGGCCGGAGCCTTTGCCCTTTTTGCTATTCGAGTGGGGTTAAAGAATGTTGTGAATTACTGCTTGAAAACCTGATTCAGGGTCTGGTTGATGGAAGACTGATAAGCGGCCACGGAAGCAGCGGGCTCCTTCTTACCCTGGGTAACGTCGAGAACCATGACGGACATGGGGTCAACACCAGAGGTACCGGAGATCTCAGTGACGTAACCGATATCAGAGATGAAGTTCTTCATGATGTAGTTCACGTACATATCCTCGGTATCCTTAACGAAGATGATGCCGAGCTCCTTCATCATAGCAAGCTGCTCGTCGAGGTCGGTAACGCGCTTAGCAATAGCAGCGAAAGCGGTAGCGGCCTTGGTGCGATCAGCGCCCTGAACGGTGGTGGGCATAACGTAAACGTTAGCGTTGGAGGTGGGGTTGATGTACTTCTTAGCCTTGATCTGGTTGTTGCCAACAGGAGAGGGGATGATACCGCAGTTCTGCTGGTAATCCTTGACCATGCCGAGCAGGTCGGAGCGGACGAGGTAGTCAGGAGCGCCCTGAGAGAAGACGGTCTTACCGGTGACAACATAGGTACGAACGTTGCCGGAACCGGTAGCATAACCGAACTTACGGGTGACATAGACATCCTTCAGCCAGTTGAGAACGTTCATAACCTTCTCGCCGTTGGCAGTGTAGATGTACTTGCCATTGACCTTGTCAGCGGTCTTGCCGCCGTCAAGCTGGATGTAGTACTTGTGCTGACGGTTGTAGGAGCAGATGCCCTGGACTTCGGCAACGCCGTCGCCGTCAGCATCAGCAACATAACCAGCGTTCATGATCTTGAGGGCCTCATCGAGGGTCCACTTGTAATCACGGACGAGCTTGTAGATGGTAGCAGCAGAGTAACCAGCCTTGTTGGTGACGTTCTTGTTGAAGAACCAGAACACGCCGTTGGAGGTCTGGGTGAGCTCGGAGGAAGCGGTCATGAGGGCAACACCGTACTGCTTGCCTTCGAAGACAGCAACATCGGTCATAGCCTGCCAGAAACGATCGGGATCCTTGACATCGAAGCCGGTGGTGGCCTTGTCAAGCTTGTTCAGATCCTGGAAGTAGCCGGAACCGGCACCAGCCAGACCCAGAGGAATGGAGGTGACGATGAAGTGGCCAATGGTCTTGGAACCAGCCTGGATAGCCTTCTTAACGTTGGTATACTCAGTGTAGTTCGCGCCGCCCGCGGTGGTGACGAGCTTGAAGTTGAGGGTCTTCATAGCCTCCTGGATGCGGGTCTTCATTTCCTTGGTGTACTTGTTGGAGCTGTTGCCCATGGTATCAACAAAGGCATCAGACTTGATGCGCAGAGTGAAACCGCCGAGGTCGACCTTGGGCTCAGCAGCATACTTGTTGTCCGCAGGCTTGGTAGCCTCAACAGGCTTGGTAGCGACGGGCTTGGTAGCTACGGGCTTGGTAGCGACGGGCTTGGTAGCCTCGGGAGCCTCGGGCTTGCTCTCATCGGGAGTCTCGCTGGAAGCGGGAGTCTCGCTGGAAGCAGGAGTCTCGCTGGAAGCGGGAGTCTCGCTGGAGGCAGGGGTCTCGCTGGAGGCGGGAGTCTCGCTGGAAGCGGGAGTCTCGCTGGAAGAGGGCTCAGTGCTGCTGGAGGAGGGATTCTCGGGATTGTCGGAGCAGCCGGCAAAGACGGAAACCATCATGAGAACAGCAAGCAGGAGAGCCAAAAGACGTGCGTAAGACTTCATTTTTGGAAATCCTCCTTTAATTTTGGGTGCATTCACAACCCACTCGCAGACGCTCTTAAAAAAGCGTCTAACTGCACGATTGCATTATATCATGTCGCACAAAAAAAAACAATCTCTTTTTGCATTTTTTGTTTGCCTTCGCATTGTGTCAGTTTTTGATTGCGTTCGATATTTTCAATGTTTGCTCCCGTATTTTCATATTTTTCGCCCAATTTGTTCACGGTTTTTTAATTTTCCATTTTATTCTTTTTTGATGCAATTTTCTTTTTTGTACAAATTGCACACCGGATTCATTTTTGTAATTTCATATATTTTCTTGGTTGCTTCTCAATTTATGCGATTCTGCGTTTTTTAGGGTCGAAAATTTTTCACCGAATTTTTATAATTTTTCTGCTTCTTTTGGGTCCCCCGGGCCGTTTTTGCCATTTCCACACAATTTACACATATTTTTCCACAGCAAAAAGACACCCCATCAGCCGGGCAAGGATCTCAGCAAAGCCGATACGCGCCACATCCGCCTCCGCCACCAGGGAAGTGCGGGCAAGGATCTCCTCTCCCTCCTGCCAGATGAGCTCGCCGAGGACATCCCCCCGGCGCACGGGGGCTTTGGTCTCCTCCGCCGCCTCGGCGCGGAGGGTGACCGACCCGGCGCGATCCCGCAGCACCACGGGGCGCAGCTCCTGCGCGGGTATGAGCTTCAGCGTGCGCTGCGTCCCCATATCCACCCGCACCTCCGGAATGGTGCAGGAGAGGTCGGGGCAGGTGTAATTGGCAAAGCCGTAATCCAGCAGCTTTGCCGCGGCATCAAAGCGGTCGGCGGAGGTTTTGCAGCCCAGCACCACAGCGATGAGAGCCATATCCTCCCGCTCCGCCGTGGCGGAGATGCAGAAGCCGGCGGCATCGGTGGAGCCGGTCTTCAGCCCGGTGATGCCGGGGTAGGATTTCAGCAGCTTGTTGGTATTTGCAAGGCCGAAATCGCCCCCGCGGATGGAATCCATCCAGATATTGGTATAGGAGAGAATTTTTTCATACTTCAGCAGCTCCCGGCTCATGAGGGCGATATCCCGCGCCGAGGTCAGATGCCCCGCGGCGGGAAGGCCGGTGCAATTCTGAAACTCGGTGTCCTCCATGCCAAGCTCGGCGGCGCGGGCATTCATCCGCTCGACAAAGGCGGCCTCCGAGCCGCACAGTCCCTCCGCCAGCACCACGCAGGCATCATTTGCCGAGACCACGGCGATGCACTTGAGCAGCTCATCCAGGCTGAATTTCTCCCCCGCCTCCATATAGACCTGGGAGCCTCCCATGCCCGCCGCCGCGGCAGAAACGGTGAAGCTGTCGGAGAGCTGCAGGCGGCCGGATTCCAGAGCCTCCATGGCAAGCAGCAGGGTCATGACCTTGGTGACCGAGGCCGGTTCCAGCCGCGCGCGCGCATTTTCCTCCCAGAGCACCTTTCCGCTTTCCGCCTCCATGAGCAGCAGAGACTTGGCGCAGCCCTGCTCCACAGGCCCCTGCGCCGGGGCGGCCAGCACCGCGCCGCAGAGGAGATATGCCAGCACGAGAAGGAGGGCCGCCGTCCGCAAGACAACAAGTTTTTTCATAATATATAGTAGTACCTCCCGTCAGATATCGCTACATATTACGCGGGGGCAAAATTTTTATGCCTGTCCCCGGGAGGATACCGCAAGGGCGATGACCGTCCGGTCGTCCCCCGCTCCGCACCGGGAGAGGATGCGCCGGGCAAGCTCCTCCGCCCCCTCCTGCCCTGCGGCGGCAAGGGTTTCGGAGATCCATTCATCCTCCTCCCCGTCGGAGATGCCGTCGGAGACCATGAGCAGGCGATCCCCGGCGCGGAGAAGCACGCGCGTCACCGCCGGCGGGGACAGGGAGAGCCCGGCCGGTTCCCCCGCCGGGGCAAAGCGCTGCACCGTGCCCGCCCGGCAGAGCCAGGTGGGAGCTGCGCCGCACTTATAGAGGGCTGCCGCCCCGCTGACGGGGTCAAATTCCAGCATATCCACCGTGGCAAAGGCAGTGCCGCCATCCCGCAGCAGCAGCGCCCCCGTGACGATGCGCAGGGCAAGCTCCGCCGTCACCCCGGCGCGGAGATGGCTCTCCAGCATCTGCAGGGCGCGGCGCGCCTCGGCGGCGGCCTCCTCGCCATGACCCATGCCATCGGAGAAGATGACATAGCACCGCCCGCTGCGCAGCCGCAGAAAGGCCGTCCGGTCGCCGCTGACCTTCTGGCCGGCCGCCCGGCCGCATACCCCCTCCACATCCAGCCGCAGGCGGTCAAATTCGCGGAAATAGAGGCGGGTTCCCCCGGCGGCCGATTCCATCTCCGCAAGCATCATGGGACGGCCAAGGATCTTCGTGATGCGCGCCACCTCCCGCGGCGCATCGTATGTGATGCGCGCCGTGCCGGTGCCCTCCAGCTCCGCAAAGAGGCGGCCGTGCTCATCGCGGTAGACGGTGGCCGACACCCGCAGCCCCCGCTCCGACCAGAGGCGCATCAGCCGCCGCTCCGCCCGGGGATCAAAATGCATGGCACGCCCCACCGCTGCCGCCTGTCCCCGCAGAAGGCGGGCAAAATCGCCGTACTGCGCGCAGAGGATCTCCCGGGATTCCTCCAGGGCGGCGCGGAGACGGTTATGATAGAGATAGAGGCAAAGCTCCCGGTTGAGGGCGGAGAGAAACTCCGCAAAGCGCAGGCAGGAGGCCGAAAAGGCCGGTGGGAGATCCTCCCGCAGCACACGTCCCCGCGCCATCAGCCCCGCAAGGCTGCCGCAGAGCAGATCGCGGGTAGACTGGTATTCCCGCCCCCAGCATTCCGGGCTGCGCGGGCAGGCGGCACAGGCCTCCTCCGCCGCCCGGCAGAGGATATCCGCCGGGTTTTCCGTATTTTGGGGCTTGCCCACGGGATCCCGCCGCAGGGCGGCGCATACGGCATCATAGGCCTCGGCGCAGGAATCAAGCCGCGATTCCGCCGCGCTCTGCGCCCGCAGGGCAGGCACCGCCGCCCGGGGTTTTTCCGCCGGGAGGGGCAAAAAAAGTGCCGCGGCACCGGCGCAGACCACCTCGCCGACAAAATCCCCCGCCCACAGGGCGCAGGCCGCGCCGCTGAGCATCCACGCACCGCAGGCGGCTGCCCGACCCAGGGGCTGCAGCACCGCCGCCGATATCGCCGCAACGCAGAAAACCGCCACCGCCGCCGGCGGACGCTGCGCCAGCGCATCCAAAAGCAATCCGCCCCAAAGAGCCAGCAGCACACCCATATCCCGCCGGAAAAGGCAGAG
This sequence comes from Clostridia bacterium, assembly GCA_017533425.1. Taxonomy (GTDB): domain Bacteria; phylum Bacillota; class Clostridia; order Oscillospirales; family QAMX01; genus RGIG1911. Next base: position 3,012 of record JAFXIE010000035.1, on the reverse strand, counting down.
CCACAGGGCGCAAAGCCCGACACAAAGGCCGCCAAGCCCCAGCCCGGGGGCAAGCTCCACCCCGCCGAGGGCGCCAAAGGCCGCCGCCCCCACCGCCACGCGGGCCACATCGCGGATCTCCCCCGCAGGCCCCTGCAGCGCCACACGCAGAAGCAGCGTCATTCCGCCGCTGAGCACCGCGGCGCACAAGAGCAGAAGCACCTCCTCCCCCACCGGCGCCACCAGCAGTCTGCCGGCGCCGGCAGCGAGCTGCAGCCCCGCCGCAAGGCAGCTCCCCAGCCACGCAAACCGCCGCACCGGGCGGTCGCGGAGGGCAATATGGGCAATCAGCAGCCCCGCCGTGGCGGCTGCCCCGCAGGCACCGCCCCGGCCGCCGAGGATCATATAGGAAAGCAGCGCACCCATCCCCGCCGGCAGGCACAGCCGCCCGCCAAAGCCCGCGGCGCACAGGGCAAGCCCGAAGGGATAGCACCCCCACAGACCCAGCGGCGCGCCGCAAAGCCCGCCGGCAAAGGCAAGAACCGGTCGGAGCCAGATCCGCGCAGCGGCCAGCCGCTCCCGCAGAGCGCCGGTCTTCCGCAGCCCGCGCAGCGACCGCAAAAACTCCTGCCGCGCCCGCGAAGCCGCCCGAAATCTGTGATTATCCATATTTCCGCATCCCCTTTTTTTCGATTCTTTTCCATTATACCGACGGAAGAGCGAAAAATCGGTCGAATCGCGCAGGGAAGGGCGGACAAGCCTTCGACAAATTATCCTCGCCGGGAAGGCTCTGCCTTTTTGTGGGTCTGCTTTCAGGGGATCTCGCGGAAAAAGTCATCCACCCGGCATTCAAAAATGCGGGCGAGAAGAGGAAGAATCATGATATCGGGATAGCAGATGTTTTGCTCCCATTTGCATACCGCCTGGGCAGAAACGCCCAGCAGCCTGCCAAATCCCCGCAGGGAGAGACTGTTTTTCCTGCGATAGGCCTTGATTCTGTCCGCAATGGTGATACGGTATGCTGGGATATTCATATTTCACCGCCTTTCGCCCAATTGGTTTTTCGCATACGGTTGATAAGCGCCATCAGCTCCTGCTTTCTTGGCAGATCCAGGAAGCGCTCCGTGGTGGTAAAGTAGGAGGAGTAGAGAATATCCAGCCCCTCTGCCTCTATTTTCTCGTAGAGCTCGTCAACCCTTCGCGCCAAGTCGATCTTGTGATCGCAGTTGGTTGTTTCCAGCCTTCGCAGCATAAAGCCGAGGGTATCCAGCTGCCGTTTGGACACAATATCGTGAAGTCCCCGCACATCGATCCGCTCGTCGCCGATGAGGATGAAGCCCATATCGGAGACTTCCAGTTTTTCGCTGCCGCAGCCCTCGGGATAGGAGGAAAAGCCTTCGGAATACAGGATCCTATTCTGCGACCAATCGGCATTGCCGGGAAGTTCTGTTGTGCCTGCGCAGGCTTTACAGATTTCCTTCGACCGTTCCGTCACATTGTGGATCTGATAGTCCTCCATCATATAGATCCTGTCGGCAACCGAGAGGTATTCACCGCTGCCGCCGATCACAAGGATGGTGGACACCCCTTGGGTGCGGTACAGCTCATTGACCCGATCGGTAAAGGGCGTAATGGGCTCTTTCTCAATGAGCTGTTTCATCATTTGATCCCGTATCATAAAGTTGGTGGCACTTCTGTCCTCATCGATGAGCAGCAGCTTCGCCCCGCAATCCACCGCTTCCATAATATTCGCCGCCTGGGAGGTAGAGCCGGAGGCGTGGTCGGTGGAGAAATCCGCCGTATCCCCACCGGGGAGCCACTTGATAAAGGGAGCGATGTTTACATGCTTCACGCTCCGTCCGTCTTCTGCGGAAATGCTGACAGCGCTGCCGTCGGTGATGCACAGTTCCCGCCCGTCACCCAAAACATGGTCGTAAATGCCGGCAGAGATGGCATCCAGCAATGTGGATTTGCCGGAGTAGCCGCCGCCGGTGATCACTGTGACACCTTTTTGAATCCCCATGCCCCGGACACCGCAGACTTCGATTTCGTCCTCCGGTGTGGACTGGAAAGGAACGGCGTTTTGGAGGGGAAGGTCTGTTCCCTTGGAACGGGGAAGAATACTGCCGTTTGCAACAAAGGCGCAGTAGTCGCTGCTCTTCAGCCACGCCCGAATGGCTGCCTGCTTTTCCGCCAGGGCAAGAGCCTCATTCAGCCGGACATGGTCAAACTCCATCACAAACCGGTCTACCGCATCGGGCAGATCCCGGCAGAGCATCTGGATGGTCTTGCGGATCTTCTTTTTCGGAAGCTGTACCTGCAGGCGGATGCACAGGCACATTTTCGGCGGCGGCAGTTGATCATCGGGCAACAAGTAGACAGTAGAGCCGGAGCCGTAGTTGTAATCCCGCTGAGGACATAAGGAAAAATAAGCGGTATTCCGTTCCAAAATCTCGCCGCCAGGGGTATGGAGATAGTATTTGCCGTTTTCGTTGTCCGGGCGGGAGCGGTTGTAAAGCTCGGCGTTAAGCGCATCGATATACTTTCCGAATTCCCGCAGGCAGAAATCCGCCGCAGCGGCAGTATAGGTCTTTAGCCCTATGTTTTCCACCGGGATGCTCCAGGTAACAGTGGGTTTGTCCTGGGCGAGTTTATGGGTAGTTTCGATATGAAGGGATATATCTTCATACCAGTATGTGGTATCTTTGTGGAATTCGGGTTCCATCGGAATCTCTTCGTCTCTGAGTGCGTCGTATTTCGGCGGCAATTCTACCATCATATCGCCGTCATACATTTCTTTATAAGTAGCGGTAGCATTCTGCATCTGATGCAGGTAATATTTCAGTCGTTTCAAAGGCATCTCCCCTTCCAAATCGTCTATCATTTTGTCATACGGTATAATGATTGTTACTGTTGGCTTATCCTGTGCCAGTTTATGTGTCCCTGCAATCTCGAACCCCACATCTCCATTATAGTATGTAGGACTATAATCGGGAATGGGAGGAAGATTCGGACGTTCGGGATCTATGTATG
>JAFXIE010000034.1 GCA_017533425.1 Clostridia bacterium | reverse complement strand
CAATATCTCCTCCATGAACGCCTACATTCCTTTGACCAAGATCCCCGCCTACTCCGCCGCCAAGGCCGGTATCTCCAACTTCACCCAGTGGCTTGCCACCCACTTTGCGGGCACCGGCATCCGCTGCAACGCCATTGCTCCGGGCTTCCTCGTCTCCGCCCAGAACAAGGCTCTGCTCTTCAATGAGGACGGCACCCCCACCGCCCGCTCCGCCAAGATCCTCGGCGGCACCCCCACCGGCCGCTTTGTGGATGCCGAGGAGCTCATCGGCGCCACCCTCTTCCTGTGCGATGACAAGGCAGCTTCCGCCATCACCGGCGTCGTTCTGCCTGTGGATGCCGGCTTTGCCGCCTATTCCGGCGTGTAATGCGGGAAAAGGAGAGAAAAAATGACCGTTCTTGAAAGACTTGCCAATTCCATCGTCGTGCCCGTGGTGGTCATCGACGATGCCAAGGATGCCGTTCCCACCGCGAAGGCTATGCTCGCCGGCGGCATCAACGTGATGGAGATCACCTTCCGCACCGCCGCGGCTCCCGAGGCCATCAAGGCCGTCGCGGAGAATTGCCCCGAGGTTCTCGTGGGCGCCGGTACCGTGCTCAATCTCGACCAGGCCAAGAAGGCGGTGGAGATGGGCGCAAAGTTCATCGTTTCCCCCGGTTTTGATGCCGCCGTCGTCGGCTGGTGCACTGAAAACGGTATCGCCGTCACCCCCGGCTGCGTCACCCCCACCGAGATCACCGCTGCCGTCAACATGGGTCTCAATGTTGTCAAATTCTTCCCCGCCAATGTCTACGGCGGTCTCAACGCCATGAAGAATCTCGCAGCGCCCTTCGTCGGCATTAAGTTCCTGCCCACCGGCGGCGTCAATGCGGCGAATATCAAGGAATATGTGGACGCTCCCTTCATCCATGCCGTGGGCGGCTCCTGGGTCTGCCCCAAGGCGGACATTGCCGCCGGCAATTTTGAGAAGATCACCGCCCTTTGCGCCGAGGCCCGTGCCGCGGCCAGAGGCTGAGGAGGAAAACGAATGGCTAAGGTAATTACATTCGGCGAGCTCATGCTCCGCCTGCAGCCCTATAACTACGAGCGCTTTGTCCAGTGCGACCATGTGGAGTTCACCTTTGGCGGCGGCGAGGCCAATGTGGCCGTATCCCTTGCAAATTACGACATGGATGTGGCCTACGTCACCAAGCTTCCCAAGCATGCCATCGGCCAGGCGGCCGTCAACTCCCTGCGCCGCTACGGCGTGGACACCAGCCTCATCACCCGCGGCGGTGAGCGCGTTGGTATCTATTTCAATGAGAAGGGTGCCTCTCAGCGCGGCTCCGTCTGCATCTATGACCGCGCCCATTCCGCCATCCAGCAGGCCTCCCGCGAGGACTTTGACTGGGAGCGCATCTTTGACGGCGCCGAGTGGTTCCATTTCACCGGAATCACCCCCGCCCTCGGCCCCAATGTGGTGGAGATCTGCCGCGATGCCTGCATCGCCGCCAAGGCCCACGGCCTGAAGATCTCCTGCGATCTCAACTATCGCGGTAAACTCTGGACCCGCGAGGAAGCCCGCGCCGCCATGACCGACCTCTGCCAGTATGTGGATGTCTGCATCTCCAATGAGGAGGATGCCAAGGATGTCTTCGGCATCGAGGCCGAGGCGACGGATATCTACGCCGGTTCTCTCAACCACGAGGGCTACAAGTCCGTGGCAAAGCAGCTGGCCGACAAGTTTGGCTTTGAGATGGTGGCCATCACCCTCCGCGAGAGCCATTCCGCCTTTGACAACGGCTGGTCTGCCATGCTCTACAACGTCAAGACCGACGAGTACTGCTTCTCCAAGAAGTACGAGCTGCATATCATCGACCGCGTCGGCGGCGGTGACTCCTTCGGCGGCGGCCTTATCTACAGCCTGATGAACGGAAAGTCCACCCAGGCTGCGGTGGAGTTTGCTGTGGCAGCCTCCGCGCTCAAGCATTCCATCGAGGGCGACTACAATATGGTCACCGTTGCCGAGGTGGAAAAGCTTGCCGGCGGCGACGGCTCCGGCCGTATCCAGCGGTAAGAAACAAAACCCGAAAAAGAGCCTCTCTGAGGCTCTTTTTTTGTGCCTGCCACCGGGAGAAATATCGGAAAAACGGGTTTACAATCGGGCGGTGAAGTGTTAGAATTACAGAAAAGACTGGAGGACAAAAATCATGGTCAATGCAAGTGATTTTCGCGGAACGTGCGATAGCGATATTCTCAATGCGGCCATTGCCGCCCGCGGGGCGGACGGCGTTGTTGTCATCCCGCCGCGCGCGGTGGACGGAGAGCGGGATTGGTGGAGCCTGGACCGGGCGATTCTGCTGCCCTCCAACACCACGGTGGTGCTGCAAAACTGCAAGCTCAAGCTCTCCGATGCCTGCCGGGACAATTTCTTCCGCACGGCAAACTGCGGCCTGGGCGTTGCCGATCCCGCGCCGGTGGAGAATATCCACATCCGCGGCGAGGGCAATGCCGTGCTGGAGGGGGCGGATCATCCCCGCGCCACCGGCGATGCCGGAAAGCGCCTGGCAAACCCCTGCCCCTATGATGTGGAGGATCTATTGCGGATGGCGCCCTGGATCCCGGAGGAGAAGCGTTCGGCGGATAAGCTCGGCTTTGCGGAGCGGCATATCCACACCTTCGGCACCGATGCGGGTAAGGAAGGGGAGAGCCAGTACGGTGACTGGCGCAACATCGGCGTTCTCTTTGCAAACTGCACCAATTTCTCCATCTCCGGCATTTCTGTGGTCTGTGCCCACGGCTGGGGCATCTCGCTGGAGGCCTGTGCCGGCGGCCGGGTGGAGCGCATCCGCTTTGATGCCTGCATGTCCAAGATGATCGACGGGCTAAGGCAGAATATGGAAAACCAGGACGGCGTCAACCTCCGCAACGGCTGCCACAATATCACCGTTTCCGATATCACCGGCATCACCGGCGACGATGTGGTGGCGCTGACGGCCATTGCCGAAAGGGAATATCTCCCCGGCGGCAGCCTGCGCTATACCCATGTGATGCACAACGACTGGAGCCGCCGGGAGGCGGATATCCACGATGTCATCATCCGGAATATTCTCGCAACCTCCCATCTGTGCCATATTCTGCGCCTGCTTTCCTGCGAATGCCATATCTACAACGTGCTGGCAGACGGCATCGTGGACACCGCAGTGGAGCCGCAGCATCACGGCGCGGTTATCCTGGGGGAGGCGGACGGCAGCTACGGCCGCAACCTGCCCGACGGCCTGCACCATGTGACCATCTCCAATGTCATCTCAAACGCCAGGGGCTGCATCAATATTTACGGTTATCTGACCGATTCTGCAATTTCAAATGTCGTGAATAAGAATCCATCCGTGCCCGTGCTGCGGGTTCGGCGGGAAAACGGAACTCGCAACGTAGCCACAAGCAATCTTGTGACCACCGAATAAAGGGAGGAAATTACCATGTCCACAAAGATCTGGCATGACAGCTATACGGAAGACTGGATGCGTGCCTTCCCGCTGGGAAACGGCCGCGTGGGCGCCATGGTCTATGGCGGTCCGGAAAAAGAGATCCTTGAGATCAACGAGGAATCCCTCTGGAGCGGCAGGCAGATGGAGGAGCGCTATCACGCCTCTCCGGAAGCGCTGGCGGAGATCCGCCGGCTTCTTTTCCGCGGAAAGAACGATGAGGCCACCAAGCTCTGCGAGGATGAGTTCCTTTCCGATCCCTCCCGCGTGCGCTTTTACGAGAGCTTCGGTGAACTGACGGTGGATCTCGGCCCGGGTGAATATACCGATTACCGCAAGGAGCTGGAGCTTTCCGAGGCCATTGTCCGCACAAGCTACCGCCGCGGCGGCGTCGGCTACCATAGCGAAAGCTTTGTCAGCCACCCGGCGGATATTCTGGTGCATCGCCTTACGGCGGAGGAGAAGGTCATCACGGCGGATGTGCGCTTTGACCGCGCCCAGGATGCCGCCTCTGCGGTGCTTGACGAGAGCACCATCGTCATGAACGGCCAGCTGACCTGGATGAACCATCCCTATTACGGCGAGGGCGGCGAGGGCATGTGCTTTGGCGCCCGGCTGGATGTGGAGACCGACGGCGAGGTGACAAAGGATAAGCACTTCCTCCATGTGGAGGGGGCGAGCTATATCCTCATCCGCGCCGCCTTTGCCACCGATTACAGCGTGGAGAAGTATGATATTGACCCCTCCATCGACTGGAAGGGCAAGCTGCTGGCGGACATCCAGGCTGCAAAGGCAAAGGATTATGAAGCCCTCTGCGCGGAGCATATCGAAGCCCACCAGGAGCGCTTTGCGCGGGTGCGGCTCAGCCTGAATGCCCCGGAAAATGACGAGATCCCCACCGATGCCCGCCTGGCGCGGGTGAAGGAGGGTGTCGAGGACCCCGATCTCTATGTGCTTTACTACAATTTTGGCCGCTATCTGCTCATTGAATCCAGTGGAAAGCGCGCCCGCGTGCCGGCAAACCTGCAGGGCATCTGGGCCCATGGCTTTACCCCGCCCTGGGGCAGCGACTACCACACCAATATCAACCTCCAGATGAATTACTGGCCGGTGGAGACGGCCAACATGAGCGAGGCCTTTGCGCCTTACGTCCATTTCATGAAGATGAACAGCGGCTTTGGCGTCAAGACGGCCGAGCGTCTCTTCGGCGCCGGCGGCTGGGTTATCAACCACACCACCGATATCTTTGGCCGCACCGGTGTGCATGATCTGGTGGGCTGCGGCTTCTTCCCCCTTGCCGGCTCCTGGCTCTGCCTCAATCTGTGGGAGCATTATGAATTCACCGGCGACCGGGAATACCTGCAGGAGATTCTGCCCATCCTGAAGGGCGCCTGCGACTTTGTCTGTGATTTTCTGGTGGAGGATGCCGAAGGCCGGCTGGTCACCAGCCCATCCAACTCGCCGGAAAATGCCTTTATCTATACGGATCCCGATACCGGTGAGCGGAAGGTCAGCATGTTTACCTACGGCGCCACCATGGACTTTGAGATCATCCATGCCCTCTTTACCCGCACGATCAAGGCCTATCGCCTGCTGGGGCTTTCTGAGGAGCTTCCCGAAAAGCTGGAGGGGGTACTCCGCCGGCTGCCGCCGCTGCGCCTGAGCGAGCGCTACGGCACCATTGCCGAGTGGATCCGCGATTATGAGGAGAATGAACCCGGCCACCGCCACATTTCCCATCTCTTCGGCCTTTTCCCCGGCGATCAGATCAACGAGCAGAACCCCGAGATCTACGAAGCCGCCCGCCGCACCATCGCGCGGAGACTGGAAAACGGCGGCGCCAAGACAGGCTGGTCGCGTGCCTGGGTCATCAATTTCTTTGCCCGCCTGCACGATGGGGAAAATGCCCTCTATAACCTGCGCTGCCTCATGCAGCGCTCCACCGCGCAGAATCTCTTTGATATGCATCCGCCCTTCCAGATCGACGGCAACTTCGGTGCCGTTTCCGGCATGACGGAGATGCTCCTCCAGAGCCATCTCGGCGAGGTGGATTCCCGCATTGTGGAGCTTTTGCCCGCCCTGCCGGAGGAATGGCAGGAGGGCTCTGTCTGTGGCCTGCGCGCCCGCGGGGATATCACCGTCGATATCGAGTGGAAGGATGGCCGCGTGGTCTCTGCCGTGGCGGTATCTCCGAGGGATACCCTGCTGCAGGTGAAGGCCAATGCCCGCACACCCCTGAAGCGGGAGCTGCTTTGCGTCGGCCTGAAGGCCGGCATCCCCTGCCGCATCGTGTAAAAAGAGACGAGGTATCCGTATATGGACACATGGAACGGATTTCCCGCAGAGGAATTCCTCTTTGAGGGAAAAAAGAGCATCATGGTCTTTCCCAAAGGGGGAAAGTGCGGAAAATGGATGCTCAAAACGGAATATTTCGGCGCATTTCCCGATGTGGAGCTGCGCCTGCTGGCCGAGGGCTTCTGCCTTGGGTATGTGGAGAATGAGACCCGCCTTGCCACAAAGGCCGACTGCGACCGCAAGGCGCGGTTTGTGGCCTATGTCAGCAAAACCTATGGGCTGGAGGCAAAATGCGTGCCGGTGGGCATGAGCTGCGGCGGCGCCCACGCCGTCCGCTTTGCGGGATTTTATCCCGAGCTGGTCAGCTGCATGTATATCGATGCGCCGGTGCTCAATTTTACCGATTGGCCGGGTCGCTACGGCGATCCTGAGGTGGAGAAGGCCTTTGACACGGAATTTGCCGCGGCATACCCCGGCGTGCGCCGCTGCGACCTGCTTTCCTTTGGCGAGCATCCCATCTGCTCGGCGCCGAAGCTCATCGCGGGCAAGGTGCGTACCCTGCTGGTTTACGGCACGGAGGATGCCACGGTGGACTGGCGTAAGAATTCCGCCATGCTCATTGAGGCCATGGCCGGAACCGGGCTGCTGACGGTCAAGGCCGTCAACCTGCGGGGACATCATCCCCACGGCATGACGGGGGATAACAAGCCCATCGTCGATTACATTCTGGCAAACGCATGACGGTTCTTCGCTGGATTTTTGCGGCCTTTGCGCTGCTGGGTGCCGCCGATAAGCTGCTGGGCGGCCGGCTGAAGCTGGGGGAGGAGTTCGAAAAGGGCATTCTGTGCGCCGGCACCCTTGCCCTTGCCATGGCGGGTATGCTCTGCATGGCGCCGCCGCTGGCGACGCTCCTGTCCCGGCTGCTTTCCGCGCCTGCCGAGGCGATGGGAATGGATCTCTCGGTCATCGGTGCCTTTATTGCAAATGATATGGGCGGTGCCGCCGTGGCGGAAAAGCTTGCGGCAGATCCGCTGCTGGGCAGCTATAACGGGCTGGTGGTGGCCTCCATGATGGGGGTCACGCTGTGCTTTACCGTGCCGGTGGCGCTGCGGATGATCGATGGAAAATACCATCCCGAGGTGCTGCGCGGGGTGCTTTGCGGGGTTGCGACCCTGCCGGTGGGCTGCATTCTCTCCGGGCTGATGCTGAAAATCCCGCTGGGGCGGCTTCTGTGGAATCTCGCGCCGGTGCTGGCCGTTGCCGCGGCCACCTGCGTTGGGCTTGTGCTGGCGCCAAAGCTCTGCTGCCGCCTCTTTGCCGGTCTCGGCTGGGTTGTATCCGCCATCATTACGGTGGGGCTGGGGGCCGGCGTCTTTACCCATCTGACGGGGAAAACCCTCATTCCCGGCCTGGGCTCCCTTCCGGAGGCCATGGCGGTGGTTTGCGATATTGCCATCATTCTCGCGGGGGTATTTCCCCTCATCCGGACGATTTCGGTGGTGTTGCGGCGCCCCCTGGGCGCTGTGGGGCGGCTTGCCGGCATTAACGACCGGTCGGTGCTGGGGCTTTTGTCCTCCCTTGCCAATTCCATTCCCACCTTTGGTATGGTCGCGGAGATGGATGGCCGCGGTCGGGTGATGAACATGGCCTTTGCCGTTTCTGCGGCCTTTGTCTTCGGCGATCATCTGGCCTTCACCATGGCCTTTGACGAAAAATTTGCCCCGGCGGTCATCGCGGGAAAGCTGCTTTCCGGTCTCGCGGCGCTGGCCGTGGCGGCTCTCGTCACGCGAAAGGACAAAAATCAGGCAGAATAGATCAAATACGCAAAAAAGCAGATCGGTGCAAATGCTGGATTTGCGGTAAAACAAAATCGTCTTCTCCGTTGGAGAAGACGATTTCGCTTTGCTACGCACAAGAAAAATTACTGCAGATGGGTTGTGCATAGACACACTTCCAAAGTGCTATATGTCTTTCTTAGAATGATTCACTGTACTTATCGGCCTGCAGTTTAAAGAGATACGCATATTTTCCATTCAATTTCATTAAATCGCGGTGTGTTCCTTGTTCTGTAATGTGACAGCCATCCAATACAATGATCCGATCACAGGCAGTTACGTTAGACAAACGGTGCGAAATGAGTATAGCACCTTTGTTTTTCCAGAGAGAGATAAACTTGCTGAAAATCTCGTGCTCAGCCTCCGGATCAAGAGATGCGGACGGTTCATCCAGAATCAGAATATCTGCGTCCCGATAAAATGCTCTGGATAGAGAAAGCTTCTGTCTTTGTCCACCCGAGAGTTCTTCGCCGTTTTTATCAAATAACCGGGTAATCTGGGTGCCCGTTCCTTGTTCAAAGTATTTCACCATTTGATCAGCACCGGAAAATGCAAGCGCACGCTGAAGCTTTTCGGCATCCAGTTTGCCGCCGTCGCTGAGCGTAATGTTTTCCTCAACCGTCATGGAATAGGTTACATAATCCTGAAATTGCGCGCCGAATATGCGTCTCAGTGCACGGATGTCATATTCCCTTGCGTTGATGCCGTCGATCAGGATTTCACCTTCATTCGGATCATAAAAACGAAGCAGCAGCTTAATGATTGTGGATTTTCCCGCGCCGTTTAAACCGACAAAGGCAACTTTCTCCCCACTATTTATTGTAAACGTACAGTCCTCAAGCACGTTTCGTTCTGTATTCGGATATCGGAATGTTACGTTTTTGAACGTGATTTCGGGCAATGGACCGGGTGTTTTGTCACCATGATCCGGTATCTGTGGTTTCCAGTTTAAAAAATCGCGAATGACGGATATCTCACGGCTGCTTTTCCCGAGCTCCACAGCAGCATCAAAAATGTGTCCGAGCTGAGCTTTGACCTGTTCACCAAGATTCACCATATATTGAATGTCGCCTACCGCAATTTTTCCTGCCGCAAACGAAAATAGCGAATAAACAAATACGATACCGATGCCAAGTGTCTGCACAATATTTGCGCAAAACATTTTTAAATTATGCCGAATACCGTGTTTGTTTTTGTCCCGATACCAGCTTTGCCACAGGGTAAAGAATTTGTTGCTGAAGTAATCGAAATTATTGTATAACCGCAATTCCTCCGCGCAGGCTCTGCTCTTTAATGTATCACCATAATAATGCATTTTGCGATAATCTGTTGACTTGCTCCAATCATAATTCCAGATGAAATCATAGTAATTCTTGTTCAGAACAATGGCGGGAATTCCACAAAGGAGTACGACCACAGCGAGAAAGGGGGAAAAGGACACGAAAACTGTCAAAGTTGCAATAGTGGATATCATATTTGCCGCTGCGTATATACTTCGCCATGCGATATTTCCGATCTCGTACTGTTTATCCTGAACGATTTTCAGCATATCGTATTTTTCCGAATTATCAAAAAAAGAAAGATCGCAAGTAAGTATCTTTTCTATCAGCATATTGTCAATTGCATGATATACGTTTTCCTCAAGCGTTCGGAAGGCCAGGTAACTGAGTTTATTCAATAGCTTTTCACCGATTGTAATGCATAGAAAAACACCGAGCCACAGTGCAAACATACTGCTGTCCGTGGGAGAAACAATATCGTTTATGACTTCTTTCAAAGCATAAGCGCTGAGTATGGGAAGAAAACTCATTCCGAGATATGTGAACAAAACTCCCAATGTTTGGAACGGGGCGCTTGTCCATGTCATGAAAAAACCAAAACGGATACTCCCCGATACTTCTGCAATTTTACTCAAAAAAGCCCGTATTTTACGCATGGTTCATTCCCTCCTTGTAGGTATCTGCCTGCAGTTTATACAGTTCCGCATAGCGTCCGTTTTTTGCCATTAAATCTTTGTGTGTGCCGAAATCCAGCAATTTCCCATCTTCAATCAAAGCAGTTTTGTCCGCCATGCTGACTGCGGATAGCCGATGGGAAATCAGAACAGCTGTTTTGTTCTCGCAGATTTCCATAAACTGACGGAAAATGTACTCCTCAGCTTCCGCATCCAAAGCTGAGGACGGTTCATCGAGGATCATAACGGCAGAATCTTTATAATATGCACGTGCAAGTCCGATCTTTTGTTTTTCGCCTCCGGACGGTTCGTATCCATCGGGGTCAAATGTCTTGGTTATGTTTGTATCATAACTGTTTTTGCATTTGCATATAATGGTGTTCATTCCGCTCCATAGACAGGCATCTTGGAAGTGAGACTCGTTCTTTTTCTTGGTATCGGACAATTCAATATTCTCCCGGATAGTCATTTTATAGATGCGGTTATTCTGGAACTGAACGCCGTACAGCTGCCGCAGCTTATGAATATCATAGTCCTTTGCGTTGATGCCGTCGATCAGGATTTCACCTTCATCCGGATCATAGAGGCGACACAGAAGCTTAGTAAGAGTGGTTTTTCCAGCGCCGTTTACTCCCACAAGAGCCAGCTTTTCGCCACCCTCCAGCTTGAAACTGATGTTTTTGAGAACATATTCCTCTTTGCCGGGGTAGCGGAAACTGACATTCCGAAATTCAATGGAAGGAACACCGGTCGGGATATGTCTTCCGCTTTTGTCCATGGAGGATGTGAGGGACAAAAAGGCTTTCAGCTTACCCGTACAGTTTAGATAATCGTTATAAAAACAGGAAAAAGAACTGCCGGTGTCTTCGATGGAACGCATCATCGTAAGCACTAATCCAATAATCATAGCAGCGTCGCCTGCTGTGCAGGTGCCGTTGCGGATATCCGCATACACAAACTCAACCACCACAACAAGCCCAAGCGAACTGACAATGGCGCCAAGCATTTCCCACGCCGTCCGCTTTTGATTGATAGCGACATGTGATTTGTGAAGTTTTTTCCAAAGGGCATTGAATTTTTTGCGGAATATGTTTTCGTAACCATACAACCTCAGTTCTGCGGCTGTGTCACGTCCGGTCAGAACATTCCGATAGTATGTGGATTTTCGCCTGTCACGTACTTCGCTTCGGTATTGGGCGTATTCTTTTACTGAATTTCGTGCCGTAAGAATTATCGAAGGCAGATACAAAAGAACGACGGCAATTCCTCCGATCGGATAACGTCCGGTAATGCCTGTGACTGCACATACAGAAATGATGATACATTTTACAAAATACAGCACATCATTGAAAAGATATGGGTATGCGGGCGCCTCGTCCACTACTTTCATAGCATCTTCGAACAGGGGATCATCGTATTTTGCAATATCAAGCATACGAAGCTTTTCGAATATGAGGCTCTGACATTTCCGCTCAACGGTTTCGCAGAACAGCCTGTCAATGAATGCTGTGAATGCACCGACCGCAAGCTGAAGCAGAATGGTTACAATATAGGCTCCGAACCAAAACCAAGCCTTAACAGTCAGTCCGTAGAGCGATAGTGCGTTGATGGTCTCTCTCCAGATAATCAATACGGCAAATGGAAGAAGAGACGATATAATTTCGGACAGTACCTGTACAATATATCGGATTGGCGCGTGCCGGAAACAGAAAGCGGCGGCCTCTCCTGCTGCGAGAGTCATATTTTTTGCTGTAGTAAACAACCTTTTCATGCAAACAAATCCTCCAGATTGATGGTTTTTGTTGCCCATGATATATCTGCATTGATGTCATGGGTTGTCATAAGAATGGTTCCCGGGAATTCCTCCAGTGCATGCATGAGAACTTCTTTTGAATACACGTCAAGATGGTTCGTCGGTTCGTCGAGAATGATGAGGTTGACCGGCTTCAGCATGGCAAGACAAAGCCGCAGCTTCATCATTTCTCCGCCGGAAAGAGTACGAACCGCATTGAAGAAATGTTTTTCGTTCAGTCCGCAGGAAAATAGTGAAGCCTGCAGTTCTTTCTGAGTTTTCTCGGGATAATATTCCTTCGCAAACTCAATCACGGTGATCTCCCGTTTCTTTCCCCGTTTGATACCGAGGACTTTTCTCTCGTGTTTGTTGAAATGAGAAAAGTTCGTTTCGTAATCCTCTTCCTGCCGCAGGAAAACACTTTCGATTCCCTCGCCGTATTCGATCAGTCCTTCCACCGGAGGAAGATCCCCGTACAATGTTTTCAAGAGCGTGGTTTTACCGATACCGTTGAATCCTCGGAACACAATCTTTTCTCCCCTCTGTACGTTCAAGGAAAGCGGGGGAAGAACCGGGCTTCCGTTATAACCGACAGACAGCGAATTTGCGGTAAGAATTTGCTTTGTTGCTCCTTTTGTGTGCTGAAAAACAAATTCAGGCTTTACGATTTCATCCGGCATTTCGATTCGCTCCAATGTGGCAAGCATTTTTTTGAGCCATGTGGATTTACTGGAAGTGATTCCCGTACCCATATCTTGTGCGATTCTTGCCTCTGCCCGTGCAATATATTTCTCCTGTGCGATATGCTGTTTTTCCTGCTCGGCTTCACGGATTTCCTTCTCACGGAGATAATTCTCGTAATCTCCTTGATACACCTTCAGTTTACGATTGGCAATTTCCACGATCTTGTTTGTTATCTTGTTGAGAAACGCCCTGTCGTGGGAAATGACGATAAACGCACCCTTGTACCGGCTTAAATACTCGCCGAGCCAACCGATATATCCGATGTCAAGAAAGTTCGTCGGTTCGTCGAGAATGAGCAGATCGTGTTCTGACAGCAGCAGTTTGGCAAGAATCAGCTTTGTTTTCATTCCGCCCGAGAGATGGGTGACATTCTTCTCCTTATCCGCTTCCGAAAAACCGAGACCTGCAAGTACACCGTCGATCTTCTTATCGATTCGCTCAAACTCATGCTTGTCAAGGTAATCAAGTATATTCTGTGCACGATTTAAGGCACGCATTTGTTCTTCTTCCGAAAGATCCGATATGGATTCGTAGATTGCCGTAACCTCGTCGTTTTTGTCGTAGAGATCACAGAAAACTTCGTGCAAATATTCAGAAACAGTACCCACGTCGGAGAGGTCTGCATACTGATCCAGGTACCCAATCCGCAGATTCGGCAGACTTTCCAGCGTCCACTGATCCGGAACAACCTCACCAAGTAGAATTTTGAGAAACGTAGATTTTCCGCATCCGTTTGGACCCACCAGACCGATGTGATCCTCGTCAGTAACCATCAAGTCCGCTTTGTTGAAAATAGATTTACCCACAAAAGCATGGGAAAGTTCTGTTATTTTGATAATACGCATAGATAGATTCCTCCAATAAATTTTTGAACAGCAAAAAAACACCGACAGACTTCTGCCCCCCAAAAACGGGCGAAGCTCTGCCGGTGTTTCCGTATATATTTACTGTGTCAGGATAGAACGTACACAGGTACGCTTTTGTCAGAAATCACAGCAACAAAAAACGGACAGCCGATGCTGTCCGAAAATGCTCT
>JAFXIE010000033.1 GCA_017533425.1 Clostridia bacterium | reverse complement strand
GATGAGGGAGAGGGCGCGGTGCTGGCTGTCTCGGACATAATGCAGATGGCGGAAGAATTTGGAGCCCTCCTCCCGGTAGGAGGAAAGCTGGAAGTTGTAGAAGGGAAAATCGATGCCGAAGCGGGCGCGCTCATCCTGCACAAACACGGCGAGATCCTCGGCATAGCGGTAGGCCATTTCCGGCCAGATGCCCTCGCTTTCTCCCTGAAAGAAGATCTGACCCCGGAAGCCGATGCCGATCAGGGGGGAAATGAGGGTGTTGTAATAGCCGCCGACGGGGACGTTGGCGCCCTTTTCGTAGCCGAGGGAGCGCGCAAGCTCTGCGGGCATGAGCTCCCGCAGGCAGGCGCCGCCGGGGCAGAGCATGATCATGCCGATGGGAATATCCAGCGCATCGCAGAGCATCCGGCCGGTGTAATAGCCGATGGCGGAGAAGGTCAGCGCATCCTCGCCGCCGGGACGGCGCCAGCTCCAGTCGGGATCGATGATATCGCGGCTGGGAACCTCGTGCCATTCCGTATGGGCAAAGGCTACGCTCTGGGTCTGCCGGAAGAGGCGCAGGGGCAGATCCTCCCGCAGATCCTCGGCGATTTCCGGGGTGTCCACAAGACAGGGGCGCAGGGTCATCTCACCGTTGGACTGGCCGCCGACCAGCCAGACATCGCCCACAAGGATGTCCGTAAAGGTATCCCGTCCGTAATCGGAGAAAACCGTCATCTCAGAGGGCTCTCCGCAGGCCGGACGGGGGGCAAAGGTCAGGGTAAAGCGGCCGTCTGCGCCGACGGTGGCAGAGGTGCGCTCGCTGCCCCACTCGCCGTGGACGCTTGCGCCGGGATGGCTGCACCAGCCCCACAGAGAAACGGGACGCTCCCGCTGCAGCACCATATGAGAGGAAAAAAGTCCCGAAACCTTCCACTCGGGCACGACCCAGGGATCGCGGGCAGCCGCAGCGGCTTCGGTGACGGCATCGGTGGGCAGCGCAAGGCCGCCGGCGTGTGCAGAATTGCTCATGGTGATCGATCTGCCTTTCGTATAAAATGCGGTTTTCATCATTATACCATACATTTTTTAGCCGCACAAGGAAAATACCACGGCAAAGAGAGGGAAAAAACTTTGAAAATTTACATTTTTCATAAAGACAAACGGTCGGGAATCATATATAATAAATAGGAAGGAATTTTCAGGAGAAGGAGGAGATGCTTTATGAACTCGAAGCTGCGCGCCAAGGTCAAGGAGTCGGTCATGGCCGTTCTGCCCATTACCCTCATCGTTCTGGCCATTGCGGTCTTTCTGGTTCCGCTGAATATTGCGTCGGCCTCCCTCTTTTTCTTTGGCGCGGTGCTGCTCATCATCGGCATGGGCATGTTCCAGCTGGGCGCGGAAATGGCCATGGAGCCCCTGGGCGAAGGTATCGGCGTGGAAATGTCCAAATCCCGCCATCTGCCCATGGTGCTTTGCGTCGGTCTGGCTCTCGGCGTGATCATCACCGTGGCCGAGCCCGACCTGCAGGTGCTCTCAAACCAGGTGCCGGGCATTCCCAATGCCACCCTTATCTGGACGGTGGCGCTGGGCGTCGGCATCTTCCTGGCCGTTGCCATCCTGCGCATCATCCGCAAGGTCAATCTTTCAGTCATTCTGGCTGTCCTTTACGGCCTGGTGCTGGTTCTCTCCTTTGTGGTGCCGGGGGATTTTCTTGCCGTAGCCTTTGACTCCGGCGGCGTCACCACCGGCCCCATCACCGTCCCCTTTATCATGGCGCTCGGCGTTGGCCTGTCCTCCATCCGCGGCGATAAGGGCGCGGCGGAGGACAGCTTCGGCCTGGTTGCCCTGGCAAGCATCGGCCCCATCCTCTCGGTGCTCATCCTCGGCTGCTTCTATAGCCCCAAGGAGGCGGTATATTCCCAGAATTTCGCCGAAAAGGTTGAAACCCTGCGGGATCTCGTGGTGGTCTTCACCCGGGAGCTGCCCCACTATGCCGGCGAGGTGGCCCTTTCCATCCTGCCCATTGTGGCCGTCTTTTTCATCTTCCAGCTCTATCGCCGCCGCTATAACCGGCGGCAAAAGCTGCGCATCGCCGTCGGCTTTGCCTATACCTATGTGGGTCTCATCCTCTTCCTGTCGGGGGTGAATGTCGGCTTTGCGCCGGTGGGCGCTCTCATCGGCAGCGGCCTTGCCGCCTCGGATGCCCGGTGGCTGCTCATCCCCATCGGTATGCTCATCGGTTATTTCATCGTTAAGGCGGAGCCTGCCATCCAGATCCTGGATCACCAGGTTCAGACCGTTACGGAGGGTCTCATCTCCGCAAAATCCATGAACCGCTGCCTCTCCTTCGGCGTGGCCGTCAGCGTTGGGCTGGCCATGCTGCGCATTCTGACGGGGCTGGACATCCGGTGGATCATCCTGCCGGGCTATGTGCTGGCGCTGGTGCTTTCCCGGCTGGTGCCCAAGATTTTTGTGGGTATCGCCTTTGACTCCGGCGGCGTTGCCTCCGGTCCCATGACCTCCACCTTCCTTTTGCCGCTGTGCATCGGCGCCTGCGAAACCCTCGGCGGAAATGTCATGACCGATGCCTTCGGCGCGGTGGCTCTGGTGGCCATGACCCCCCTCATCGCCATCCAGATCATGGGTCTGTCCTATCGTGTTAAGCTGACCCGCAGCGCAAAGACGGATACGGCCCCCGTCATGCCGGCGGATATCGACGACATTGTGGAATTCGAGGAGGAGTGATACAGCTATGCAGGAAAAAAATACCTCTCCGCGGCTTCTGATGCTCATCACGCAGCTGAAATTCTCCGAAAAAGCAGCCCAAATGCTGCGGGAAAACGGGGTTTCGCTGCTGCTCTCCGCCCATGCGGAGGGTACCGCCCCCAGCGAAATGCTGGATATTCTCGGCTTTGGCAATACGGAAAAGAACATTATGATCGCGGCGGTTTCCCGCCCGGCGGCGGGAACGCTGCTGCGCAAGCTCCATAAGGAGCTGCGCCTGGGCACGGCCAACACCGGCATTGCCTTCACCCTGCCCCTTTCCGGGGTATCCAAGCTCATTCTCCAACTCACGGAAAACCAAACCGGGCAGATTGCCCCGGAACGAAAGGAAGATGCGAATATGACGGAATCCGGATATGCCATGATTGCAGCCATCGTCAATCAGGGCTTCAGCGGCGAGGTCATGCAGGCGGCGCGGTCTGCCGGCGCCGTGGGCGGCAGCGTTCTGCACAGCCGCGGCATCGGCGCCACCGATGAGGTCAACAGCTGGGGCTTCAAGCTGCAGGATGAGAAGGAAATCGTCATCATCGTCGCAGAGCGGGAATCCAAGCTCGCCATCATGCAGGCCATCGGCAACTCCTGCGGCCTGCAGAGTGATGCCAAGGGCGTCGTCGTCTCCATCCCCGTTGAGGACGCCCTGGGACTTGCGTGAGGCAAATGTGAATATATAAAAATACTCTCTGCCGAAAGCCGGCAGAGAGTATTTTTTATCATTTGCGCGTCGGTTTCACATTGGATGCGGGGGTTATGTCGCCGTCAATGGAGCCGTTGGCTGCCTCAAAGGCCTGGATGCATTCTCTAATCAAGACCAAAACCTGACTGTTCACGCTTCTGCCTTCATAATCGGCAATGTGAGCGATTTTATTCAGCATCTCTTCTTCAATTCGGATGGATACACTCTTGATGGCCATAAAATCACCTCAAAATAAATATATTATATATTTATTTTAGATGTAATATGTGTTACAATGTTAAGGGTAGCTATACCATATATCTAAAATATTTTTGGAGGTCGCTATGAGCCGGAATACATGTTGTTTCTTCGGACATAGAAGCATAAATGAAACAGATGAACTTAGAGCAAGGCTAGCAGAGATCGTTGAACAATTAATTATGGATGAGAATGTCGATACATTTTTTTTTGGAAGCAAAAGTAGTTTCAACAGCATGAGCCACGAGGTTGTGGGGGAAATCAAGAAAAAACACCCACACATCCAACGGATATATATAAGAGCAGAGTTTCCGCATATCAGTGAAAGATATCGTGACTACCTACTTAAAGAATTTGAAGATACCTATTATCCGGAAAGAATTCTTAAATCAGGAAAAGCGGCATATATTGAGCGCAATTGTGAGATGATAGATAAGAGCTCCTATTGTATCGTATATTATGACGAGCAGAAAGCTCCGAGCGGTCGCAAAAGCGGCACGAAAATCGCGCTTGATTATGCGATAAAAAAGCGAAAAAGGATTATTCGAGTACCGTAGCATCCGAAAGACATAGCCAAACTAAAAGGACGAAGAGCTTTCGGCTCTTCGTCCTTTGTAATTCTTTTCATTCCGCTTCGGGCGGGGGCTCCGATTCCCGGAGGGATTTGCGGGCGAGGG
Source organism: Clostridia bacterium (assembly GCA_017533425.1). GTDB lineage: Bacteria > Bacillota > Clostridia > Oscillospirales > QAMX01 > RGIG1911. The sequence goes on along the minus strand of JAFXIE010000033.1, from coordinate 31,380 downwards.
CGGCATTGGTGTGCTCCCGCAGGAGGGTGATGATGATGGAAACCAGGGGGATGAAGAAGAGCATACCGAGGATGCCCATGAGATTTCCGCCCACCAGCACGGCCACCAGGGTCCACAGGGGGTTGAGCCCCACAGCCGAGCCCACCACGTGGGGATAGATGAACTGATTTTCCACAAACTGCACGACGAAATAGAGAATGACGCAGAGAAGGAACTTTTCCGGCGCGGATAGCAGCACCAAAAAGGCGCCGATGGCGCAGGAGGCAAAGGCGCCAAGATAGGGAATGAGGGCAAAAACCGCCGTGAGAATGCCGATGAGGGCGGCGTAGGGCACGCGGAAAATGGTGAAAACCAGGAAAATGAGGGTGCCGAGCAGGCAGGCCTCCAGCAGCTGGCCGGAAAGGAATTTGGAATAGGAATCGTTAAAGAGGGCGGCCACATGCTCAAGGTAGGCGGCGGTTTTTTCAGGGGCGAAGGCATGGAGGATCTTGCGCGCCTGGCGGCAGAGCTCATCCTTGCTCATGAGAACATAGATAGCCACCACGATGGACAAAAAGAAGCGGACGACGGAGGCGACCAGCCCGGTGACGGCGCTGGCAGCCTGGGAGATGAGGAAGCCGGCGCTGTTGGTCAGGCGGGAGACGAGGCTCTTGATATCCAGCTCGGTGAGCCATTCGCCGATTTTGGCGGTGTTGATGCCGTAATCATCCAGGAAGGCGGCCCATTCCGGCCATTTGTTCATGACCAGCGCATACAGACTCGAAACCGAATCGGCCAGGGCGGGGAAGACCAGCGTGCAGATAAGGAAGAGGATGAGCACCAGCAGAAGCAGGGTGAGGACGAGGCTGAAAAGCCGCAGCAGGCGAGCCTTTGGCCGGCGCTTTGCCCGGGAAAAGAGCCGGGTGAGGAGCTTTTCCAGCCCGCGCATGGGCACATTGAGCACAAAGGCGATGACAAAGCCGATGATGACCGGCATGAATATGCCGAGAAATCCCCGCAGAAGGCCGAGGATCTTTTCGCTGTTGAAGATGATGGCGAAGACAACGGCGCAGATGACGGCGCTGCAGGTGACCAGCAGCAGAGGCTTTTTCAGGTTTTTCAGCATGGCGGAAGGACTCCTTTATGCGGTTTCTGGCATTATTGTATGCCTTTTCGGCGGATGAGTTGTTGCAAATATGTAAACAAAGGGAGAAATCAAAGAATTCCCGTCAGGAAAATTTCAATTCCGATAAAGATGAGGATGCAGCCGCCAAGCACGCTGGCCTTGCCGGCGAGGGCGGTGCCGAAGCGACGGCCGATCAAAAGCCCGCCGGTGCAGATGCAGAAGGTGACAAGGGCGATGATCAGGCAGGAGACAAGGGCCTGCAGGGCACCGTAGGCGGAGATGGTGAAGCCCACCGAAAGGGCATCGATGGAGGTGGCAATCCCCTGCATGAGCAGGGCGGTGATGCCGCAGACCTTGCATTCGGCTTCCTCTTCCTCCCGGCGGGAATCGTAGATCATCTTGCCGCCGATGAAGCAGAGCAGCCCCAGCGCGATCCAGGGGATGAATTTCTGAAAGGAGGAGAAAATTTCCGCCAGCGTGTGTACGCACAGCCAGCCGATCATGGGCATCAGAAACTGGAAGCCCGCGAAAACCCCGGCAATGGCAAACATCCGCCGCCGGCGCATGTTCGGCTCGTGCAGACCGTTGGCAAGGGAGACGGAAAAGGCGTCCATGGCAAGGCCGCCGCCGGTCAAAATGCTGTTAAAGAAGAAAGAAAAGCTCCACATCTACGTCCATTGCTCCTGTAAAAATAAAAACGGATACGGACAGACCGTACCCGAGCCGAGAGAAAGTACCCATGTACAGCCTGCAAACCAAGTACATGAGTCTCGCAATTTAAAACAAGCCAGGCTGCTGAAAGCCAGTATGTTGACTTGCTACGCGCTTCGGCGCTTGCTACTCCCTCATAACTCTGTCAGTATACCATAAAATGCGGGATAAAGCAAGGAAAAATCAAAATGCACGTGGACTTTCGGGGCAATTTGGGATATAATGAGAGAAAAATGTGAAGAGGGGTGAGGCATATGCGCCGGCGGGAACAACGCACGGATCAGACCATGACGGCGGATATTCTCTCCCTGGCCGGCCCCACCATGCTGGAGCAGCTGCTGCAGACGGCGGTGCAGTACCTCGACACCGCCATGGTCGGCGCCCTCGGCACCGCGGCCACCGCCGCCGTCGGCGTCACCACCACCGTCAACTGGCTGGTCTCCGGCACCATTTCCGCCCTGGGGGTGGGCTTTTTGTCCTATGTGGCCAAGGCCCTGGGAGCGGGAGAGAAGGATCGCGCCCGCCGGGCATCGGCGCAGGCGGTTTTCATGGTTCTGCTGGTGGGCTGCCTTGCCACGGCGCTGACCCTCTCCCTGGCGGGGTTCATCCCCGGATGGATGCAGGCCGATCCCGCCATCCGCGATCGGGCGGAACGCTATTTCTTCATCCTTTACACCCCCATGCTGCCGCGCACGGCCACCATCCTCTTTGGCACGCTCCTGCGGGCGGCGGGGGACACCAAAACCCCCATGCGGGTGGGAATACTGGTCAATGCCGTCAATGTGGTGCTCAATTTCTTCTTCATCTATCCCACCCGCCGGGTGGGGGAGATTGTCCTTCCCGGCGCGGGGCTTGGGGTGGAGGGCGCGGCGCTGGCCAGCGCCATCGCCTTCACCGTCGGCGGCCTGTGCATTACGGTGGCCTTCCTGCGGCACCCGATCATTTCTCCCCGGGGGCAGAGCCTGCGCCCGGCACGGGAGGTGCTGGCGCCCTGTCTGCGGGTGGCGGTGCCCAATATGTTCCAGCGGTTTGGAACCTCCCTGGGCTATGTCGCCTTTGCGGCCATGATCAATTCCCTCGGCGAGGTTTCCACCGCAGCCCACACCATCGCAAACACGGTGGAATCGGCCTTCTACATCCCCGGCTACGGCATGCAGATGGCCACGGCCACCCTGGCGGGCAACTGCGTCGGCGCGGGGGATCGGGATCGGCTGCGGCGGATGACCCGCGCCGCCCTGCGGCTGGAGGTGGCCATGATGGCCGTCACCGGCGGGCTGCTCTTCCTGTTTGCGCCGCAGATGATGGGCATTTTCTCCCGGGAGGGAGAGGTCATCGCCCTGGGCGCCACGGTTTTGCGCATGGTGGCGCTTTCAGAGCCGGTCTTCGGCGTTGCCATCGTGCTGGAGGGCATTCTGCAGGGCGAGGGAAGAACCGGCCTGCCCTTCCTCTTCAATATTCTATGCATGTGGGGCGTGCGCATTCTTGGCACGCTGATCTGCGTGAAGGGGCTGGGGCTGGGACTTGTATCAGCCTGGGCGTGCATGATCTGCCACAATATCGTTCTCTGCGGGCTTTTCCTCTGGACAAAGCTGCGGGAGCACAAGGCATAAAAAACTCGGCGTCCCACGTCAGGTGGGGCGCCGAGTATGTTTCTACAGGGTCAGCCGGGATGTCGGGAGGATTGCAAGCTCGCAGTCCTCCTTATTTTTTGCATAATAAGATCAGGCGTTTGCTTTGAGTGCGCGGCGGATGGCGCGGTTGATCTCCTCGCGCTTGCCGAGCAGCCACTCCTCGCTGCGGGGATATTCCGCGAAGGTCAGCGGCTTGTCGAGGCCCTTTTCCAGCAGCTTCAGGGTCTTTTCGCGGCCGATGAGGCTCTCCAGCAGGCGCAGGGCGCGCAGGTCGCTGATGCCCTCGTTGAAGGCCTTCAGGCGCAGGGAGATGAGCGGCTCGCCATTGTCACCGGGGTAGACGACATAGGCATCGCCGGAGGGGCTGATGCAGCCGAGATCGGAAATGCGGAAGGGGTCGATGGGACGGACGGAGCCGCAGGAGTTCCAGAAATTGAAGCCCCACTGCAGGAAGCCCTCCAGATCGAACTTGTACATCTGCATGCCGAGGATGCGGGTGCGTGCCATGGGCATACAGAAAAGACGGTTGGAGACCAGCTTATACTGGCTGCAGCAATAATATCCCCAGGCCCGGGGAACACCGGCGGCGATAAACTTTTCCACCGCGGGGGTTTTGGGCACGGGACATTCGATGAGGCCCGTCTCGTAGAATTCCAGCTCTGAAAGGGCATCAATGACCTTGAAGCCGGGGAAGAGCTCCCTGACGATGGCGGCGCAGCGGGAATACCGCCCGTAGTCCGGCATGCCGGGCTCGTCGGAGACGTGGAGAATACACTTGTCGGAGATACCCATCCTCTCAAGATAGGGGATGAGTGCGGCGGCAAAAGCCTTGAGGAAGGCGTAGTATTCCTCGCCGACGGAATCGGTCTCCCAGCCGAAGATGCGCTTGTATTCGCCGTCAACGGTGGCCATGATCTTGGGGGCGTGCTTCGCACCCCACTGGGTGAAGAAATGGGGCATCTCGAAATACTCGATGCCGACGCGGTGGCACATCTCGATCCAGCGGGTGAGCTTCTCAAAGCCGAAGGAATACGCGCCCTTGGTTACGGTGACGTCCACCAGCTGCACGGTGGGACGCTCATGTCCCTCGCGGGTGTCCAGCGGCGGAGTGAAGAGGGGGGTGAGCAGCAGATTGACACCGTGCTCCCGGGCGGAACGGGCGAAGTTTTCGGTGATGCGCCAGTATTCCTCGCTCATGGGCTCCATCCGATACCAGTTGCAAAGGCAATCGGTGTGAAACCAGCTGGTGTGCAGAAGCTCCTGTCTGGGGAGCTCGGCATCGACGATGTCCACGGTGACGGTGACCTCACCGACCAAAAGGCCGGTGGTGCGCCAAAACCGGACGGTGACCCTGTGTCTGCCGGGCGTTTTCATGCCCGGCAGAGAGACCCAGACGGAGCGCCACTGACCGACAGGGGTGAAGATATCACTTTCCGAGGTGATGGGACGCAGCAGATCGGGATAAAGCCCGGGGGTGTCCCGCAGAATGTAGGGATCGTGGTCAGGATAGGCCGGCAGGTCGGAGGGAGTGGTCTCCACAATGTAGGGAACGCACTCCAGGTCGCTCTCTACCTCGATGCGATAGGCGTGCGCACGGCTCCCGTCGTGGAAGGCCTAGATGCGGGAGTTGTCATACTCGCCGGAAAAGGCCACCTGAAAGGCACAGTCCTCGTTTTTCAGTGCGGTAAGGGAGGTGCTTTCCATATAGGATGGGTATTCGTCGGGGAAAACCTTCGCAAGGCTGGTCAGAGGACGTATACGGAAGTTGGTCATCTTAAAAATGCTCCTATGCCTTGAATAACCCGAACCTCGGGGAAGGTTCAGTTGTTTTTCAGGGCGCGGCGAATGGCGCGGTTGATCTCCTCGCGCTTGCCGAGCAGCCACTCCTCGCTGCGGGGATATTCCGCGAAGGTCAGCGGCTTGTCAAGCCCCTTTTCCAGCAGCTTCAGGGTCTTTTCGCGGCCGATGAGGCTCTCCAGCAGGCGCAGGGTGCGCAGGTCGCTGATGCCCTCGTTGAAGGCCTTCAGGCGCAGAGAGATGAGCGGCTCGCCATTGTCACCGGGGTAGACGACAAAGCCGTCGCCGGAGGGGAAGGCATAGCCGGAATCGGACACACGGAAGGGATCGATGGGATGAACGGAGAGCTGGGAATACCAGAAGTTGAAGCCCCACTGCAGGAAGCCCTCCAGGTCGAACTTGTACATCTGCAGGCCGAGAACGCGGGTGCGGGCCTGGGACATGCAGAAGAAGCGGTTGGAAACCAGCTTGTACTGGCCGCAGCAGTAGTAGCCCCAGACATTGGGCACGCCGGCGGCGATGAATTCCTCCACCACGGGGGTCTTGGGAACGGGGCACTTGATGACGCCCTTTTCGTAATAATCCAGGTGGGAGAGGGCATCGATGACCTTGAAGCCGGGGAAGAGCTCGTCCACGATGGCGGCGCAGCGGGAATACTGCTCGTAAATATCGATGCTGGGTTCGTCGGAGACGTGGAAGATGCACCGATCGGCCACGCCCATCTCCTTAAGATAGGGGATGAGAGCGGCGGCAAAGGCCTTGAGGAAGGCGTAGTATTCCTCGCCGAGGGAATCGGTCTCCCAGCCGAAGATGCGCTTGTATTCGCCGTCAACGGTGGCCATGATCTTGGGGGCGTGCCATGCGCCCCACTGGGTGAAGAGGTGGGACATTTCAAAATGCTCGATGCCCACGCGGTGGCACATCTCGATCCAGCGGGTGAGCTTTTCAAAGCCGAAAGAGTATTCGCCCTTGGTGACGGTGACGTCCACCAGCTGCACGGTGGGACGCTCATGTCCCTCGCGGGTGTCCAGCGGCGGAGTGAAGAGGGGCGTGAGGAGCAGCGTGACGCCGTGATCCCGGGCGGCGCGGGCAAAGTTTTCGGTGATGCGCCAGTATTCCTCGCTCATGGGCTCCACGTTGTACCAGGTGGAGAGGCAGTCGGTGTGGAACCAGCTGGTGTGCAGAAGGGTCTGCTCGGGAAGCTCCGCATCGAGAATGTCCACGCGGACGGTGGTGCTGCCAACCTGCTCGCCGCTGTGGAGGAAGAAGCTGACGGTGACGGTGTGCTTGCCGGGGGCCTTCATGCCGGGCATGGCGATCCACACGGAGCGCCACTGGCCGGTGGGGGCAAAGACGCGGGTTTCCGCATCGATGGGGCGCAGCAGGTCGGGATAGAGGCCGGGCTGGCCGTTGCGCAGGATGTAGGGATCGTGGTCGGCATAGACGGGCATATCGGAGGGAATGCACTCCACGATGTGGGGGGTGCAGGCAAGGTCGCTCTCCACCTTCACAAAGACGGGGAGAATGCGGGCATCGTCGTATTCGGCGGAGAAGGCCACCTGGAAGGCGCAATCCTCATTTTTCAGGGCGGTGAGGCTGTCGCGCTCCATGTAGGGAGGATATTCATCGGGGAAGACCTTGGCAAGGCTGGTCAGGGGACGGAGACGGAAATTCAGCATGGCGAGGAACTCCTTTTACTTAAAAAATCTCTTGGTATAGTTATACATCATTTCCCCGGATTTTTCAAGGCATCAGGCCACTTTTTTTGCCATGATGCCGCATAGCGCGGCGGAAAGCGGGCAACAATGAAAATAAAGAGATTTCAGGGAGGAAAAAGGGATGAAACTGCGGGAGAAAAGAGCCGCTGCGGCCCGGGAGCGGGCGCTTTTCCGGGAGGCGGAGGAAACGATACGGGAATGCGCCCGCCTGGGCAGCCTCTTTGATGAGGTGGCGGCGGAGGAGCTGGTGGAAATGTGCGTGCTCAACCTTGCGGCGCAGGCAAGAAAGCACAGCTATCTGCGCCGCGTGGCCAGAGAGAGGGAAGAGGGCTGAAAAAGCCTGCTTTTTGTCCCCTTTGGCAGGTTGCACAAAAAAGTTCGCGAAGAGATTTGGAAACTTCGCGGACTTTTTTTGTAAAAAAATTCCCCTGTGCCATTCCTTTTTTGCGCAGGATATAGTATAATGATAAGTGATGCGAATTTAGTTATAAATTTATTGCATAAACACTTTTGGAAGGGAGGTTCCGTTATGTTCGCATATCTCATGGCCGAGCCGTCCAACGCGGTTGTCGTTCTGCTTGGTATGGGCATCGTTTTCGTCGGTCTGGTCTGCCTGGTCGTTCTCTGCGCCATTATGGGCAAGATCTTCGGTGCCGTTCAGGAGAAGCAGGAGGCTGCTGCCGCTGCACCTGCCGCACCTGCCGCTGCTCCCGCAGCTCCGGTGGAGATCCCCAATCGCGGAGAATTCATTGCCGCCGTTTCCGCTGCCATTGCTGAGGAGCTGGGCGCAGATGTTTCTGCCATCCGCATCCTCTCTGTCAAAAGAGTCTGACCCCAAAATTCTCAAATGATTTTAAGGAAGGAATTAACCAAAATGAAAAACTACCGTGTGAATGTTAACGGCAATACCTACGAGATCGCCATCGAGCTCATCAGCGAGACTGAGGCCAAGGCCGCCCCCGCTGCCGCTCCTGCCGCTGCCCCCGCTGCTGCTCCCGCTCCTGTTGCTGCTGCTCCCGCCGGCGGCGAGAAGATCACCGCTCCCATGCCCGGCACCATCCTTGATGTCAAGGTCGCAAACGGCCAGGCCGTCAAGAAGGGCGACATCCTCATGATCCTCGAGGCCATGAAGATGGAGAACGAGATCCTTGCTCCCTGCGACGGCACCGTGGCCGGCGTTTCCGTTTCCAAGGGCGCTACCGTTGAGACCGGCGTTGTCCTCTGCGCGATCCAGTAAGGGATCTTTCCGGAGGGAAACATAAATCATGCTTGAAACCATTATGAATTTCCTGCAGCAGACGGGCTTCTCCATGATCGGCAACGATCCGAAGGTGCTCATCATGCTGCTCATCTCCTTCGTGCTGGCATATCTTGCCATCGTGAAGAAGTTTGAGCCCCTGCTGCTGCTGCCCATTGCCTTTGGCATGCTGCTGACCAACCTGCCCGGCGCGGATATGTTCCATGAGATCCTCTTCGCCGGCGGTCATATCCACTGGAATCTTTTCGGCGGCGCACCCATCACGGCGGAGTTCCTCGCGGAGCTGGAGGCTGCCGGTGTTGCCGAGGCGGTCATCAATTCCGTCACCGTCGGACAGAGCATTTCCGTCGGTCTCATTGATATCCTCTATCTCGGCGTTAAGCTCGGCATCTATCCCTGCCTCATCTTCTTCGGCGTGGGCGCCATGACCGACTTCGGTCCCCTCATCGCAAATCCCAAGTCCCTGCTGCTCGGCGCTGCCGCCCAGGTCGGCATCTTCCTGACCTTTGTCGGCTGCAAGCTGTCCGGTCTCTTCACCGGTGCTGAGGCTGCCTCCATCGGCATCATCGGCGGCGCGGACGGCCCCACGGCCATCTTCGTCACCAGCCGTCTTGCCCCGCACCTTCTCGGACCCATCGCCGTGGCGGCCTATTCCTACATGGCGCTGGTCCCTGTTATCCAGCCTCCCATCATGAAGCTTTTGACCACCAAGAAGGAGCGCCAGATCGAGATGACCGCCCTGCGGCCTGTCTCCAAGCGCGAGAAGATTCTCTTCCCCTTCATCGTCACTGTCTTTGTGGCGCTGCTGGTTCCCTCTGCGGCTCCCCTCGTCGGCTGCCTGATGCTGGGTAACCTCTTCCATGAGTCCGGCGTGACCGAGCGTCTGTCCAAGACCGTCCAGAACGAGCTGATGAATATCGTCACCATCTTCCTGGGCGTCTCCGTGGGCGCAACTGCCACCGCCACCACCTTCCTGAACCTGCAGACCATCGCCATCATGGCCATGGGTATCGTTGCCTTCGGCTGCGGTACTGCCGGCGGCGTGCTGCTTGCAAAGTTCATGAACCTCTTCCTGAAGAAGAAGATCAATCCCCTCATCGGCTCCGCCGGTGTTTCCGCAGTTCCCATGGCTGCCCGCGTTTCCCAGATGGTCGGCCAGAAGGAAAATCCCAAGAACTTCCTGCTCATGCATGCCATGGGCCCGAATGTGGCCGGCGTCATCGGTTCTGCCATCGCGGCCGGTGTGATGATGTCCCTCTTCGGTTAAGTCTGATACAAGGAGGAATATGACAAATGGCTAACAATCCCCTGAAAATTACAGATACCATTCTTCGCGACGCGCACCAGTCCCAGGCTGCCACCCGTATGCGCATTGAGGATATGCTGCCCGCCTGCGAAAAGCTCGATAAGATGGGCTACTGGTCCCTGGAGTGCTGGGGCGGCGCCACCTTCGATGCCTGCATGCGCTTCCTCAACGAAGATCCCTGGGAGCGCCTGCGCGCCCTGAAGAAGGCTATGCCCAACACCAAGCTGCAGATGCTCTTCCGCGGCCAGAACATCCTCGGCTACAAGCACTATGCCGACGATGTGGTCGAGGCCTTCTGCAAGAAGTCCATTGAAAACGGTATTGACGTTGTCCGCATCTTCGATGCCCTCAACGACACCCGTAACCTCGAGGCTGCCATCCGCTTTGTCAAGCAGTACGGCGGCATGGTCGAGGCGGCCATGAGCTACACCACCAGCCCCGTGCACAATGAGGACTACTTTGTCCGCCTGGCCTGCGAGCTGGAGAAGATGGGCGCCGACACCATCTGCATCAAGGACATGGCAAACCTGCTGCTGCCCTACGATGCCTATTCCCTCGTCAAGAAGCTCAAGGAGAACGTCAGCGTTCCCATCCACCTGCACACCCACAACACCACCGGCACCGGCGACATGGTCTATCTGATGGCTGCCCAGGCCGGCGTGGATATCGTGGATACCGCCCTTTCTCCCATGGCCAACGGCACCTCTCAGCCCACCACCGAGGCTCTCGTCGCCACCCTCAAGGGTACCGACCGCGACACCGGCCTGGATCTCGAGCAGCTGGCCGATGCCGCTGCCCACTTCCGCACCATTGCCGCCAAGCTTAAGGAGCAGGGCTCCCTCGATCCCAAGGTGCTCAACGTGGACACCAAGACCCTCATCTATCAGGTTCCCGGCGGTATGCTCTCCAACCTGCTCTCCCAGCTCAAGCAGGCCAACGCCGAGGATAAGTACTACGACGTGCTGGCCGAGATTCCCCGCGTCCGCGAGGACTTCGGCTATCCTCCCCTTGTCACCCCCACCAGCCAGATCGTCGGCACCCAGGCCGTTATGAACGTCCTCGCCGGCGAGCGCTACAAGATGGTTCCCAAGGAGTCCAAGGGCATGCTCATGGGCGAATACGGCCGTCTGCCCGCCCCTGTCAATGAGGAAGTCCGCCGCAAGTGCATCGGCGATGCCGAGCCCATCACCTGCCGCCCCGCCGACCTCATCGAGCCCGAGCTCGAGAAGTACCGCGAGGAGACCAAGGATATCGCCACCTGCGAGGAGGATGTGCTCTCCTACGCCCTCTTCCCCCAGGTTGCCGCGAAGTTCTTCGAGGCCCGCAAGAATGGCGGCGCCAAGGCCGAGGCTCCCAAGGCTGCGGACGGTCCCCGCGAGCTTTACGTGGACGATCGCTCCATCTAAGCCCCTTATAAAACCGATAACGAAGCGTACCGATGCCGGTACGCTTCGTTTTTTTCGGACAGTCGGAGATGCGATACCTACGGCTGCCGCAGGGCGGGGGTTATCTTCCGCCGTTTTTATCCGCTTTGCGGACATTCGTAGGGGAGCATTCCATATGCTCCCGAAAGAGCAGGCGGCAGGCTGCCGCCCCTACTTTTGGACAGTCGGGGACGCCTGTCCCTACGGTTTTCCGCGGGATTTTGGAATATGCACCAAGGCCCCCTCGTCAGAGGAAGGTTTTTTGCCGGAAAGGGTAGATTTATTAACAATTTCCCGCTATAATAAAGAGAAAGCTTTTTGGAAAGGAGCGGCGGCTGTGAAAATTCTGCGGATGCATACCCTGCGGTTGGTTCTGCGCTCTGGGCTGTTCCTTCTGGGACTTGGATTGTATATATATGACCGCAATTTCTTTACCGGCATTCTCCGCGGCGAGTGGGGTCTGCTGGGACTGATCTGGATTTTCTTTGTGGCGGATATGCTGCTGCGCTTCTTTCCCTCCCGGTGGGAGAGCATGGGCTGCCAGAAGCAGTTTGCCAGGGAATATATCCCCGCCGACCGGCCGGAAGCCCGACCGCCCACCTCCAACGCCCGCATCTGGCTGGTTTTCGGCGTCTGGATGGCGCTGAACGGCGCCATCGCGGCACTGTATTTCCTGCACATCATCGATGTGGGCATTCTTGTGCTGGTCAGCCTCTTTTATTCGGTTTGCGATCTCATCTGCATCCTCTTTTTCTGCCCCTTCCAGAGCTGGATGATGGAAAATCGCTGCTGCGTCACCTGTCGGATCTACAACTGGGACTTTGCCATGATGTTCACGCCGCTGCTGCTGGTGCCCTCCTTTTATTCCTGGAGCCTCTGCGGGCTGTCGCTGGTGCTGCTGCTGCGGTGGGAGCTTACCCGCCTGCGCCATCCCCGGTTTTTTGATGAGCGCTGCAACGCAGCCCTCTCCTGCGCAAACTGCCGGGAGCATCTCTGCCGGCATAAGCGGGCCATCCGCGCGCTGGCAAAGCGCACCCGTGAGGAGATCGACGGTGTCCGCGAGAGGATCGGGGACGTAAAGGATAAGATCAAACAGAGGATCAAATAATTGCCAACAAAAACCGCCGTTCTGCGAAGTACTTTCGCAGAACGGCGGTTTTTTGTTGCTTTGTTTGGTTATCCCAGCAGATTTTTGAAAATCTGCGCCGTCTCGGCGCGGGTGGCGGTGCCCTTGGAATCGATCAGCTTACCGGGCTTGCCGGAAATGATACCCTCGGCACAGGCCCACTGCATGGCCTCGCGTGCCCAGCTGCTGACAGAGTCTGCATCGGCAAAGGCGGCAAGCGCGGTCCCGTCCTCGCCGGAGGAAACGTCCATCTTCTTGAACTTTGCATAGCGGTAGATGATGGAAATGAGCTCCTCACGGGTGGCGTTGCGGTTGGGTGCAAAGGTGCCGTCAGGCTGTCCGCTGATGAGGCCGTAGAAACCTGCCCAATCCACGGCAAAGCCATACCAGTCATTCCGAGTTACATCGGAGAACAGATGGTTTCCGTCGGTGGAAGCAGGCCCCTCCACGTTGCAGAGGATCTGGGCGATCATGGCGCGGGAGAGGTTGGCGTTGGGCTCAAATCCCCGTTCGTTGCCCACCATAAGATGATTGCGGTAGGCAAAATCCACGGCGGGGAAGAACCAATCGGACTCTTTGACATCGGGGAAAAGAGTGGAAAGATCTACGGTAAAGTGAACGGCTGCGGCAAAGAGAGGATCATTGAAGTCTTCCTCGATCTTGATGCGCTTCCAGGCCTCCTCAACACCGGCGTAATAAACATCCGTGAGGGCATCGCAGCCGGCAAAGACCATATATTCGATCTTTTGCAGGGATGTGGGCAGGTGGACGGCGGTGAGGGAGGTGCAGTTGCGGAAGGTGTTGCGCGCAAGGGCAGTCACACCCTCCGGAACGGTGATCTCCGTCAGCACGGTACAGCCGGTAAAGGCATCACCCAGCGTAGTAAGCGTATCGGGCAGAACAACGGTCTTCAGCGCAGTGCACCCGAAGAAGGCCGTGCTGCCGATGTAGATGACCTTTGATGGAACGGTTATCGAGGTAAGGACAGTGCAGTCTGCAAAGGCTGCCATGCCGATGTAGGTGAGATCGGCGGGGAGTGTGATCTCTTTGAGCGAGGAACAGCCGGAGAAGGCATAGCTGTCAATTCTTCCAAGATCGGCGGAAAGCGAAACGAAGCTCAGATTTTCAAATCCTTTGAAGGCGTTTTCGCCGATGGTGGTGACCCCGTTGTGGATAACAAGGCATTTGACTCTTGAAATGAGATATTCGCGCTGCTCTGCGGTAAAGGGATTGTAGGTTATGCCGCCCTTTCCGGAAATAATAAGCACGTCGTCCACAAGTTCCCAGGAGACGACGGCACCCTCGGGCCCCGTTCCGCAGGTGCCGGAGGTGTATGTCGGTTCTTCCGCCGCCACGGGCAGCACGGGAACTGTGAACTGCAGACAGAGCGCGAAGGCAAGCAGCAGGGCGAGAACAGCACGGTGTTTTTTGAGGGTGTACATAAGCTAACTCCTTTCTGTAGACACGAAGAATTATAACACAGATATAGCAAAAAATAAAGTGTGTTTGGGCTGACAAAAGATGGTTGACAACAGGCTGGAAATTCGGTATAGTTTAAGAAAAATGCCGGAGGTGCACCGATATGTTTACTCTCTATCCCCATCCCGAACATGAGCCCGTATCCGCACAGCACAGTGTGACGGTGGGCGGCCTTTCCGCCCCCTGCATGGAGGCGCGGGTCTCCGCCATGCCCTACAACCGGGTGTGGCCGGGCTTTCAGCGCGGAAAAGATCAGACGGAGATCGCCTCCTTTCTGAATTTTGCCGCCGACGAGCCGGTGGAGCTCACGGTCACCTGGCCGAAGGATGTTGACAGTGTCGTCATCCGCCCCCTGCGCCATGGTATCAAGCCCGCGGTGGAGGGCAGATGCGCCCGCTTTATCCTGCCGGGCGCCGGCCAGTATACCGTGGAGGCCGATGGCCCCGCCTGCGCCCTGCATATCTTTATTGATCCCGCTGTGCCTGTGCAGGAGGAGGCCACCTACAGCTTTGCCCCCGGTCTGCATCATGCCGGCCATATCGACCTTTCCTCCGGCGAAAGTCTCTATATCGCCCCCGGCGCCGTGGTGCATGGCGAGGTGTGCATTTCGGATGCGGAGGATGTGCGCATCTTTGGCGGCGGCATTCTGGATAATTCCACCTTTGCGCGCCCCGATGGCCGTTGCGTCGATTTTCCCAACGGCTGCCTGAAGATCAAAAGCTGCCGCAATGTCCGCGTGGAGGGCATCACCTTCCGCGATTCCTCCACCTGGACGGCCACCATCTTCAATTCCGAAGAGGTGCATTTCGACCGGGTCAAGCTCATCGGCATGTGGCGCTACAATTCCGACGGCATCGACTTTGTCAACAGCCGCCACTGCTCGGTCCGCAACTCCTTCCTGCGCAATTTTGATGACTGCGTGGTCATCAAGGGGCTGAAGGGCTGGGATCATGAGAATGTGTCCGATATCCGCACCGAGGGCTGCGTCGTCTGGTGCGACTGGGGCCGCAATCTCGAGCTTGGTGCCGAAACCTGCGCCGACCGGTACGACCGCATCACCTTCCGGGACTGCGATCTCATCCACGGCGCGCACATTATGATGGATATTCAGAACGGCGACCGCGCCCATGTGCGGGATGTGCTGTTCTCCGACATCCGCGTGGAATATAACCGCTGTGAGCCGGCGCCCGTCTATCAGAAAACCGAGGAGCCCTACCCCGGCAAGCGCGGGCATATGCCGCACCTCTTCCTTGCGGAAAATTACTGCGGAATGTGGTCGCAGGATAACATTCTCGGCAATATCGAGGGCGTCCGCCTGGAAAATATTCAAATTTTTGCCGACGAGGGCATGCCGATGCCCCCATCGGTACTCCGGGCAAAGACCGAGGAGAGCTTTATCCGGGATATTACCTTCAAAAACGTCACATTTAACGGCAAAAAGATCGAAGAACCGGAAGAACTCAATCTCACCTGCGGCGATTTTGTCGGAAAGGTAACGATTGAATAAATTAGACAAAAAAGGTTCCACAGCAGCCGCTGTGGAACCTTTTTTTGACTGAATTTATCAGAGAATGATGCAGATCAGGCCGGAGCTGCCTTCGTTGATGATGCGCTCCATGGCCTCGCGGAGCTTTTCCTGGCTTTGGGCGGGCATGTGGTTGAGCTTGGCCTGCAGACCCTCGTTGACCAGCTCATGGAGGCTCTTGCCGAAGATGTTGGAATCCCAGATCCGGTTGGTATCCTCCTCAAATTCCCGCAAAAGGAAGGCGAGCAGATCCTCCGACTGCTTTTCGGAGCCCACCACCGGGGAAATTTCTGCCTTGATATCCGCCCGCACCATGTGGATGGAGGGCGCCTCCGCGCAGAGCCGAACCCCGGAACGGCCGCCCTGGCGGACAATCTCCGGCTCGGCCAGCCGCATTTCGGACAGGGAGGGCATGACGATGCCGTAGCCGGTGTCGTAGACCTGGCGCAGCGCCTCGGCATAGCGATCGTGGCTGCGCTTGGCGGCGGCGAGCTCGGCGATCAGGGCGGGCAGCTCCCCATCATCCCGGACGGCACGGCCGGCACATTCCGAGAGAATTCCGTAGAAGATGCTGCGGTCAAGCTCGCAGGAAAGGGTGACCACACCCCGCCCCATATCGGTGCCGGAAAGACGGGCGCCGGTGATATATTCGCAGGCGGAGAGAATATCCGGGCAGTGATTTGCATCCCCCATGGTGTGCATGGCCTCTGCGGCGGTGCGAAGGGCGCTGTAAACGGCGCTGCGCACGGCATGATCCGCCGGCAGGCCGGAGATCCAGTCGGGCAGATCGGCATCGACCTGTACCACGGGGAAGGCGCCGAGAACCCCCTGCAGAATGCGCTCCACCCCATCCTCGGTAAGTTCTGCGCAGTTGCAGCAGACGGGGGAGAGACCGAAGGTTTCGCGGATGTGGCGGGCAGCCTCCGCCGCAGGCGCGCCGTCGGGATCGGCGGTGTTGAGCACCACGAGGAAGGGCTTGCCCAGGCGCTGCAGCTCCCGGATGATGCGTGCCTCGGCCTCCAGATAGTCCGGCCGGTCAAGCTCGGTGACGGTGCCGTCGGTGGTGATGACAAGCCCGATGGTGGCGTGCTCATCCATCACCTTGCGGGTGCCGTGCTCTGCGGCGGCGGTGATGGAAACCTCCTCGGCAAACCACGGGGTTTTGACCATGCGGGGCTGGCCGTCCTCAAAGAGTCCCAGGGCGCCGTCGGCCATGTAGCCCACGCAGTCGATGAGCCGCACCCGCATCCGGCTGTGGCCGAGGTGAACCTCCACCGCCTCCTCCGGCACAAATTTCGGCTCGGCGGTCATGATGGTGCGCCCGCCGCCCGATTGAGGCAGCTCATCCCGGGCGCGCTCCCGGCGGTAGGGATCCTCCATGCGGGGCAGCACCAGGGTTTCCATAAAGCGCTTGATAAAGGTGGATTTTCCCGTGCGCACCGGACCGACCACGCCGATATAGATGTTGCCGCCGGTGCGGGCGGCGATATCCTCATAGATGCTTGTGCTTGTCATTTTATCTTCTCCTCCGTGGCAGAATTCTTTACTCCATATGTATGGAATGCCCCCGGCGGATATGACAGAAAAAACCGCAGGAAGGGAGAGAATCCCTTTCCTGCGGTTGGAAAAATCGGTGGTGCGAAGCTTATTTCAGCCGCCAGCCGGAGCCGGCCTTTCCGTCCAGCACCTCAACGCCCATGGCGGCGAGGTCATCGCGGATGCGATCGGCCACGTCAAAGCGCTTTTCGGCGCGCATATCGGCGCGGAGCTTCAGAATGTACTCGATGTACTTTCCGCTGTCGTCACCGCCCTTGGCCGCAAAGGTCAGGCCGAGAACGGGGATGAAGCAGTCGTCCACCACGCAGAGCAGCGCGGCGAGACGGCCGGCATCGGGGCTTGCCTTGGCGCACTCGGTGTTGAGGAGCTTGGAGAGCTCGTAGACGGAGGAGATGGCCAGGGCGGTGTTGAAATCGTCATTCATCGCGGCCTCAAAATCTGCCTTGATGCGGGCGGCATCGGCATCCTCCGCTGCGGCGGCATCACCCGCACGGCGGCGGGCGGCGGCGATGGAGGCGCAGAGCTTGTCGTAGATCTCGCCCATTTCGGAAATCTTGGTGCGGTCGAAATCGGTGGGCTTGCGGTAGTGCGCCTGGAGGATGTAGAAGCGGATGAGCATGGGATCAAACTCGGCAAAAAGGTCGGGCAGGGTGATGAAATTGCCGAGGGATTTGCCCATTTTTTGGCCGTTGACGGTGACCAGGTTGTTGTGGATGAAATACTTGACGAAGGGGCAGCCGTTGGCCGCCTCGGACTGGGCAATTTCGCAGTCGTGGTGGGGGAACATGTTGTCGATGCCGCCGCCGTGGATGTCGAAGGTCTCGCCGAGGTACTTGCGGCTCATGACGGAGCACTCAATGTGCCAGCCGGGATAACCCTCGCCCCAGGGGGAGGGCCACTTCATCAGGTGGCCGCCGTCGGCCTTCTTCCAGAGGGCAAAATCCTCCGGCTGCTCCTTATCATCCGCCACGGAAATGCGGGAACCGGAGACCGTCTCGTCGATCTCGCGGTGGGAGAGCTTGCCGTAATCCTTAAAGGCGGAAACACGGTAGTAGACATTGCCCGCCTCGGTCAGATAGGCATAGCCCTTGTCCAGCAGCTCCTGCACCATCTGGATGATCTCAATGATATGGCCGGTGGCGCGGCAGGAGATGGTGGGCTTGCGCACGCCCAGGGCATCCATGCACGCAAAATAGAGGTTCTCATAGCGATAGGCGATGGCCACGGGATCAAGCGCCTCCAGGCGAGCCTGCTTCTGGATCTTGTCCTCGCCCTCGTCGGCGTCGCCCACCAGATGGCCGACGTCGGTGATATTCTGAACATACTTGACCTTGTAGCCAAGGTAGGTCAGATAGCGGTGGATGATATCAAAGCTGACATAGCTCTTGGCATGGCCGACGTGGGGCATGCCGTAAACCGTGGGGCCGCAGACATACATGCCCACGTTGTTGCCCTGCAGAGGGACAAATTCCTCCTTGGTGCGGGAAAGGGTGTTGTAAACGGAAAGAGACATATCGGATACACTCCTTGCGGAATTAATTGGTTTCATCAGAGGGGGCATCGCCGGATTCCTCTGCCGGGGCGGTCTCTGCCGGCGAATTTTTTGCCTTGCGGGCGGAGAGAATGAGCCGGTTGAGGAAAACGGCCTGGGAAAGATGAATGTAGGGATAGCAGACGATGCAGGCATAGGCGCCAAAGAGGCCGGCCAGCAGATACCACAGCACGAAGCTTACAATAAATATGCAGTATTCCACAATGTGGCCGCGCATGACGGAAACCGATTCGGAAACCTTCCTGAAAAATTTGCCCTCACCGGGGGATTCTGCCAGCAGATAGGGCAGCGGCGCAAACCACAGGGAAAGGACGGAGGCCAGCAGCACAATTCCCTGGCAGAGGGTGAAACGGGAGGAAAGCTCGGTCACAGTGTTGACCAGGGCCATGTCGGCCTGGGTGCCGGCGGCTGCGGCGTCCATGATGGCGGCCGTAGCCTCGGAATAGGCATCCATGTGGGCGGCGACCCAAAGCTGGGGAAGGCGCCGCAGGGGGAAGAGCACCACATGCAGCCCCATGCTGAAGAGGGAATACTGCAGCGCGGCGGTGAGCTTTGCCCCTTCGCTGTACCAGGAGAAGACGGAGAGCAGCGGCATGGGGGTTTCCCGGTCCAGGGCGAGCATATAATTGCATACGGCGAGGAAAATCGGAGCCTCCAGCAGAACGGTGGCGGCAAGCAGCACCTCCCGCAGGAGGTTGACCTCAATTCCAAGGAGGATAAAGGTGGGGCCTCCGAAGGAAATGCGGTTGAAAAGATCGCCGGCCAGGGTCAGCGGAAACACATAGAGGGCAAAGAGAATGAGCAGCCGGAAATAGAAGAAGCCGGAGAGCACCTTTGCCCGGTGCTTGATGATCTGTCTGCGCTGGGTCATCCCGATTCGGGGGGTAGGCATAGGGAGCTCCTTTCAGGAAAGCGGTTTGCAAAAAATGCGAAATGCAATCAGGCAGCCGGAGCTGCGGTGAGCTCCGGAGTTGCGGTGGGTTCCGGAGTGGCAGTGGGCTCCGGCGTTGCAGTGGGTTCCGGCGTTGCGGTGGGCGCCGCCGGCTGCGGGGTGGGAGTGGGAGAAGGCGAGGGCGCAGCTTGCGTGGGCAGCGGCGGTCCCTGCTTGATCTGCTCGGTGCAGGGGGAGTAGGAGGAATTGTTGACCTTCTCGCGGGAGACCTCCACGCCGTCGATCTTCACCACGCGGAAAACCTCGCAGGTGTAGCCGTTCTTGCCGGCCTGGGTGACCTTTTTGGTGCCGGGGGCCATGGTTTCCACGGTGGTATATTTGGTGGTATATTTGGTGGTGGAGTGGATCTTGGTCTCAAGCTCCACGGTGCGCACCCCTTCGCCGGTGTAGGCGGAGGTTCCGTAGAGGGTGACGGTGAGCTTACCGCCGTTGATAACGGAGGACATGAACACCGGCTCTGCGGCGGAGTTCTTAAACTTGAAGTCGATGGAGCCGTAAACCACGGTGGCGTCCTGACCCACGGGGGTGTAGGCCACGATGAAGCGGTGGGTGCGGCGGTTGGTGATACCGAGCTCTGCCTTCAGTGCCGCCATGTAAATGGTGGAGGAAACCTGGCAGATGCCGCCGCCGAGGCCGTCCACAACCTCACCGCCGGCAAAAATAGCGGCGGATTTGAAGCCGCGGGCGGCGGTGCGGGGACCGACGGCGTTGTTAAAGGAAAATTCATCCCCCGGCATGAGCACGAGGCCGTTGCACCACTTCGCCGCAAGGCTTACGTTGACGGTGCGGTTCTTTTCATTGACATTGAAGGTGGTGGTGACGGAGGAGAGAATATCGGTGAAGAATTCGCGGCCGGCGAGATGCTCGTAGCGAACCTCCGCGGGAAGGGTGCGCAGGGGCAGGGCTGCAGATTCGCCGTAGCCGAGCTCTGCCAGCGCGGGAACGGCGGCTTCCTTGTCAAAATCGCGGCCGTCGGTGTGGGAAATGACGGTGTAATCGGTGGGGGAGCTTGCCTTGACGCGGGCATTGACCGGGGCAAGGTAAACGGCGGTGTAAAGAGCCTCCGCATCCGGCGCGTTGGGCTCGGTAACGGCGGGGGAAATCTCAGCGGGGGTGAAGTTGCCGTCGTTGATGCGGCGGGCGATGTCCGCCATGGCGGCATCCACATCCAGCGCATAGCCGGGGCTGCCGGCGGTGACGGTGACGCTGTCACGGGAAAGGGTGTGGGAGGGCTGGCGGACGGCGGTGAAGATCTTATCCGCAAGGCCGGTCAGCCGGGCGCGAAGCAGCGCATCGTCATAGGCAGAGGAGAGATCGATGTTATATCCCTTGCGCCAAGCGGAAAAAATGGCCTTGACCCGGCCGAAGAAGGAGCCGCTGCGGCCGTAGGCGAGCAGCTTTTCCGTCACATCGGCGGTGTCATATTCCATCTTCAGCTCCTCGGTGGAGACGGAAAGGCTCTCACCGCGGCAGCTGACGGTCACCGATTTGCCGTTAAAGGCAGAATCGTTGAGCTCGTTTAAGCGAACCTGGATCTCCGCGGCATTGAGGCCGGAAAACTTGGTTCCCATGACGCTGACGCCGGGATAAACGCGGGAATAGCCAAAGACAAACCAGCAGAGAAGACCGCAAAGCAGCACCAGCGCGCCGCCGACGGAGCAGAGAGTGATCCACAGGGGGCGCAGATTGCGGACGGGAGGAATCTCCTCCGCCGCATCCGGCGCGGCGGGCTCCTCCGGGCGGTTTTCCCCGGCGGGGGCAGCCGGCTCCGCCCAGCTTGCGGGGGAAATGACGGCATCGTCAACAGAGGGGGTGGGCTCCGCCTCCCCCTCCGGGGCAATATCCAGGTTCAGCGCATCGTCTGCGGGAGCATCCTGCGCGGCGTCAATGGCCTCGTGGATGGCCTCGGCGGTGCCTTCGTCGGCGATGGAGCGGATGGAGTCAACAATCTCCTCCGGCGTGGTTTCGGAATTGTTTGCTTCAATGTCAGACATGGGCGGGAAATCTCCTTAGAAGGGGATGGTAAAATCAGAAGTTGAAATAAGAGGCTGCGTTGTCGTGGCAGATGCCGCAGACGATGGCGGAGAGCATCTTCCAGTCGGCGGGGTATTCGCCCCGGGCAACATAACCGCCCACCAGCTCGCAGACGATGCGGCGGAAATACTCGTGGCGGGGATAGGAGAGGAAGGAGCGGGAGTCGGTCAGCATACCCACGAAGCGGGAGAGCATACCGAGGCTGGCCAGGTCGGTCATCTGGCGGCGCATACCCTCCAGATGATCGGCAAACCACCAGGCAGAGCCAAACTGAACCTTGCCGGCGGCGGAGCTGTCGGCGAAGGTGCCGGTCAGGGCGCCGATGGGATAGTTATCCTTGGGGTTGAGGGTGTAGACGATGGTGCGGGGCAGGCTGCCGCGCACGGCCAGATCGTCCAGCAGGCGGGCCAGGGCGCAGGCCAGGGGATGGTCGGCCATGACGTCGTAGCCGGTGTCGCGGCCCAGAGCCTCGAACATGCGGGTGTTGTTGTTGCGCAGTGCGCCGAAGTGCAGCTGCATGGTCCAGTCGCGGGCGGCGATCATGCCGCCGAGGGCGCGGATCATATAGCCCTGATAGCCCTCCATATCCTCGGCGGAGATCTTCTCGCCGGCGAGGCAGCGGTCAAAGACGTCAGCGGCGCGGAAGGCGGAATAGGCGATGGCGGGGCACTTTTCAAAGGCATGGTCGGAGAGGCGGCAGCCGCACTCGGCAAAATAATCCATGCGCTTCTCCAGCGCCTTGAGAAGGGAGGCCAGGGAGGTGATGCGCACGCCGGCGGCGCGGCCCAGCTCCTTTAAGTAGGCCTTGAAATCATCGCGGGAGAGATCCATGGCGCGGTCGGGACGGTAGGTGGGCAGAACCTTGACAGCAAAGCCGCTTTCGGCAATGGCCTTGTGCCAGCGCAGATCGTCGGCGGGGTCATCGGTGGTGCAGACCAGCTCAACGCCGGAGCGCAGCATGAGACCGCGGGCGCTCATATCCGGGCGGGCGAGGATCTCGTTGCACTTTTCGTAGATCTCGGGGGCGGTCTCCGGGGTCAGGGGGGTGTCAATGCCGAAGAAGCGCTGCAGCTCCAGATGGGTCCAGTGGTAGAGGGGGTTGCCGATGGAGCGGGAGAGGGTATCCGCCCAGGCCAGGAACTTTTCGTAATCGTCGGCATCGCCGGTGATATAGCGCTCGTCAATGCCGTTGATGCGCATCATGCGCCATTTGTAATGGTCGCCGCCGAGCCATGCCTCGGTGATGGAACGGAAGCGGTGATCCTCCGCGATCTCGCGGGGGGAGAGATGACAGTGGTAATCAATAATGGGAAGCTTTTCCGCGTAGTCGTGATAGAGCTTGCGGGCCTCCTCGGTGGTAAGAAGAAAATCGGCATCCATGAACTTCTGCATGATCGCAAGACCGCCTTTCTGAAAATATACAAATTATATTATAGGGCAACATATTAATTCTAACAGAAAACGCGCCGTTTGTACATACCAAACTATCAAGATTCACAGTTTTGTTGGGATTTGAACAAAAGAACTTGATTTATGCCGGGGGATATTATATAATAATTTCAAATCGGCATTCTCTGCCCATGGGGCGGAGTGTTTTTCCGAGCGTGAATTGATTTTAATTAGGAGGATATGACAAATGATCATCGACAAGGAGAGCATGCAGAAGCTTGAAGCCCTTGGCAACAAGAAGGTTATGGATTACCTCAACGATGCCATTGCCCTCTGCAAGCCCGCAAAGGTCACCGTTATCACCGATGCCGCAGAGGACATCGAGTATGTCCGCGCCCTCGCCCTGAAGAACGGCGAGGAGGCCGTCCTCGGCACCAAGGGTCACACCATCCACTTCGACGGTATGGCTGACCAGGCCCGCGACAAGAACAACACCCGCTATCTGCTCGCCAAGGATGTCAACTGGGGTATGCCCGTCAACTCCCTGAATGTTGACGAGGGCACCAAGGAAGTCCGCGAGATCATGGACGGCATCATGGAAGGCAAGGAAATGATCGTTTCCTTCTTCTGCCTCGGCCCCACGAACTCTCCCTTCTCCATCCGCTGCATGCAGATCACCGACTCTGCCTACGTTACCCACAGTGAAGAGATTCTCTACCGCACCGGTTATGCCGAATTCAAGCGCGCCGGCGCCTGCGAGGACTTCTTCTTCTTCCTGCATTCCGCCGGTCAGCTCGTCGACGGCAAGACTGCCAACATCGACAAGCGCCGCATCTACATCGACCTGGAGAACAACCGCGTTTACACCGTCAACAACCAGTATGCCGGTAACTCCGTCGGTCTGAAGAAGCTCGCCTTCCGTCTGGCCATCCAGAAGGCCAACAACTCCGACTGGCTCGCCGAGCACATGTTCCTCATGGGTGTTCACGGCAAGCCCGGCCGCACCACCTACTTCTCCGGTGCTTTCCCCTCTGCCTGCGGCAAGACCAGCACCGCTATGATCCCCGGCCAGACCATCGTCGGCGACGACATTGCCTACCTGCGCAACATCGACGGTAAGGTTCGCGGCGTCAACGTTGAGAACGGTATCTTCGGCATCATCCAGGATGTCAACGAGAAGGACGATCCCCTCATCTACGAGGCTCTGACCACCCCCCGCGAGGTCATCTTCTCCAACGTCCTTGTCAACAACGACAAGCCCTACTGGCTGGGCATGGGCGTTGACATTCCCGAGACCGGTGTCAACTACTCCGGCGAGTGGTTTGCCGGCAAGAAGGACGACGCCGGTAAGGAGATCCCCTGCGCCAACAAGAATGCCCGCTACACCATCGCCATCGGCGAGCTGGCCAATGCCGATCCCATGCGTGACGATCCTCAGGGTGTCCACGTTGAGGGTATTGTTTACGGCGGCCGCGATTCCGACACCACCGTTCCCGTTTCCGAGTCCCTGACCTGGGCCCACGGCGTTTTCCTCGGCGCCACCGTCGAGAGCGAGACCACCGCTGCCACCATCGGTCAGGAGGGTGTCCGCGTTCACAACCCCATGGCCAACCTCGACTTCGTCACCGTTCCCGTCGGCACCTACATCGGCAACCACCTCGCCTTCGGCAAGCAGTTTGACAAGGCTCCCACCGTCTTTGCCACCAACTACTTCCTGAAGAACGACGAGGGCAAGTACACCAACGGCAAGCTGGATAAGAAGGTTTGGATCCTCTGGGCTGACGGCCGCGTCAACGGCGAGTTCAACGCCATCAAGACCCCCATCGGTCTCATCCCCGAGTATGAGGACCTCAAGAAGCTCTTCAAGGATAACCTCGACCGCGACTACACCGAGAAGGAGTACAACGAGCAGTTCTCCATCCGCGTGGACAACTACCTCGCCAAGATGGATCGTATGCAGGCCATCTTCTCCAAGATCGATATGCCCGAGGAGTTCACCGCTGAGCTCAACGCCCAGATCGCCCGCCTGCAGGATGCCAAGGCGAAGTACGGCTCCGTCATCAAGCCCGAGCTGCTGAAGTAAGCCTCCGCCTGCAAATTAGCGCATAAAAAATGTCCGCGCTCCCGAAGAATCGGGGGCGCGGACTTCATTTTGCAAAAAAAGAGGGAAAAAGGCCTATTCCTCCAGCAGCTGGGAGGCCTCCAGCGGATCGAGCTCGGTGACGGAATTGAGCTTGCGGTTGATCTGGCGGGTGCGCACGCCGATGAGGGTGTCGAGGCTGTTGCCCACGCGGCCAAGCTGGGTCTGGGCATCGGTCAGCACCTTTTCAAAGGTGGCAAATTCCGTCTTCACCGCGCCGAGAATGCGGCTGATCTCGCCGGAGCGCTTCTGGATGGCCAGGGTGCGGAAGCCCATCTGCAGGGAGTTGAGCAGGGCGGCCATGGTGGTGGGGCCGGCGATGTTGACGCGATAGTCCCGCTGCAGCACCTCCACCAGTCCGCGGCGGACGACCTCCGCATAGAGACCCTCCACCGGCAGGAACATGATGCCGAAATCGGTGGTGTGGGGCGGGCTGATGTATTTGTCCCGGATATCCCGGGCGAAGCCCTTCAGGCGGGCATCCAGTGCCTTGCCGGCGGCGTCCACGGCGGCGGCATCCCCCGATTCGTAGGCGTTGAGCAGTGCCTCGTAGGCATCGGCGGGGAATTTGGAATCGATGGGCAGCAGCACCGGGGTATCTCCGTCGCCGGGGAGCTTGACGGCGAATTCCACCGGGTTCTGGCTTCTCGGAACGGTGGCCACATTCTGCAGATACTGATCGGGGGAGAGGATCTCCGCGAGAATGGCGCCCAGCTGGATCTCGCCGAGAATGCCGCGGGTCTTGACGTTGGAGAGCACCTTTTTCAGATCGCCCACGCTGACGGCGAGGTTCTGCATCTCGCCAAGTCCACGCCAGACCTGCTCCAGGCGCTCGTTGACCAGCTTGAAGGACTCGCCGATGCGGCTTTCGAGGGTTTTCTGCATGCGCTCGTCCACCGTTTTGCGCATTTCCTCCAGCTGCTTTTCGTTGGATTGCTGCAGGGCGGCCATGCGGCCGTCAAGCCCGGTGCGGATGGCCTCAAAGCGGGTATCCAGCGCCTCCAGCCGGCGGGCAAAGTCGGCCAGGCGCTCTCCCTGGGCCTGGGCGGAGAGCTGATTTGCGCCGTTGATGGTGGCGGAAAGCTCCTGCCGCAGCTCGGAAAGAGCTCCGGACAGGGCGGCGGCCTGCGCCTCGGCGGCGCGGCGCGCCTGCGCCTCCGCATCCCGTGCGCGGCGGGAATCCCGCACAAGCAGAAGAATGCAGAGCACCACGGCGAGGGCGGAAAGCCCGCAGGAAAGATAGATCATGGCCTTGTACCTCCATGTAATTTTGCCACTATCATTATATACCATCCCGGGGTGATTGCCAAGGGGCTCGGCGCGGGGATTTTTTTGAAAATAGGGTTGTTTTTTTCGGGGGGAATGCTATAATAACAGGAGAGTGACCGCAGAGGGACTTCTGCGGCGGAAATGCTATGATTTTGAATATGTGTGGAGGATAAACACATGGAAAAGAAGATCCGCATCGGTATTATTGGCGTGGGCAACATCGCCGAGTCCCACATCAAGGGCTACAAGGCACTTCCCAACGTCGAGCTCTATGCCTTCTGCGATATTGACGAGGCAAAGCTGAAGATGAAGGGTGAGAAGCACGGCGTTACCCGCCTCTTCACCGATATGAACGAGATGCTCGCCCTGCCGGAGATTGATGCCGTCAGCGTCTGCACCTGGAACGCTGCCCATGCCCCCTGCACCATTGCCGCCCTCAATGCCGGCAAGCACGTGCTCTGCGAGAAGCCCATGGCCACCTCCGTTGCAGAGGCCGAGGCCATGAAGGCCGCTGCCGAGAAAGCCGGCAAGCTGCTCATGATCGGCTTTGTCCGCCGCTTTGGCAATGACTGCGCCGTCGTCAAGGACTTTGTGGACAACGGCTTCTTCGGCGAGCTTTACTATGCCAAGTGCAACTACCTGCGCCGCAACGGCTGCCCCGGCGGCTGGTTCTCCAATAAGGAGCTTTCCGGCGGCGGTCCCCTGGTTGACCTCGGCGTTCATGTCATCGACCTTGTCCGTTATCTGCTGGGCAATCCCAAGCCCGTTTCCGTTTACGGCGCCACCTTTGATAAGCTCAAGAACCGTCCCGACTGCAAGGATCGCGCAGGCTACTATTCCGATGAGAAGATGACCCGCGGTATCTACGATGTTGAGGATCTGGCCACCGCCCTCATCCGCTTTGACAACGGCGCCGTTCTGCAGGTGGAATGCTCCTTCACCCTCAACCTCAAGAAGGGCGAAGGCACCATCCAGCTCTTTGGCTCCAAGGCGGGCGCAAAGCTCGATCCCGAGCTGGAGATCTTCACCGAGACCAACGGCTACATGACCAACGTCCAGCTTGACCGCTCCACCGGCCTCTCCTTCAACAACCTCTTTGAGAATGAGATCGCCCACTATGTCAACTGCGTTGCCACCGGTGCTCCCTGTCGCAACCCCGCGGAGGACGGCGTTGAGATGATGCGCATCCTCTGCGCCATCTATGAGTCTGCCAAGACCGGCCACGAGGTTATCCTTTAATCGCAAAGATATTGCCGAAACGGGCATGGCTCTGCCATGCCCGTTTGTTTCAAAAAAAGGAGGAAACAATCCCATGAAAGCTGCATTTCCCTTCCGCCAGGTGCATCTGGATTTTCACACCTCGGAGCATATTCCCGGCATCGGCGCGGATTTTGACCGCCGGGAATTCCAGCAGACCCTGCAGGCCGGCCATGTCAGCTCCATCACGGTCTTTGCCAAGTGCCACCACGGCAATTTTTACTACCCGAGCGATACCTATGCCACCCATCCGCATCTGAATTTTGATCTCCTGCGGGAGATGATCGACGCCTGCCATGAGATCGGGGTCAATGTCCCCGTCTATATCAGCGCGGGCTTTGATGAGCAGTCGTCCATGGCCCATCCGGAATGGCTGCGCGCCGGCCGCGAGCGGGGACAGAGCTTTATGCAGGCCGGCTTCAAGCTGCTTTGCTACAACACCCCCTATCTTGATCTGCTGGTGGAGCAGACCCGGGAGGTGGTGACCCGCTATCCCGATGCGGACGGCATTTTCTTTGATATCAGCGCCCCGCGCACCTGCTGGTGCCCCCGCTGCATTGCCGGTATGCTTGCCGCGGGACTGGATCCCGAGAAGGAGGCGGACGCCGCAGCCTACGGCGAGCAGGTTTATTTTGAGTATGTCCGCCGCACCAATGCCGCCGTGCATGAGATCTGCCCGGAAATGCGCATTTTCCATAACGCCGGCCACATCCGCCGCGGCCGCCGCGACCTTGCCGCCTGCAACACCCATCTGGAGCTGGAAAGCCTGCCCACCGGCGGCTGGGGCTATGACCATTTCCCCCTCTCCATGCGCTATGCCCAGGGGCTTGGCATGGAAGCCCTGGGCATGACGGGAAAATTCCACACCACCTGGGGCGAATTCGGCGGCTATAAGCATCCCAATGCCCTCATCTACGAAACGGCCCTCTCCGTGGCCATGGGCGCCAAGTGCTCCGTGGGCGATCAGCTGCATCCCCGCGGCCGTCTCTGCCCCGCAACCTATGCGACCATCGGCGCGGCCTATGCGCGCATCGAGGCGCTGGAGCCCTGGTGCGACGGCGTGCGCAATGTGGCCGATGTGGGTCTGCTCTCCCAGGAAAGCCTCGGCCAGAAGGATCCCGGCGACCGGGGAGCAAACCGCATTCTGCTGGAGGGAAAATACCTCTACGATGTGCTGGATGGGGATTGCGATTTCTCCCGCTACAAGGTCATTATTCTGCCCGACAGCATCCGCCCCGAGGGAGAACTGCTGGCAAAGCTCAAGGCCTTCACCGCCGCCGGCGGAAAGCTTCTGTGCACCGGCAGCTCCGGCATGGACAGCGAAGGCCGCTTCCTCTTCGATCTCGGCGCGGCGGAGGCACGTCCCGCGGCGCACACCCCCGCCTACATGGTTCCGGCGGAGGATTACGATATCTTCCCGGCGGCGCCCTTCGTGGTTTATCGGCCCGGCTGGGAAATTTCGGCGGCGGGCGAGGTGCTTGCCTGGCGGGAGGAGCCTTATTTTGACCGCAATGCCTTCCATTTCTCCTCCCATCAGCACACGCCCAACGATCCGGAGGCGCCCCGCAGCCCCGCCGTCACCGAGGGCAGCGAGGGCATCTATATCGCCTGGCCGCTCTTTGAGGAATATTTCCGCATGGGCGAGATCACGACCCAGCGCATGCTCCTGCGGGCCCTTGGCCGGCTGATGGCGGGCAAAAAGACCCTCGAGACCGACCTGCCCGCCCAGGGCATCGTCACCCTGCAGCACCAGAGGGCGGAGGATCGCTACATCTGCCACCTGCTCTATGCCATTCCCGTGCTGCGCGGGGAAAAAACCCAGATCATCGAGGATATTCCCACCCTGCGGGATGTCCGCGTGGATATCGCCCTGCCGGATGCCCGGCAGCCGGCAAGGGTCTACCTCGCCCCCGGAGGAGAGGAGATCCCCTTCACGGTGGAGGAGGGCAAGCTTTCCTTCACGCTGCCCAAACTCTGGTGCCACGCGCCGGTGGTGCTGGAATTCTGAAGGTAAAACAGGCAAAAAAAGAGATCGCGAAGGCTTTAGTTTGCCTTCGCGATTCCTTTTGTACATTCATCCAAATATCGATTGACCATATACATTTTATAATCACCAAGCGTAAAAACCTTTGTTGAAGTTGTGTCACCATATCGCTTGACTAACTCACTATAAGAACGATTTCTTATCATATTCAACGCGTAGGTGTCCCCTTCAAAGATTCTTCGCACCAATTCTTTTGCGTCGTCTTTCAGTATGTTACCGATTATCCATGGTTCTGTCATGTTGGTAAAATTAAAATACACATTAAAATCATTGGATATATTCAAAACAATATTGTCGGATATGTCAAACACGATCTTTTCAGAACTCTCCGACAATAACTTAACACATTCTTTTTCCTCCAAGATTTTGTCATATGCCAAATAATATGGTATTAGTTGTTTTGGAATGTTCTCTTTTTGAATTCTGTTTGGATATTGTTTGATATTTTCGCCATCACAACTCCCTTCATGAACAAAAAACTTGAATTCCTCTCCGAAAGAAGCACACCGTTCGTACAAATTCAGTTTATCAATTACATCCAACAACTTCACGATTTCGTATTTATTATCTTCAAAAATAAATGCTTGCCATCTCGGCGCAATATCATTAGATATTAATATATCCGTTGCTAACAGCAATTCATTATATGCATTTTTTCTTCCGACATAAAAATCTGTCATCGTTTCCAAGCCAAAGAATGTTAGTTGTACCTTTTTGACACCTACTTCTTTCAAAAACTTTACATACGCTTCATCGCGAACCAAACGATAAAAACTAGCCAATTCAAAACGCATTGGTTTTCCCTGAATAGAGATTTCAACGTCTTTCATCCAGCGCTGTCTATAATCATCGCAATAATCAGGTTCTCTTAACCAACTGTAGTATGTTATCTGATCAAAATAAGGCTTAAAATACTCTATCAGCAGTTGGTCTGTCGTGTCAGCCATTTTACGATTTGGCATATGTCCCAACCAACAATGCTTACAGCGATTTGGACATCCATACATATCTACAACTAACGATAATTTTTTCATAATATACCTCTTAAAACTTATCTATCTGTTTGACGCACTCAAACAGTTCAACCTATTGGGATTGTTTATCTTATAGCTCCTTTTTTAACCAAAATATATTCGCTGGTTTGCATCACTTCCACAAACCCACATTTCCGGAATAAAGCAACAGAAGAATTGTCAATGGCAATATCATCATAGCAATTCCGCTGCTCCCTTTGAACCGATTTTTTAAAAGAAACGCGAAGGCTTTGGTTTGCCTTCGCGATCCCTTTTTTTGTCTTACGCGCTTTCCTCGCCGACGTATCGGCTGGCCTGGCTTTCAAACATTTCGGCATATTTGCCGTTCTGCGTCATGAGCTCGTCATGGGAGCCGGATTCGATGATGCGTCCCTGCTCCATCATGCAGATGCGGTCGGCCATGCGGGTGGTGGAGAGGCGGTGGGAAATGTAGACCACCGTTCTGCCCGCCGCGGCGGCGTTCATGCTCTCGTTGAGGCGGTATTCCGACAGGGGATCCAGCGCGGCGGAGGGCTCATCGAGGATGATGCAGCCCGAGGGCTTTGCAAAGGTGCGCGCCATAGCCACCTTCTGGTTCTCGCCGCCGGAGAGATTGAGTCCGTTCTCGTCAAATTCGCGGGTCAGCGGGGTGTCGATACCCTTTTCCATCTTCGCAAGCCGCTCGGAGAAGCCGGCGAGATCGAGGGCCTCGCGGATCTTCCCGGGATCGGAATTCTCCATAAAGTCGCAGGCGACGTTCTCACCAAGGGTCGCGGCAAAGAGAACGAAATCCTGGAAGACGCAGCCGAAATACTCCCGCAGAGAGGTGATATCATACTCCCGGAGATCGTGGCCGTTAAGGAGAATGCGGCCCTCGGTGGGATCGTAAAGCCGCAGCAGGAGCTTGATGAGGGTGGTCTTGCCGGCACCGTTGTAGCCCACAAGGGCAACGCGCTCGCCGGGAGCGATGGTGAGATCGATGCCGTCCAGCACCGCCTTGTCGCTGCCGGGATAGGCAAAGGTGAGCCCCTCTGCGCGGATCTCCGCCGGGCCTTCCGGCGCGGGGAGAGTGCCGCCGACGATCTTCGGCTCG
>JAFXIE010000032.1 GCA_017533425.1 Clostridia bacterium | reverse complement strand
TGAAGGGAGGCGGCACATCCTTCAGGATAAACTGGGCGCAGTAGACCTCCCGATCCCGGGGAGCGATCTCGGAATCCACCGCTGTGACCACCGAAAGAAGCAGGCTCGAAACCCCTTCCTCCGGCAGCTCATGCGTAAAGGTAAAGGCAAATTCTCCCCCGGCCGCAGCGCGCACCGGGGCAATTTCGCCCTTGTCGATGACAATGCCGTCACATTCCAGAAACCAGGCAAGGAAAAAGCGGTCACGGAAATGATATTCGGTTCGGTTTTCAAGCAAAAATGTATTTTCCCCCGTACGGGTGATGGAAATGCGATTCTCAGACATGAAGGAGATCCTCCCGATCGTTAAAATTCAGGCCGTTACTGCTTAAATAGGTTTTCATATCCTCCGGCAGCGGGGCTGAGATCTTCAGCCTCTCGCCGGTGATGGGGTGACAGAGGGAAACGGCGGCGGAATGGAGGGCTGTGCGGGGAAAAGCCGTCTCATCGCCGTAAAGAAAATCACCAAGGAGCGGACAGCCGAGAGCCTGCATATGTACGCGGATCTGATGGGTTCTGCCGGTGCGGGGCAGGGCAAGCACCAGGCTTGCCTCTCCATTTGCGCAAAGCACACGATAGTCCGTCCGGGCATACTGTCCGACTCCGGTGCGGCGGCGCAGAAGGGAGCCCTCTTCCCTGCCGATGGGAAGCTCCACAGAGCCGGAATCCTCCTTTGGCCGACCGCGGCAAAGGGCAAGATAGCTGCGAACAAAGCCATCGGTGTGCAAAAGGGACTTCATGCGCTCGTGCATATAGGCACACCGGGCAACGCACATCACCCCGGAGGTGTGCCGATCCAGCCGGTTGACCGGATGATAGATGATATCCTCCCCCCAAAGAGCCGCCATGCGGTTGTGCATGGTTTCCACTCCCGGCTGAAAGGTGGATGCATGGGTCGCAAGGCCTGCCGGCTTGTCCACCAGGGCAAACCATGCATCCGCATAGAGCACCATCGGCAGCTCACCGGCTGAAACAGGCTCTGCCGCCGGCGGATCGGATAAGTCCGCAGAGAGAATTCCCCCGGCACGCAGCGGCGTATACCCCGGAATTTCAGCGCCGTCCAGGCACAGGCCGCCGCGATCGCGAAGCTGTCGGAGATTTGCGCCGGAAAGGTGTGCAGCGCGGCGCAGATAGTCCGCCGCGCGCAGGCCATCGGCCTCCGGCGGGACGGTCAGGACAAGCCTCGGCAACCCAATCTCCCCCATTTCATCGCTCAATATAGTATATCATACCATATCCGGAATGCAAATGCACACTTTTCATAAAACTTTTCGCCCCAAACCCTTGCATTTCCGTCCGCCGTACATTATACTGAACCCGAAGGATTTTTCCTGCACACACAAAGGAGGAAAAGCATTATGTACAAGCTTTCCGTACCCATTTCACTCATTGAGTTTTCCGACGCTCGCATCGGCGAGCTGAAGTGCGAACTTTCGCGCATCGGTGCCGAACGCGTATTTATCACTGCCTGCCGCTCTGTTGATTCGGAAGAACAAAAAACAAATTCCATCCCCGCCATCCGCAAGGCAGCGGCATGGCTTCGTGCCGAAGGCTACGAACCGGCCGTGTGGATCTCCAGCCTCGGCCACGGCGGCTCCATGGTCGAGGAGAAAGGGTATCAGTATATCATCTCCGCCGACGGATCCTACAGCACCGACTCCTTCTGCCCCTATGACGAGGAATTCCAGAATGAATTTGCCCGCTGGGTGGCCGATCTTGCCACCACGGGCGTTAATATGATCATGCTGGATGACGACTACCGTCTCGGCTACCGCACCGGCTCCATCGGCTGCTTCTGCCCGCTGCACCTTGCCCGCATCTCCGAGCTTCTCGGCGGCGAGGAGATCACACGTGAGATTCTCATGGAAAAAGCCTTTACCGGCGGCAAGAACCGTTACCGCGATGCCTGGCTCCAGGCCTGCGGCGAGAGCCTGCGCATCTTAGCAAAGAAGCTGCGCGCCGCGGTAGATTCTGTCGATCCCACCGTTCGCCTCGGCCACTGTGCCGTGCTGGATACCTGGGATATTGACGGTGTGGATTCCATCACCCTGGCCCGGGATTTTGCAGGCAACACAGCGCCCTTCCTGCGTCTCATCGGCGCCGCCTACTGGGGCAACGGCAACGCCTTTGGCTGCAACATCGCCAATGTCATTGAGCTTGAGCGCATGCAGCTGACCTGGTGTGAAGATGCGGGAATTGAGACCTTCGCAGAAGGCGACGTATTCCCCCGTCCCCGCCATCAGGTGCCCGCCGCCTATCTGGAGGCGCTGGATACCGCCCTGCGGGCAGACGGTCGAATTGACGGCATTCTGAAATATATGGTCGACTACGAGGTTACGCCCTTCTATGAGCGCGGCTATGTTGACCGCCACGTACGCAACAAAGGCATCGCAGCCGACTTCTCCCGCGTCTTTGAAGGCAAAAAGCACGCCGGTGTTCGCGTTTACGAATGTATGAATCGCCTCGAGGAATACGATTTCGGCCCGAGGAAACCCGATGCGAAATATATCAGTTCTGACTTTGTGCCCGCAAGCGCCCGCCTCCTTTGCGACAACGCGATCCCCATGCAGTGGGACGAGGAGGATGTGACCATCGTCTTCGGCGAAAACGCCCGCCACATACCGACGGATCTGCTAAAATCCGGCGCAATTCTCGACGGAGATGCCGCGAAGCTTCTGACAGAACGAGGAATTGACGTGGGGCTGCGGGGCATTGAGGGTGAATTCGAGGCAAATTACGTCTACTATCCCGATAAATGCGAGGGCATGGCCTTCCGCTATGGCATGTACGGCTCCAACGGCGCCCGCACCCTGAAGCTCCTCTTCGATGCCAACGCCACCCCCCTGACGGAGCTGCGCTGCGGAGATGACAAGGCATTTGCCTACCGGTACGAGAACGGAGACGGCTGCCGGTTCCTGGTCTTCCCCTTTGAGGGAAAACGAGCCCGTACGACCTCCATGCTCTTCCGCAACTATTACATGCAGGATCTGCTCATCGATTCCATCACATGGATCCGCAGAGCTCCCCTGGATGTAACCATCCGCCGCTGCCCGGATCTCTATCTGCAGACGGCAAAGAGCGAGGGCGAGCTTGCCATCGGTCTTTGGAACATGTATGCCGACGCAGCCTTCATCGGCGAGGTGGAGCTCAGTGAGAGCTGGACGGATGCGGAATTTATCAACTGCTCCGGCAAGCTGACCGACGGAAAACTCATTCTTGACGATATCGGCGCCTACAGCTTTGGTGCCGTACTGCTGAAAAAGTAAAGGAGATTACCAATGCACGAACAGATTTCCTACGATGCCTACCAGCGCGAGATTGCCGCCACCCGCGAAAAGCGCATGGAGTGGTTCCGCGCAGCCCGCTACGGTCTCTTCATCCACTTTGGCCTCTATTCCCAGCTGGGACGGGGCGAGTGGGTGCAGGTGCGCGAGGATATTGACCGCGAGGAGTATGCCAAGCTTGCGGACACCTTCGCCCCCAAGGAGGGCTGCTGCCGGGAATGGGCAAAGCTTGCCCGGGATGCGGGCATGAAGTACATGGTGCTCACAACGCGCCACCACGAGGGCTTCTCTCTGTGGGATTCCAAGGTCAACCCCTTCAATTCCATGAATTACGGTCCCCACCGGGATATCGTGCGGGAATTTGTGGATGCCTGCCGGGAATTCGGGCTGAAAATCGGCCTCTACTCCTCCCTGACCGACTGGCACCATCCCGACGGATACCGCGCAGCCTTCGACGAGGATGCCCGCCGCCGCTTCACGCAGTATCTCTGCGATCTCAACGAGGAGCTGCTGACCAATTACGGCAAAATCGACCTGCTTTGGTATGACGGCCCCTGGCCCATGTCCTCCTACGAGGCCTGGGACTCCGTCCGGCGCAACGCAAAAATGCGCATGCTGCAGCCCGATCTCATCATCAACGGCCGCTGCGCCATGAATGAGGACTACATGACCCCCGAGGAGCAGATCAAAGCCGATAAGAACGCCTGGGAATCCTGCATGACCTTTAACGGAATCAGCTGGGGATATGTGGACGAGACGCAGTCCGAGGCGCACGCCTACAAGCCGCTGGAAATCCTCCGAATGATCCGCAGCTGCACCTCAGGCGGCGGAAATCTTCTGCTCAACATCGGCCCCGCCCCCGACGGAAGCGTGCCGAAGGATGCCATTGAGCCGCTGCTCTCTGTGGGCAAGTGGCTCAAGGCAAACGCCGCCGCCGTTTATGGCGAAAAGCGCCGCTTTATCGGCACCTGCGCCCCCATGCCCGCAGATCTATCCTCCTTTGGCGGCAATGCCGTTTCCGCCGCCACCGCCGATGAGACACACGTATACATCTGGAACTACATCTGGCCCAAGAACGGTGAAATGGCCTTTGCCGGATATCTGGATGCCCCCAAATCCATCCGCATTCTTGCCGACGGAACCCCCATCTCCTTCACCTACGATAAGGGACGCATCCTCCTGCACGATCTCCCCGCCGAGGTTCCCGATAAGATCCTCGGCACTACGGTGCTCGACATGGAATTTGAGAAAAAGCCCCGTTACCTCCCCTGCGGAAGCTACCACGGCTTCTTCTACCGCGGCGACAATCGCTTCTTTGAGGAAATGGGCATGGAATGCAACAAATAATCTGAATATACAAAAGAACACCGCAGAGAAGCCTCTCTGCGGTGTTTCTTTATGAATTCTTCAGATGTTCCGTGACGAATTTTGCAATTTGCTCCTCCAGCGGAGCCTGATCGCAAAGATAGGAACAGCCGTGCCCGGCAGGCTCGGAGTAGAATACGTACTTCTCACCGGTGGCGGCGGCAAAGTTTTCCTCCGTCATGCGGCAGGGCACAAAGGCATCGCACCGGCCGTGGATGAGCTGTACGGGAATATTGGTGACGGCAAGGGATTTTCGCGCATCCGCACTGTCCAGGGGAAAGCCCGCCATGCGCGCAAAGAGCTTCAGCAAATTGAGCATGGGGAATTTCGGCAGATGCAGGCGCTTTTTCATTACATCGGCAATGATATCCTCCGGAGAGGTAAAGCCGCAGTCGGCGATGATGCCGCGCACACAGGCCGGCAGGGGCAGATCGGCAGACATGAGCACCGTGCTTGCGCCCATGGACACGCCGGTGAGAAAGAGATCCACATCCGCACCCATTCTCTCCTGCACATATTCCGCCCAGCAGAGGGCGTCGTACCTCTCTTTGATGCCAAAGGTGACAAATCTGCCTTCGCTTTTTCCGGAGCCGCGCTGGGTGGTGATGAGAAGGCTCATGCCCAGCTCTTCCCGATAGAAGCGGCAGGCACAGGAAAAATCCTTATCACCGGCGGAACGGTATCCGTGGATCATGATGATGCAGCGATCCGATCTGCCGGGAAGAAAGCGTCCGTGCAGGCGCAGGCCGTCCTTTGCGGTGATGTAAACATCCTCAAGCTCCTGCTGCGCAAGCCAGGCAACCCCTTCGGCAATGATGTGTCGATGGGGGTAATAGATGCTGTTTTTGCGCTGCATCTGCTTGGTTAAATCCACCCCGGGACCCCGCGAAAAGGTAAATAAAAAGCCCAGATAGCCCGCAAGCCCCAGTGTGACCACCAGGGCTGCGGATAGGTAAATCCAGATCATCCGGCTGATTACTTCTTGGTCTTTGCAGAAACGATGCCAAGGGCATACATAACGATCATCAGAATGATGGCGGCAACAAAGACGCCGATGTAGGCCTTACCGGAAATTTCAAGAGCCTGCTTGAAGATTTCGGGAGTAAATTCGAGTTTCATTGTTGTAAATCTCCTCTCTTACACAAGCTTGGAAACGAGGCCGAGCAGCATACCGCCGGCAACGACGGAGGCGATCTGGCCGGAAACGTTGACGCCGATGGCGTGCATGAGCAGGAAGTTCTGCGGATCCTCCTTCAGACCCATCTTATGGATCACACGGGCGGACATGGGGAAGGCGGAGATGCCGCAGGCACCGATCATGGGGTTGATCTTCTTCTTGGAGAAGATATTCATGACCTTTGCCAGAATAACACCGGCGAAGGTGTCGAAGATGAAGGCAACGAGACCGAGAACCAGGATGAGAAGGGTCTCGAGACGGAGGAACTTCTCCGCCTGCATCTGCATGGCAACGGTGATGCCAAGGAAGATGGTGACGAGGTTTGCAAGGGCGGTCTGGGCAGTCTGGGAAAGGCTGTCGAGCACACCGCACTCGCGGATGAGGTTACCGAACATCAGGAAGCCGACAAGGGCAGCACTGTCCGGAGCGATGAGGCAGGCGGTGACCGTGATGAGGATGGGGAACATAATGCGGGTCAGACGGCTGACGGCACCGGGGGTGTACTCCATGCGGATCATGCGCTCCTTCTTGGTGGTAAGCAGCTTGATGACCGGGGGCTGAATGAGGGGAACGAGGGCCATA
>JAFXIE010000031.1 GCA_017533425.1 Clostridia bacterium | reverse complement strand
TCTTATGATAGCGGAGCTTGTCAATGTTGAAATCCTTACCGATACCGGCGCCCAAAGCCATGATCATGGGATAGAGCTTATCGTTGCCGATGATCTTCTCTTCCCGGGCCTTTTCCACGTTGAGCATCTTGCCCCACATGGCGAGAATGGCCTGGAATCGGGAATCGCGGCCGCCGATGGCGGAGCCTGCGGCGGAGTCACCCTCTACGATATAGAGCTCACAGAGGGAGGGATCGCGCTCGTTGCAGTCCTGCAGCTTGTCGGGCATCTGGCCGGATTCCAGCCCGTTCTTGCGGCGCACATTTTCGCGCGCCTTGCGGGCTGCCTCGCGGGCGCGGGAGGCCATCAGGGCTTTTTCGAGGATGAGCTTGCCCACCTGGGGATTTTCCTCCAGGTAAACATCCAGCTTTTCGCCGACAACGTTGTTGACCAGGGTGCGGATCTCGCTGTTGCCCAGCTTGGCCTTGGTCTGGCCCTCGAACTGGGCCTCGGTGAGCTTGACGGAGATGACGCAGGTCAGACCCT
This sequence comes from Clostridia bacterium, assembly GCA_017533425.1. GTDB lineage: Bacteria > Bacillota > Clostridia > Oscillospirales > QAMX01 > RGIG1911. The sequence continues at coordinate 18,783 of JAFXIE010000031.1, read as the reverse complement.
CGCGGCAGTCCTCGCCGGAGAGCTTGTCATCCTCCTTGAGGATCTTCATCCGGCGGCCATAGGAGGTCAGAGCGCCGGTCAGGGCGCGGCGGAAGCCCTCCTCGTGCATACCGCCCTCGGGGGTGCGCACGTTATTTGCAAAGGAAACGAGGTTTTCCTGGAAGCCGTCGTTGTACTGCAGGGCGATCTCCACCATGGAATCGTCCTTCTGGCCGGAAACATAGATCACGTCGCCGTGGACGGGGGTTTTATTGGCATTGAGCCAGCTGACGTACTCGCGGATACCGCCCTCATAGCACATGGAGGCGCGGCGATCCTCCTCCGGCTTTTCGGCGGAGGCAGAGCGCTCGTCGGCAATGGTCATGCGAAGGCCGGCATTGAGGAAGGCCTCCTGCTGCATGCGGGTATAGAGGGTGTCGTAGGAATAGACCGTCTCATCGAACATTTCGGGATCGGGCTTGAAGGTGACGGTCGTTCCGGTGCGCTCGGTGGTGCCGACAACGCACATCTCCTGCACAACGCTGCCCCGGGCAAACTTCATCTCGTGAATTTTGCCGTCGCGGCAGACCTGCACCACCAGCCGTTCGGACAGGGCGTTGACGACGCTGGCGCCGACGCCGTGCAGACCGCCGGAGACCTTGTATCCGCCGCCGCCGAACTTACCGCCGGCGTGCAGCACGGTGAAAACGACCTCCAGGGCGGATTTTCCCGTCTGGGGCTGGATATCCACGGGGATGCCGCGGCCGTTATCCTCCACGGTGACGGAATTGTCCTCATTGATGGTCACGGTGATCTCGGTGCAGTAGCCCGCCAGGGCCTCATCAATGGAGTTATCCACAATTTCGTAAACCAAATGGTGCAGACCGGAAACCGAGGTCGATCCGATATACATACCCGGGCGCTTGCGGACAGCCTCCAGACCCTCCAGGACCTGGATCTCCGATGCGCCGTACTGCTGTTCCATGGGACTTGAGTTCATGTTTGGGTTTACCTATCCTTCTGCGTGGTGCCCACGCGGATTTTCCTTTCCTGATATACTGTCGGAGCCGGCGCGACGGCATACTCCATACGCCGGGCGAGGGTCTGCGGGGAATACTGGGAAAGCCACAGGTGCTTTTCCTTTCCGCAGGCGGTGAGAATCATGCTTTTGGGCAGCGTTCCCACCTCGCAGGCATCCCGGACGCGGCCGGCCTGCTGCATCTGGGAGAGCAGGATACGGGTGCGGCGGGAAACGGTGGTATTGTCCAGATCGAAAATGCCGACGATATCGCATTTTCGCACCACCGCGGCGACTCCAAGAGAAATATACACGGTTTTGGCTCCTTATGCAAAGCTGCATTTTTAACCGAAATCCCGCCGGCCGGCTACTGTGCCGGCGGATATTTCGAAGATACGGCCTGCCCGCAGCCGGCGGGCAGCCTCCGCCTCGCAGCCGGTGATAAAAATCTGTCCCCGGTCGATGCGGTTGAGTACATAATCCTGCCGCCGGGCATCCAGCTCCGAGAGGATATCGTCCAAAAGCAGCAGCGGGATGACTCCCAGCTCGTGCTCCATGATATACCGGCTGGCCAGCTTCAGAGCTACCGCCGCCGTGCGGCACTGTCCCTGGGATGCAAACTGCCGGGCATCCTGTCCGCCGATGCGGATGTGCAGATCGTCCCGGTGGGGACCCGAAAGGCAGGCGCGGGCGGCAATTTCCGCCGCCCGAAGGGAGGTCAGGCGCTCTAAGAGGATGCCCCGGATCTCCTCCGGGCTGCCGGCGGGGTTTTCCACCGCCGACACCGTTTCATAGGAAATGCTCAGCTCCTCCCCGCCGGAAATTTCCCGGTGGATGGGGGGTGCGGTCTTTGCAAGGATGCGCACGAAGGCGGCGCGGAACATGATGATATCCGCCCCGAGCTCCGCCAGGCGGCGGTTATAATCCTCCAGCACAGAGAGCAGATCCCTGCGCTCCTCTGCCTGCCGGAGAATGGCCGTTTTCTGCACCAGGGTCCGGCGATAGGCCGTCAGCAAGGCCGAGTAGCGCGGCCGCAGCTGACAGAGGATGGACTTGATCAATTTTCTGCGTTCTGCCGGGCCGGATTTGATGAGGTTCAAGTGCTCCGGCGTAAAGAGCACGCAGGGCAGCTTTCCGGCAAGATCCTGCAGGGCTGCGGGGGCGCGGTCGATATGTATGCTCTTTTTTCCCTCCCGCGGCAGGGTGATGTCGATGCGGCGGTATCTTCCGCCGCAGTCGATATTCCCGCAGAGGCGGGCACAGGGGGCATCAAAGCGGATGGCTTCGCCGTCCTTTGCCGCCCGGAAGGGATGGCCGGAGGAGAGAAGCTCCACAGCCTCCAGCAGGTTTGTTTTTCCCTGGGCATTGCCGCCGTAGAGGAGGTTGACCCCGGGATGAAATTCCAACTCTGCCCCGATATAGTTGCGGTAATCGGTCAGAGCAATTCCCGCAAGGTGCATTCAGCTTCTCGCCGCGATGCGGACGGGGGCGATGATGTGCAGGAAGCGGTTGCCCGTCACAGGACGGATGACAAAGGGAGTCAGGCTGCCGGAGAAGGAAAGCTCGCACTCGTCGGCATCCACCGAGCGGATGGCATCGGAGAGGAAGCGGGAATTGAAGCCGATCTCAACCCCTTCGGCATCGCCGTTGCAGACACATTCGTCATAGCCGTTGCCGAGGATGGTCTCGGTGGAGAAATGGATGGAATTTTTCTCAAATTTCAGGCGCACATGGGTCTTCTGCTGCTCGTTGATGAGGATGGAGACGCGCTCCAGGCTGTCAAGGAAGCTCTTGTTGTTTGCCAGCACGGAGAAGCGGTTTTCCTTGGGGATGATGGTTTCATACTTGGTGTATTCCCCCTCCAGCAGCCGGCAGAAGAGGCGGCTCTGACCCATATCGAAGATGATGTGCTTGCGGGAAAGGGAGATGCAGACATCCTCCTCGTCGCTGTCCTTGAGGATCTTCTCCACCTCACGCAGGGCAGCACCGGGCACCACGAAGGAATAGGCAGCCTCGGGATCCATGCCGGAGACCTCCTCCTCCCGCAGGGAAAGCCGGGAGGAATCCAGCGCCACCACCCGCAGGATATTGCCGCGGATATCAAAGCAGCAGCCGGTGAGGATGGGCTTATATTCGCTCTGGGAAACGGCGAAGATGGTCTGGGAGATCATGCTCTTTAAGAGCCCCTGGGGCAGGGTGAGCTGCCGGTCGCTGTCGATGCGGGGCATATCGGGAAATTCCTGCGCAGGCAGGGTCATAATATTGAATTCGGAATTGCCGGAACGGATGACGGCGACTCCCTTCTCGTTGACTTCGATGGAGAGGGTATCCTCCGGCAGGCGGCGGATGATATCAAAGAGGATGCGGCCGTTGATGACGGTGCTCTCGCCGGGGGTGCTGGTGGCGGGGATATTCGTGACGATGCCCGTCTCTAAATTGTAGGAGGAAACGGAGAGACCTTCCTCGGTGGACTGCAGGAGATAGCCCTTGATGGCCTCCAGGGTGGAATTGGGAGAAAGCGCCCGCTGACCCAGGGAGAGGGCCTCGATGAGCTTCTGCTTGTCACAGGTAATCTTCATGGTCGATCCTTCTTTCTTTTCTCATGAGAGGATAATATTTTTCGTCGTAGTTTATAGGGGTGTGTAAATTGTGGAAATGGGAAAAAATTCCGCCTGCGGCGCGGGAAAATTATTCCTTTGCCCTGCCCCCGGTTTGCACAGCCGGCAGCGGAGGCGGCGGGGGAATGGACAGGCTTTCCACACGCTGTGGACAGGCTGTGGAGGGGAAATGTGTGAACTCTGTGGATAAGTGGGGATAGAGATCAATGGCCGGTGATGTTGTTGATGATGTCGCGAACCTCGTTTTTCTGCTCCTTGCCCATGCGGATGCAGTCCTCGATGCGGCCGATGGCGTGCAGAACGGTGGAATGGTCCTTGCCGAATTCACGGCCGATCTCCGGAGAACTCATGCCGGCCATGTGCTGCATGATATACATGGCCACCTGGCGGGGAATGAGGGCCTCCTTTTTGCGGGAGGAGGAGCGCAGCATGTCCGGATCGATGCCGTAGAAGGAGGCGACCTCCTCAATAATGTGGTTTGCCGTGGGCTTGATGCCGGGATTTTCCCGGAGAATGTCCTTGATAGCGTTGGATATGTTGGTCTGGGTGATCTCCATGCCCATCAGCGTTTTCATGGCGGCAATTTTTTTGATGGTGCCCTCGATCTGCCGGATGTTGGAGGTGATGTTCTTTGCAATGTACTGCATGTACTTCTCATCGAGATCGAGATCCATGCTGGCGCTCTTGTTTTTCAGGATGGCCATGCGGGTTTCGTAATCGGGGGGCTGGATATCGGCGATGAGGCCTGCCTCAAAGCGGGACTTGATGCGATCCTCCAGGGTGTAGATCTCCTTGGGCGGACGGTCGGAGGAAACGACGATCTGCTTATGGTCGTCGTAGAGGGCATTGAAGGTGTGGAAAAATTCGTCCTGGGTGGCGTCCTTGCCGGCGATGAACTGAATATCGTCGATGAGCAGCAGATCGGCCTGCCGGTAAAGATTGCGGAAATTCTGGGTGGCCTCCGGATCGGGGGAGCGGACGGCCTTGATGACCTCGTTTGTAAATTCCTCGCCGGTTTTATAGACGATGCGCAGCTCCGGATGCTCCCGGCGGATGCGGTCGGCAATGGCGCAGAGCAGGTGGGTCTTTCCAAGGCCGGAGCCGCCGTAGATGAGCAGAGGATTGTAGCGCTTGCCGGGGGCCTGGGCTACCGCCATGGCGGCGGCATGGGCAAAGTTGTTGGAGGGGCCGACGACATATTCCTCAAAGGTGTAGCCGCCGCTGCCCTTCTCCGCGGTCGTGTTATCCTTGGCGGGGGCTTCTGCGGGATTTTTTCCGCTGATGACCTCCAACCGCACATCGGCAGAAAAGAGCTCCTGCAGGGCGCGGTTGAAATGCTCGGTGTAGAGCTTGTTGATGATGGAGCGCTTGTATTCGATGGGGGTGTAGATGACGAGCTTGGAATCGGTCAGCTCCACCGCCTCCGCATCCTCAAAAAAGGTTGCGATGGTGGTCTTGGAGAGATGCGCCTCCAGTATTTCCAGAACCTTTGCCAAAACATCGGCAGCTGAATTCATATGTATCCGTCCTCCCGGCCTGTCTTTACTATATCATAGATAATATATATTATATACCATAAGGCAAAAAAAGTAAAGCACCGGAAGGGTATTATCCACAGCTCTGTGGAAACTTTACGGCAAAAAGAAAATGCCGCAAAGTGTTGACATGCGGCAAATTTTTGTTGTATAATAAAGAGTGTGTCACCAATTAAGGAGGTAATAGATTCATGAAACGCACTTATCAGCCCAAAAAGATTCACGATGCCAAGGAATGCGGCTTCCGCCACAGAATGTCCACCCGCAACGGCCGCAAGGTTCTCGCCCGCCGCCGCGCCAAGGGCCGCGTCAAGCTCACCCACTGATTTTCAGGGTCATCTGACGGAAAAATGAAATTCACGCGATCGCTTGCGCCCAACCGTGAGTTCCGCAAAAGCTATGCGAAGGCTGTCCACCGCTCCGGCCGCTACCTGACACTGTACGACCGTAAGGGCAGAAAAGGACAGAACCGCCTGGGACTTACCGTGACCCCCAAGGTCGGCTGTGCCGTGGTGCGCAATCGCGTGCGCCGGCGCCTCCGTGAGGCGTATCGGCTCAATGAGGAAAAATTCAGGACAGGCCGCACGCTTGTCATCGTCGCCCGGCCGGAAAGTGCCGGCGCCACCTTCTGGGAGCTTCAGGAGGATCTGCTGCGGCTTTTCCGGCGTATGGATCTTTTAAAGGAGCCGGAAGAGAATTGAAGGGTTTCCTGCTTGCCGCCATCCGGTTTTACCGGCGGCACATTTCGCCGGGGCTTCCGCCCCGCTGTCGGTTTCAGCCGACCTGCTCGGCCTACGCCTTAGAGGCCATTGAGAAATACGGCGCCCTGAAGGGCTCATATCTTGCCGTTCGCCGTATTTTACGCTGCCATCCGCTGTGTCCGGGGGGATACGACCCGGTGCCGTAAAGGCAAGGCATCAGCACACAGCACGATTTGATAAACCGGCGCCGGGCCAAATGCATTCGCCCCGTGCCGGCTGGGAGAAGAATACCGATGTTCAACACTCTGATCACCGGGCCGTTCGGTTCTATTCTGGCGTTTATTTATTCGCTGGTGAAGAATTACGGCCTGGCTATTATCGTTTTCACCATTGTTTGCAAGATGCTGCTCTTCCCCTTCACGCTGAAGTCCAAGCGCGGTATGTATGCCAACATGCGCCTCCAGCCCAAGATGCAGGAGCTGCAGAAGAAGTATAAAAACGATAAGGAACGCTATTCCCTGGAGCTGCAGAAGCTCTATAAGGAAGAAAAGGCCAGCCCCACGGCCGGCTGCCTGCCCATGCTCATCACCCTGCCCATCATGTTTGGTCTCTATTATGTCGTCACCCAGCCCCTGACCTACCTGATGAAACTCTCCAAGGAGACGGTGGCCGCCATTGCCGGCAACCTTTCCACCATCCTGCAGGGCCACGGCATCGAGGGCACCATCATTGAGAATCTCACAAAGCTCGCCGACGGCGAGAAGGTCTATTCCCTGGAGGTCACCATGGCCGACTATATGGCCAAGTATTCCTCCGAGCTGCAGGCGCTGATGCCCGACCTTCCCGAGAAGGTCTTTGATTTCAAGTTTGATTTCCTCGGCATCAACCTCTCCAATACCCCCACATACAATATCAGCGATCCCAATTTCAACTGGGGTCTGCTCATCATTGTTATCATTTCTGTTGGCACCGCCTTCCTCAGCGGCTGGATCAACCAGAAAATGAACCCCATGAACGCCCAGGCAAACCAGAATGATCCCGCGGCCAAGAGCACCCAGTCCACCAACAAGATGATGCTCTATATGATGCCGGTGATGACCCTGCTCATCAGCTTCAGCATTCCCGCCGCCGTCTCCATTTACTGGATCATGAACAACATTCTTGGCGTGGTGCAGGAATACCTGGCAAACAAGATCGTCAAGCGGCAGGAGGATGCCGCCGCCCTGAAGCGCGCCGAGGATGAGGAGCGCAAAAAGAGAAACAAAAAGAAGGCAGCCGAGCTGGAGGCCCGCGAAAAAGCGGCCGAGAATCCCACTGCCGAGGATTAAAAGAGGATTATTTTAAAAATGATCAAAAGTTTAGAGTATAAGGGCAAAAATATCGATGCCGCCATCGAAAAGGCCCTGAATGAGCTGAAAATGGATCGTGACGACATCAGCGTCGAGGTGCTGGAGCGCCAGAAGAGCGGCTTTCTCGGCATCGGCGCGGTGGATGCGCGCATCCGCGTAACCTTTGACGACGGTCTGCCTGAGCCCAAGGAGGAAAAGCCCGCCGAAGCCCCCAAGAAGGTGGCAAAGCCCATCTTCAACGTCAGCCAGGAAAAGCTGGATAAGATCGCCGCCGAGGCTCCCAAGGCTCGTCCCGCCGCCAAGCCCGAAACCGCGGCCAAGAAGACCTCCGTGCCCGAGCCCCGCCTGTATATGAAGATCCCCGCGGACAAGTCCGCAAAGCCCGCCGAGGCTGCTAAGAAGGCTCCCGCCGAGCGCGCGCCCCGTGCGGAGCGTGCCCCCCGCGAGAAGAAGCCCGCAGAGCCCTTTGTCAAGCTGCCCGTTTCCGATGAGGCGCCCATTCCCTTCATCATCGGCCTGCTGGACCGCATGGGTATCGAGGCCAATGCCGAGATCCGCGAGCGCCGCGAGGGCGCGGTGGAGGTTTCCCTCTCCGGCCCCAACATGGGCAAGCTCATCGGCCGCCACGGCGAGACCATGGATGCCATCCAGTATATCTCCTCCCTGGCCTACAACCGCAGCAGTGAGGGACATACCCGCGTCATCATCGATACCGAGAATTACCGCGAGAAGCGCGAGCAGACGCTCACCCGCCTTGCCCGCCGCATGGCGGAGAATGCCCTGCGTCAGAACCGCCCGGTGACCCTGGAGCCCATGTCTCCCACCGAGCGCCGTCTCATCCATACCGCCCTGCAGTCCAATGACAAGGTCACCACCTATTCCACCGGCGTGGATCCCATGCGCCGCGTGGTCATCAGCCCCAAGGATTGCACCGAGGCTCCCGTTTCCGCCCCCTCCGGTCGCCGCAGCCGCGGTCGCCGCGGCGGTCGCGGACACCACCGTTCCGGCAATCGCCAGAACCGTCCCGCCAATACCGCGCCGGAGACCCAGGCGCAGGACGCGGAATGAAACTGAATCAGGACGCGGCCATCGCCGCGATTGCGACGGCACCGGCTCCCGGTGCCGTTGGCATTATCCGGGTTTCCGGACAGGGAGTGCTGGACATCGCAGATATGCTCTTTTTGCCCAAAAACGGGGGAAAACTCTCCGACCGACCGGCAAGAAGTGCCGTTTTCGGCACAGTTCTGGATGCCGAGGCAAACCCGCTGGATGTCTGCCTTGCCATCTTCTTCCCCGGCCCGGCCAGCTACACCGGCGAGGATACCCTGGAGCTGCAGTGCCACGGCGGCCGGGCGGTGCTTTCGGCCGTGCTGGAGCGGGTGCTCGCCTGCGGCGCCCGCATGGCCGGCCCCGGCGAATTTACCCGCCGTGCCTATCTCAACGGAAAGCTTGATCTTGCCCAGGCAGAGGCCGTGGCCGATCTCATTTCCGCCGATTGGGAGGGCGCGGTCAAGAATGCGGCGGCGCAGCTTTCGGGCGCTTACGGCGCAAAAATCCGCGCAATTTATGAGGATCTCCGCGCCGTGGCGGCGGCCTACACCGCGGCCATGGATTACAGCGATCAGAATGTGCTCCCGCCGGAGCTCGAGTCCTCCGTTGCCGCTCTGCGGCGCGCCGCCGGCGAGCTGCGCCGGCTGGCCGATTCCGCCCGGGCGGGGGAAATCCTGCGGGATGGGCTGCATACCGCCGTGGTTGGCCGTCCCAATGCGGGAAAATCCTCTGTTTTCAACCGGCTTTTGGGCTTTTCCCGCAGCATCGTGACCGATGAGGCGGGCACCACCCGGGATATCGTCTCCGAAAAGGTCTGCATCGGCGGAATTCCCCTGCGCCTGTCGGATACGGCGGGTCTGCGGGAGGGAACCTCTGCCCCGGAGCGCATGGGCATCGCCCTGACCCGCTCGGAGGCTGCCAGCGCCGGGCTGGTGCTGGCCGTTTTTGACGGCTCCGCACCCCTGACGGCGGAGGACGAGGAGGTCATGCGCCTTTGCGGCCGTGATGCCCTTTGCCTGTGCAACAAGATGGATCTCGGCATCTGCGAGGAAACCCTTGCCCGCCTGCGGGCGCAGTTTGACGCGGTGTTTGTTCTTTCCGCCGAAAGCGGAGATGGATTTGATGCCCTGACGGCTGCCCTGCCCGCCGCCGCCGGCTGCGAAGGGGTGCGCTATGACGGCTCCCTGGTGACCAATGCCCGTCAGCGGGATGCCCTGCGCCTTGCCGCAGAGCTCGCGGAGGAGGCGCTGCGCGCCCACGAGCTGGGGGTGGAGGATGCCCTGTGGGGAACCCTGCAGGAGGCCTGCGAAGCCATTGGCACAATACTCGGAATATCCGTACCCGAGGATGTGGAAAAGGAAGTATTCTCTCGCTTTTGCATCGGAAAATAAACTATTCTACGATATAAGGAATCCGGAAAAATGACCACATTTCCCGCCGGAAAATTTGATATTGCCGTCATCGGCGCAGGTCATGCCGGGGTGGAGGCCGCCCTGGCGGCGGCGCGCCTCGGGGCGAAGACCGTCTGCTTTACCATCAATCTCGACGCGGTGGCCAACATGCCCTGCAACCCCTGCATCGGCGGCACCGCCAAGGGTCAGCTGGTGCGGGAGATCGACGCCCTCGGCGGCGAAATGGGACGCGCGGCGGATGCCTGCGCCCTGCAGTTCCGTATGCTCAACCTCGGAAAAGGCCCTTCGGTCTATTCCCCCCGGGCGCAGATCGACCGCATGCGCTACCGCGCTTATATGAAGCGCTGCATGGAGCGACAGGACAATCTGGAGCTCAAGCAGGCGGAAATTGTGGAGCTGCGCACCGAAAACGGCGCCGTTTCCGCCGTGGTGACCCAGACCGGCGCGGTTTATGAGGTCTCCCGCGTCATTATCGCCACGGGAACCTATCTGGATGGCCGTCTGATCATCGGCCAGTGGTCCCGCACCGGCGGGCCGGACGGCATGTTTGCCGCCGAGCGGCTGGGAGAATCCCTCGCCGCGGCGGGGCTTTCCCTCCGCCGCTTTAAGACGGGCACCCCCGCCCGTATTCACCGGCGCAGCGCCGATCTTTCCCGGATGGATATCCAGCCGGGGGATGAGCCGCCGCGTCCCTTCTCCTTTGATACCGCCGAGCCCGCCCCCAATTCCGAGGTTTGCTACGTCACCTGGACGACGGAGGAAACCCGCCGCATCATTTTGGAAAATCTCCATCGCTCTCCCCTCTTCGGCGGCGACATTCAGGGGGTCGGCCCCCGATATTGCCCCTCCATCGAGGATAAGGTGGTGCGTTTCCCCGATCATCTGCGCCATCAGCTCTTCCTGGAGCCGACGGGCGCCGATTCCGACGAGATGTATCTGCAGGGCATGTCCTCCTCCATGCCGGAGGATGTGCAGATGGCCATGATGCGCTCGGTCATCGGCCTGGAGCAGGTGGAGGTGCAGCGCCCGGCCTATGCCATTGAGTACCTCTGCGTTGATCCCACCGAGCTCAGCCAGTCGCTGGAGCACAAAAAGGTGCGCGGGCTTTACGGCGCCGGTCAGTTCAACGGCACCTCCGGCTATGAGGAGGCGGCTGCCCAGGGGCTTGTGGCCGGCATCAATGCCGCCCGCAGCCTGCAGGGGCTGGAACCGCTGATCCTCACCCGGTCGCAGGCCTACATCGGCGTGCTCATCGACGATCTTGTGACCAAGGGAACCAACGAGCCCTACCGCATGATGACCTCCCGGGCGGAATACCGCCTCATTCTCCGGCAGGACAATGCCGACGAGCGGCTTTGCCGGCTGGGATATGAGATCGGCCTCCTTCCGGAGGAAAAGCTGCGCCGGATGGAGGAAAAATATGCCGCCGTCCGGGCGGAGATCGACCGCCTTGCCGCCACCCGGGTGCAGGCATCGGAAAAATCCGACGAAATCCTCACCGCCGCCGGCAGCGAGCCCTTCACCGGCACCGCCGCGCTGGATGCCCTGCTGCGCCGCCCCGGGGTGAGTTATACCGCCCTGACACCGCTGGATCCCCACCGTCCCGCCCTCAGCCGGGAAATTTGGGAGGAGGCGGAGATCCTCATCAAATATGAGGGCTACATCCGCCGCGAAAAGGAGCGCGTAGCCAAATTTGAGCGTATGGAAAGCCGCGCGCTCCCCGCCGATCTGGATTATTCCGCCATCCGCGGGCTGCGCATCGAGGCGCGGGAAAAGCTCTCCCGCCTGCGGCCGGAAAATCTCGGCCGCGCAGGCCGCATTTCCGGCGTCAGCCCGGCGGATGTGGCCGTGCTGATGATCTGGCTGGAAAACCACCGCGAAGGAGGACAAAATCCGTGAATTTCGCCCCTGTAGACACCTATCTCGCCGCCCTCGGCCTGCCGGCGCTGCCGCAGAGTGTGCGGGAGCGCTTTGCCCGGTATGCCGAGCTGCTCATCTGCGAGAATGAAAAATACAATCTCACCGCCGTCACCGATCCCGACGAGGTGGCCGTCCGCCACTTTGCCGACAGCCTTACCCCCGCGGCCTATCTGCCGCAGGATGCCCGCCGGATGATCGATGTGGGCTGCGGCGCGGGCTTTCCCGGCCTGCCGCTGAAGATCTATCTTGATGCCGTTCGCGGCGAAAACCACGGGCTGACCATGCTGGATGCCACGGGGAAAAAGACGGAATTTCTGCGCATGGTCTGCCGGGAGCTGGAAATTTCCGGCGGCGAGCCCCTGCAGGGACGGGCCGAGGAGCTGGGGCACGACCCAGCCCGGCGGGAAAGCTACGATGTCGTCCTCTCCCGCGCCGTTTCCGCCATGGACAAGCTGGATGAGCTTTGCCTGCCCCTCTGCCGCGTGGGCGGCGTCTTCCTGGCGCTGAAATCCGCCGCAGGGCGGGAGGAATGCGAAAGGTGCGCCGCAGGCATCGCAAAGCTGGGCGGCGGCACCCCGCAGTTTGATCCCTATCAACTGCCCGGCGACCAGCCGGAGAGCCTCGTTGTCCGCATTCCGAAGATCTCCCCCACCCCGAAGGCCTATCCCCGGGCCTTCGGCGCCATCAAAAAGAGACCGCTGTAGAAGAATGTTTCACGTGAAACAGCCGCACCCCGCATGTTTCACGTGAAACATCTTTTTTTGCGCATTTACAATTCGTCCTTTATTTTGGCGGCGTTGTATGATATAATGAAGCGAGACCAAACGGGGAGGGATGAATTATGGCGAAAATTATCGCCGTGGCCAATCAGAAGGGCGGCGTCGGCAAGACCACAACGGCGGTCAACCTGTCGGCTGCGCTGCAGGCCATCGGCAAAAAGACCCTGCTCGTGGATTTTGATCCCCAGGGCAATGCCTCCAGCGGCTACGGCGTGGAGCATACCCGGGGTACCACCGTGTACGAATGCATTCTCGGCACCGGCGAGGTGGATTCCGCCATCCGCCACACCGATTGGGGCGACTGCCTGCCCTCCGGCGTCAATCTCTCCGGCGCGGAAATTGAGCTCATCGCCCTCGACCGGCGGGAATTCCGCCTGCGGGACTGCCTGCATGCCATTTCCGACCGGTATGATTATATCTTTATCGACTGTCCCCCCTCCCTGGGGCTGCTGACGGTCAATGCCCTCTGCGCCGCGGACAGCGTGCTCATCCCCCTGCAGTGCGAGTATTATGCCCTGGAGGGTCTTTCCCAGCTCATCAATACCATCCGCATCATGCGCAGGTCGCTGAACCCCGCCCTGGATATCGAGGGCATTCTCTTCACCATGTTTGACGGGCGCACAAACCTTGCCAACGCCGTCGTCAACGAGGTCAAGGCGCACTTTGCCGATAAAATTTACCGGACGGTCATTCCCCGCAACATCCGCCTTTCGGAGGCGCCGAGCCACGGAAAGCCCGTCATCTGGTATGATAAATATTCCCGCGGCGCGGAGAGCTATCGCGCCCTGGCGGCAGAATTTGTGGAAAGAAGGCGGTAATTATGGCGCTGAACAACCAAAAAGGCCTCGGAAAGGGGCTTTCCGCCCTGCTGGGTGACCTGCAGGAGCCGCAGGACAGCCTTTCGGAGGTTTCGCTATGAAAATTTCCCGCATTGAACCCAACCGCGACCAGCCCCGCCGCAAATTTAACGAGGAGGCGCTGGAGGAGCTGGCGGAAAGCATCCGCATCCACGGCGTCATCACCCCGGTGGTGGTGCGTCGGCTGGAGGGCGAGCGCTATCAGCTCATCGCCGGCGAGCGGCGCTTTCGTGCATCCCGCCTGGCCGGGCTGGAGGAGCTGCCTGCCCGCGTGCTGGATGTGGACGAATCGGAGGCCTATCAGATGGCCATGGTGGAAAACCTGCAGCGCGAGGATCTCGATCCCATGGAGGAAGCCGAGGGCTTCCGCGTGCTGATGGAAACCTACGGCCTCTCCCAGGCCGATGCGGCCAAGGCAGTGGGACGCTCAAGACCCGCCGTGGCCAATGCCCTGCGGCTGCTCTCCCTGCCCGGCGAGGTGCAGCGCATGGTGACGGAGGGAGAGCTGACGGCGGGTCATGCCCGGGCGGTGCTCACCCTTCAGGATGAAAAACAGCGCATTTCCGCGGCGAAAATTGTCGCGGAAAAGGGTATGAGCGTCCGCCAGGCGGAGGCTTTTTGCGCAGCCTTCGGCAAGGAAAAGACGCAGAAAACCAAACCCGCCGGGGTGGACTATGCCGCCGATCTCGCCGAGCGGCTTTCCCGGGATATGGGTCGCCGTGTGCAGGTGACCTGCAAAAAGGGGCGCGGCACCCTGGTGCTGCATTATGACGATCTGGACGATCTGGATGCCCTGATCGCCCGCCTAACCGCCAGATAAGGAGGAAAAACACATGTCCGAAGTCGAAAAAAGAGAAAAAACCAAGAAAATGCTGACGGTCTACGCCCTGGTTTTTGTGGCTGTGGTGCTGCTGCTGGTGCTGGTCTCCTGGGGCGTGCAGCTGCGGGAAAATCAGCGGCTGGAGGATGTTCTGGAGGAACAGACCATTCAGACCAACGGCGTTGTCGAAAAATACGATCATCTCCGCAAGGAAAATGACAAGCTCCTGGAGAAGAATAAGCAGATGCAGGCGCAGCTCAACTCCGCGAATGCCATTCTCGGCCCCGTCAAGGATGAATTTGCCAACCTGACCGATGCCGAGGCGGCGGACAAGCTGCTGAAATCCGTCCGCCGGGCGGAGGCGCTGGAAGCCCTCTCCAAGCTGCAGACCACCTACCGCAAGAGCACCAAGGCCGTCTGCCGCGTGCTCATTGCCGATATGGAAAAAGAGTGCTATGCCGAATGGTTCACAAGTGATGAAATTTCGGAATATAACTTCATCAAGCAAAAGGTCAATTACGTTTCCAAATAAAGACACAAAAACCGGAAGATAAGACGGGAAGGATGAGATTATGGAATTCTTAAAGGAGCATTGGCTGATTCTCTTAATCGGCCTGATTGTTCTTGTTTTCGCAATTTTTATGATCTCCCGCTATCGCCGGGTGCGCCGCCGTCCTGCGGAACTGAAGCGCGCCGCGCCGGATGCGGCTCTGACTGCCCGCGCCGCCGAGACCCTTTCCCAGCTCATCGGCTTCCGGACCTTTTCCGTGGCCGAGGAGGAGGGCGAATTTGTCCGCCAGAATCTGTATCTGCGCGAGCGCTTTCCCCTGCTCTGCCGGCAGCTTTCCGTCTCCGCGGTGGATGGCCGCGGCCTGCTCTGCCGCTGGCGCGGTGCGGATGAAAGCCTTCGTCCCGTTCTCTTCTGCGCCCATACGGATGTCGTCCCCGCCGGCACCGGCTGGATTCACGATCCCTTTGCCGGCACCCGGGAAAACGGATATATCTACGGTCGCGGCGCGGTGGACTGCAAGGGTCCTGCCGTGGCCATTCTGGAGGCGGTGGAGCATCTGCTGTCCACCGGCTTTACCCCCCGGCGCGATGTCTATATCGAGCTTGGCTACGATGAAGAAACCGGCGGCAAGGTCGGCGCCGGCCGGATGGCAAAATATTTCCGCGAAAAGGGCATTGAATTTGAGATGGTTCTGGACGAAGGCGACTTCGTGATGAACGATTCTCCTTGGACGCGGCAGCCCGCGGCCTTTGTGGATGTGGCGGAAAAGGGCGTTGTGACCATGCGCGTCACCGCCCATGACCAGCCCGGCCATGCCAGCCGACCCTCCCTGCGCAGCTGCGCCGCCGAGCTGGCGGAGGCCGTTGCCCGCATTGAGGCGGCCAAGTTCCGTCCCCGCATGACCCGCACGACCCGCGCCTTCTTCCGCGAGCTTGCCCCGTATATGAGCCCCCTGGATAAGTTCCTGTATGCAAATTTATGGCTGCTTCGCCCGGTGTTTTTGCGCAAGATCTGCCGCGATCCTTATAAAAATGCCGTCCTGCGCTCCACCGCCGCCGTGACCATGCTCTATGGCGGCAAAGCCCCCAATGTGCTGCCCGAAAAGCTGGAGGCCATCGTCTCCATCCGCGTGCTGCAGGGGCAGAGCACCGACGACGTCATCAAATTTTACCAGATGCTGCTCTCCGGCCTGGAGGTGGAGCTGACCATCGATAAGGACAGCGAGCCCTCGGCGGAAAGCGATGCGGACAACCATTATTTCCGCACCATCGGGCGTGTTATCCGCCAGCATTTCGGCGAAATCCCCGTGATCCCCGCACTTCTTGCCTCCGCAACGGATGGCCGTAAGTTTGAAAGCGTTGCCCACCAGGTCTACAGCTTTGTGCCCATGCAGCTCTCCGCGGAGGAAATCGCCTCCGCCCACGGCCCAGAGGAGCGCCTGCCGGAGGCGGAGCTTGGTCGGGCGGTGGAATTCTACCGCGATTTGATCGTCGCCCTGCAGAGCTGAGGCGATATGGAAGAAAAAGCAGAGCCCCCTCATTTGAGGGGGCTTTTTTCGGCAAGAACATGTAGTCCGAAACCTTGCCTCTCCCCCTGGGAGAGGTGGCCGAGCGCAGCGAGGCCGGAGAGGGAAATTTGCAAGCCCTCTCAGTCGGCTTCGCCGACAGCTCTCCCGGAGGGAGAGCCAAGAGGGAGAGAAAAACCTTGCGGGAAATCTGTAGGGGCGGCAACCAGCCGCCCGCATTTACCGATAAATCGATGTACGGATAACAAGAAGGAATCGTTCGTACCTTTCTTACGGAAGAAAGGTACCCCAAAGACCGCCAAAAGGAGGTGGGCTTGCGCCCCCTCCCTTGGAACCCACCCCCAGACAGATATATCGGTCAATCTCTGCTTCTTGACTCTGGCGCTACGGTACTTGACGGATAGGGCATTCGCCGGGGGACGGCAGTGCCTGTGCGGATACCACGAAACTTCGTATAGGCAAAATCGATCTTTCAGAGTAGGGATTGCGTCTCCGACTGTCCGAAAAATCGCCGCATGCAAATAAAAAAGCCGATATGCACTTCGCATATCGGCTTTTGTGTACAGGTGAGGCTTATTCCACATCCTCGGCGGTGGCGCCGCTGAGGGAGCCGCCGGGCTTCTGCAGGGAGAGGCGGTAGAGCCGGGCATAGAGCCCGTCTTTTTCCAGCAGCTCCTCATGGGAGCCGGATTCCCGCAGCTCGCCGCGGTGGAGCACGAAGATGCAGTCGCTGTCGATGATGGTGGAGAGGCGGTGGGCGATGTAGATGGAGGTGCGGCCGGTGCTGATCTTGCCCAGGGCGTCGGTAATGGCCGCCTCGGTTTCCACGTCGATGTTCGCGGTGGCTTCATCCAGCACGAGAACGGCGGGATTGAAGGCCACGGCGCGGGCAAAGGCGATGAGCTGGCGCTGACCGGCGGAGAAGGACATGCCGCGCTCGCCAACGGGATGGTGATATCCGTCGGGCAGGCGGGAGATAAAGCCGTCGGCATTGGCGGTGATGGCAGCGTCGCGGATCTGCGCATCGGTGATATCGTCGCGGTTGAGGCGGATGTTGTAGGCGATGTCGCCGGTGAAGAGGAAAACATCCTGCATGACCACGGCGATCTGCTGGCGCAGATATTCCAGGTTGTATTCCCGGATATCCCGTCCGTCCAGCAGGATCTGACCCTTCTGGATCTCATAGAAGCGGGCGATGAGGGAAATGACGGTGGTTTTGCCCGATCCGGTGGCGCCCACAAAGGCGGCGCGCTGGCCGGGGCCGATGCGGAAGGAAACATCCTTCAGCACCCAGTTTTCGCCCACATAGGCAAACCAGACGTTGCGGAATTCGATCTCGCCCCGGACGCGGTCGCCCCGGAAGCCGGAATCCATATCCTCGTCAAACTCCGTCTTGTCGGTGATGTCAAAGATGCGGTCGGCGGAGACGATGGCGCTGGCGATGGAGGTATACTGCTGGGCGATGGCGGAGATGGGCTGATAGAGCTGCTTTGTATAGGTGATGAAGGAATACATGACGCCGATGAGGATGGTTCCCTCCAGCAGCTGGTTGCAGTAGAAGGCCATCATCAGCAGGGCGAGGATGTGGGCGATGTTGGGAATGAGAGTGTTGCCCAGGGAATTGAGCACCGCCTCGGTGACGCCGAGCTTGTAATAGCCGTCGTTGATATCCTTGAATTCGGCGCGCTTTTCCTTTTCCCGGTGGAAGATCTGTACCACCTTCATGCCGACGATATTCTCGCTCATAAAGCCGTTGAGGCGGGAGAGCTGCGCCTTGACGCGGATGTTGTTGCGCTTTGCCAGGGTCTTGAAGAAGACGGTCAGCACCGTCACCAGGGGCAGCGCCGCCAGGGCGACGAGGGTCAGCTCCCAGCTTAAGGAGAACATGGTGATGAGCAGGGTGACGATGAGCATGACCTCCTTGACCAGATCCACCAGAATGCTGGAATAGAGGGAGTTGAGGCTCTCAACGTCGGAGCTGACGCGGGTGAGGATGGAGCCGGAGGCGTTGTTGTCAAAGAATTTCATATTCAGCCGCTGAATATGGGCAAAAAGATCGGTGCGCAGCCGGTGCATGATGCGCTGACCCAGGGAGGTCAGGGTCATGCGGTGGGTGACGGAGGCTGCGGCGCCCGAGAGGCAGAGCAGGCCGTAAACAATGGAGAAGAGAACGATCTCGCCCATGTCGTTGCGGCCGGGGATGAGGTTCTTATCGATGATGAGCATGAGGATCAGGGGCTTTGCCACGTCCACCATGTTCTCAAAGGCGGCCATCAGCAGGGAAAGCAGCGTGCGGCCGGGGAATTTGAAGAAATAACCCAGCAGCCGGGCAAAGGTGCGCCGCTTTTTGTTCTCGTTATATTCCGAGAGCTTGCCCGCCATGGCGGGGGCGCCGTTTTCGGCGAGGATGGGGCGCTTAGCCATTGTTGCTTCCTCCTTCCGCGGTGATGCCGGAGGCATTTTCAAAGAGATACCGGTAGGCCGGCGAGCTTGAGAGCAGCTCGTCGTGGTGCCCGAAGGCCTCCACGGTGCCGTCCTCCGTCAGGAAGAGCACCTTGTCGGAGAGCATGGCGGCGGAAATGCGGTGGGTGATGAGCATCACCGAGCAGCCCGCCGAGCGAACCTTGAGATTGCGGAGAATTTCCGCCTCGGTCACGGTATCGACGGCGGAAAGGCTGTCGTCCATGATGAGCAGCGAGGGATTTGCGG
>JAFXIE010000030.1 GCA_017533425.1 Clostridia bacterium | reverse complement strand
GCGGAAACGGCGGTGATGTGGGTGTTGATGCCCTCATACCAGTAAACGAAGCCTTCGACATCGACGACGTCGCCGGTCTTCAGCTCGCCGACAGCCTTGTAAACATCGGTGTCGGGGCCGGTGAGGTAGCACTCGACGCAGAAGCTGTAGGAAGCGCCGTTGTAGCCGAGGGTGACATAGATGTCATCGCCGGGCTGGCCGTTCTTATACTCGATCTTCTCAACGGTCATGCCCTTGAAGAGAGCGAGCTGGTTCTGGTAATCGATGAGATCCTCAGCGCCGAGCTTGTCGGTCAGATCCTTGGCGGTGGCAACGTAATTGCCCTCGAGAACCTCGTACTTGGCATCGATGATCTCGACCTCGCCGGACCAGGCAGCCTTGTAGCCGGTGACGCGGATCTTGGCGCCCTTGACGAGCTTGTTGTCATAATCGTCCTTGGAGCAGGGCATCTCATAGACAAAATATGCGCCCTCCTCGTTCTGGGTGTAGAAGGTAGCGACGCCGACGCCGTCCTTCTCCCACCAGCCCTGCTTGGCCTGAATGTAGGTCTCAACAACGACCTCAGCCTCGAGGGCGGCCGCATTGAACTCGGCATAGGTCATGGCCTTGGGGGTGTCGTCAACAACGCTGCTGCTGGGATTCTCCACAGGAGCGCAGGCGGCGAGGGCAAGCACCATAGCCGCGGCCAAAAGCACTGCAACAATCTTTTTCATGGTTTTAACTCTCCTTTTTGTTCGGTGATTAAATAACCGTTCAACCATTATTATACTCAGCTGTCGCCAAAAATCAAGAGCTTTACTTTGATTTGCTCCGCTGCTCCCGCATTTTCTCCCTTATGACATATGCAAGGATACCAACCCAGCAAATTCCTATGCAAGATATCAATATTACCGAGCCTGCGGGCAGCTTTCCCATGGGGATTTTGCCCCGGGCGGCGCTGATCTGATCCAGGCGGTGCCGGGCGGTGATCTCCTGCTCCAGCGCCCGCAGATAGGGGGCGTCCACCTTCTCCTTGCGGCGGACGGCCTTGTTGACGCTCTCGATGAGATCTCCCGCGGCATTGCGCAGGGAGGCCGAGCCGTTGAAGACGGGGGTGACGAAGGTGTTGCCGGTGTTCTCCCGCAGAAGCTCCGTCGCTGCGAGCTTGATGTCGTAGTAGAGGTCGTTGTCCTCCCCTGCCCGGGAAAGATAATCGGTGTAGGTCTCGCTTTCCTGCGCCTTGGTGGTGACGGGGCAGTAGCCCTCCGTCTGGGAATAGGCGATCTGCACCTCGTTTGTCAGCATGAACTGGCAGAAGAGCCAGGAGGCCAGCACCTCCTGAGGATCGGACTTGTTGAAGACGCAGAGGGAGGGCCCCTGGGAGATCATGACGGGGTTTTCCGGATCAAACTGCGGCACGGTCATGACCGCCGTTTCAAACTTTACCAGCTTATCCTCCGCAATGTCCACATTGGGGGCATCGGAGCCCATCCAGGTGGCGCCGGCGGTGGAATCGACGGCGAAGATGCACTGTCCGGCATTGAGGAAGTTGGCGGGATAGCCCGCAAGCTTGAAGGTGTTGAAGGCACCGCTTTCGACATGCTCCGCAACGGTCAGCAGGATCTCATCGGTGATTTCGTTGAAGAGACCCACCTCACCAAGCTCGGTGGAATAGGCCGCGCCCCGCTGGCGCAGCATCTGGATCATCATGTTATCGGTGGACTTATAGAGGAAGGGGATGAGCACCTTCTGGCCGTTGAGAAGGAAATTGCCCTCCGCATCCTTTTTCATGGCGGCCTCGCTGACCTGCCAGACAAAATCCCAGGTCAGCTGCTCCGGCAGGGTAAAGCCCAGCTTTTCCACAAAGGTTTTGTTGACATAGCAGGCCTCGGTGCTGCGCATATAGGGCACGGCGTAGTGGGAGCCGCCAAAGCGGCACTCCTCCAGGAACTGGGGGATGATCTCCTCCAGCGTGGGGGAATCAAAGCGCACCTCGCTGCCGCCAAGCCCGTATTTTTCGTGGACGAAGAGCGCATCCAGGGGCAGAACGGTCTCCTTGCCGGTCAGATAGGTCGCCACATGGTCGGGATAGGTGATGCAGACGTTGGGGGTGGTGTCGGTGGAGATATTTGTGATGACGTCGTTGTAGATCTTGCCGTAATCGGTGTAGGGCTTGAAGACCACCTTGATATTGGGATAGAGCTTTTCAAAATCGGCGATGGCCTTCTCATAAATGCGCACCTGGGTCATGTTGGTGTCGTTTTTTGCCCAGAAGGAGATCTCAAATTCGCGGGTGGTATCAAACTGCTCGGGAATGACAAAGCTCTCCTTCTCCTGCGCGCCGTGGCAGGCGCAAAGGGAAAGAATCAGGCAGAGAATCAGCCCGAGGGAAAGCACGCGTTTCATCCCTTGATGCCTCCTCTCGATACGCCCGCCATGATCTTCCGGCGGAAGATGAGGAAAAGCACGATGAGCGGCAGGCTGATGACCACCACCGCCGCCATCATGGCGGGAATGTTATCGCGGCCGAAGCCGTTTTCCCGGATCTCCTGAATGCCGTTGGAGACGAGGAAATAGGCCTTGTCATCGGTGACCAGCCGGGGCCAGACGTAGGAATTCCAGCACTCGATGACCTTCAGGATGGTGATGGTCACCACCGTCGGCCGGCAGATGGGCACCATCACCCGGCGCAGATAGCGGAAATCCCGGGTGCCGTCCACCTTGGCGGCGTAGTAGAGCTCATCGGGGATCTGTGCAAAGTTCTCCTTGAGCAGATAGATGTAGAAAACCGAGGTCACGGAGGGCAGGATAAGACCGGCAAAGGTATTGCGCAGCTCAAGATTTGTCACCGTGACATAGTTTGTGATGATGACCAGCTCCGTGGGGATCATCATCAGCGCAAGAAAGAGGGTAAAGGCGAGATCCTTGCCCCGGAAATCCAGCCGGGCAAAGGCAAAAGCCGCAAGGATGGTGACGATGAGCATCAGGCCGGTGGTCACCAGGGTAAAGATGACGGTGTTGAGAAAATAATCGCCGAGGGGAACCTGGGTGAAGGCATCGGCATAGTTCTCCAGGGTTGGCGATAGGGTGTAAAACTTCGGGATCCACTCGGAATTGTAGGCGCCGTACTCCTTGACGGAGGTCAGCAGCATCCAATAGAAGGGAAAGAGCACCACCAGCGCCCATATGCCGAGCATGGCATAGGTGATGCCGGAGCGCACGCCCCGCCTTACACGGGCGGCACGCTCGATTTTTTCATAATCCATTTCCGCCACCTCTCAATAGTGCACGTTCTTGCGGCTGACCAGGAGGTTGATGCAGGTGATGGTCAGCACGATGACAAACAGAATAATGGCCGCCGCCGAGGCATAGGAGGGATAGCCGCCGGAGTTTCCGTAGAGCATATCGTAGATATAGCCCACGACGGTGTTCATCTCCGCGGCGTTGAGATCGGTGCCGAAGAGGGCCACCGCGTCGGAATAGGCCTTGAAGGCGCCGATGAAGCCGGTGATGATGAGATAGAAGAGGGTGGGCGAGATCATGGGCAGGGTG
>JAFXIE010000029.1 GCA_017533425.1 Clostridia bacterium | reverse complement strand
TGGGCGCCGTTCTTGATCCACTCGCGAACCTTGTCGGCATCAACCTTCACGGCAGAGGGATCGGCCTTGGGATCATAGGTGCCAAGCTCCTCGATGAAGCGGCCGTCGCGGGGATAGCGGGAATCGGCGACAACGATGCGATAGAAGGGGGCCTTCTTTGCGCCCATTCTGCGAAGTCTGATCTTAACCATTTGTGTGTTCCTCCAAAAAATGTTTTTTGTGTTTTTATGTGAATTTTTTTGTGCGCTGTGAAAAATCAGAAGGGAAGCTTCATGCCGCCAAAGGCGCGCTTGGCCTTCTTGGGGTTGGTCATCTTCCGGGTGAGATCCTGCAGCATGGCAAACTGCTTTAAGAGGCGGTTGATATCCTCCACCTTGGTGCCGGAACCGGCGGCGATGCGCTTTTTGCGGGAATAGTTGAGGATATCGGGATTTTCACGCTCGCGTTTTGTCATGGAGCGGATGATGGCCTGGGTGCGGTCAAGCTGTTTTTCGTCCACCTGGACGCCGGAGAGGTTCTTGCCTGCGGCGCCGGGAAGCATGCCGAGAATATCCTGCATGGAGCCCATGTTTCGCATCTGCTCCATCTGGGCGAGGTAATCGTTGAGATCCAGGCGGTTTTTGCGGATCTTTTCCTCCAGCTCCAGAGCCTTTTTTTCATCAAAGGAGGCCTGCGCCTTCTCAATAAGGGAGAGCATATCGCCCATGCCGAGGATGCGGGAGGCCATGCGGTCGGGATAGAAGGGCTCGATGGCGTCAAGCTTTTCACCAACGCCGGTGAACTTGATGGGCTTGCCGGTGACGGCGCGGATGGAAAGGGCGGCACCGCCGCGGGTATCGCCATCCAGCTTTGTCAGGATGACGCCGGTGATGTCCAGCTGCTCGTTGAAGGAGGCGGCGGCATTGACGGCGTCCTGGCCGGTCATGGAGTCCAGCACGAGAAGGATCTCTGTGGGGGCTGCGGCGGCCTTGATGTCGGAAAGCTCCTGCATGAGCTTCTCATCGATATGCAGGCGGCCTGCGGTATCAAGAAAGAGCATATCGTGCCCGTTCTTTTCGGCAAAGCGCAGGGCATTCCGGGCGATCTGCACGGGGTTTCCCTGACCCTCGTCAAAAACGGGGACACCCACCTGATCACCCACGGTGTGCAGCTGGGCGATGGCGGCGGGACGGTAAACATCGCAGGCGGCGAGCAGAGGCTTTTTGCCCTGCTTTTTATAGAAAGCGGCGAGCTTTGCGGTGTTGGTGGTCTTACCGGCGCCCTGCAGACCGACCATCATGATGACCGTCGGGGGCTTGGGAGCGATCTCCAGCTTCTCGCATTTTCCGCCCATGAGGGCACAGAGCTCTTCGTTGACGATTTTGATAACCTGCTGGGCAGGGGTGAGGCTTTCCAGCACATCCGCGCCGACGGCGCGGGCGGAAACGGAGGCAACAAAGTCCTTGACGACCTTGTAGCTCACGTCGGCCTCCAAAAGCGCAAGGCGAACCTCGCGCATGACGGTCTTTATGTCAACCTCTGTCAGCTTGCCGCGGCCGGAAAGCCGCTTGAAGACAGCGCTGAGTTTTTCGGAAAGACCTTCAAAAGCCATTTTATTCCTCCATAAGGGCAAGAATGGCGGCTACCTTTTTGCGGATGGCGGCGCGGTCACCGTCCTCAGTCAGCCATTCCAGCTCCTGTAGCTGCACGCGAAGCGCCGTTTCCCGGGCGAGGAAGCCCAGCTTTGCTTCGGTCTTCAGCAGGGTATCTTCTACGCGGGAGATGGTCTCATGAGCACCCTGACGGGTGACGGAAAGGATCTCGGCGATCTCGGCAAGGGTGAGGTCATCATTATACCGCAGGGAAAAAGCTTCCTGCTGGCGGGGGGAGAGAAGACCTTTGTAAATATCAAAAAGATCGTAGAGGTACATCGCATCTTTCATATGTGCCGCGGCCTCCTTTGCACTGGGGTGTAAAGGAATCTTCTTTACAGCCGGATATTCTACCATATCTGCCCGCACCTGTCAATAGATTTTTTGCATATTGCCCGCAAAAAATGCGGAGAATAGCAAAAAACGTACAGGGAGATGAGAGCTTGCAAAAGGAAATTTTTATCCGTATCGGAAAAACCTGCGCAAATCTCGCAGAGGAAGAACGGCGGGCACCGCGGGCGGAGACGGCGCAGCTCTCCGCCGCGCTGCGGGAGCTGAAGCGGCGGTATGACAGCCTGCCGGAGGAGGGAAAATCCCCGGCGGAGGCCTGGCTCTGTGACAACGGGGGCTTTATCCTCGAGGAAGGGGAGGCGGCGCAGCGAACCCTTTTGCGCGTGCGCGCGCTGCATACGGCGGGCAGGGAGAGTGCCCTCGGAAGCCTTTGCCGGATGCTGGTGGCCTGCGGCGCGGGAAAGCTCTCGGAGGAGGAAATCGGCTGTGCGGTGGATGCCTATAACGAGAGCGCGTTTTTGCCGGAGGAGGAGCTTTCCCTCCTTCCCGCCATGCTGGTATGCCATATTGCGGTATGGCTTGCGGAGGCATACCGGAAAATGGACGGCGTCCGGGAGCGGGAGAACAGGTATCTGCCCGGCATTTCCCGGGCGGTGACGGCGCTGCACGCCCTGCGCGGGGGGGAGCTGCGGGATTTGGTGGCAAAGCACGATCGGGTGGAGCGCATCCTCTCCGAGGATGGCGAGGGGCTTTATCCCCGGCTGGATGTCCGCAGCCGCGCTGCCTTTCGCGGGGCGGTTTCCCGCTTTGCCCGGCAGTGCGGGGAGCGGCCGGATGTGCTGGCCAGGCACCTGGTGGAAAATGGGGAGCTTTGCGCCCGCCTGCAGAAGCTTTCCGCCGGAAAGTCCTGGCGCGGGCGGGCATATTTCCTCCTGCTTGGGGGGCTGACGGCAGCGGTTTGGGCACTTTTCTGCCTTGCGGCACCCTCGCCGGCGCTGGCAATCCTTTCCCTGCTGCCGGCACATGGGCTTGCCCGGGGGCTCTGCGATTTTTTTGTGCTGCGGTACCTCCGCCCTGCGGCAACGCCCCGGCTCTCTTTGCCGGAGGGCATCCCGCCGGAGGGAAAGACCCTCTGCGTCATAACCTCCCTCATCACCTCGCCGGCGGATGCCGTCTGCCTTGCCCGCAGACTGCGGGAATTCCGGGCAGCCAACCGCAACTGCGGGGAAAATCTGCTGTTCGGTCTGCTGCTGGATTTCCGGGATGCGCCCAAGGCGCATATGCCGGAGGACGATGCCCTCCGGGCGGCGGCGGAGGGGGAGATCGACCGGCTCAAAGAAGAGGGGATGAACGCCCTTCTCTTCCTGCGGCAGCGGGAATATGCCGCCACCGAGGGGCGCTTTATGGGAAAGGAAAGAAAACGCGGGGCGCTGGCAGAGCTCTTTGATGCGCTGCGGGGAGAGGGCGGGCTGCCGGTCTACGGCGGTGAGCTTCCCGGCGACATCCGGTATGTGCTGACCCTTGATGCGGATACAAGGGCGGAGCCCTACAGCATTCTGCCTCTGGTGGCCACCCTTTGCTGCCCGGTCAACCGCCCCCGCATTTCCGGCGGGCGGGTGGTTTCGGGCTACGGCATGGCCATGCCCCGCATCGTCACCGACCTTGCCGCCGTGCATAAATCCCCCTTTGCCCGCCTGACGGGGGGCGTCGGCGGGTGCGATGCCTACGGTTCGGTCAGCAGCGATTTGTATATGGATCTTTTCGGCGCGGCAAGCTTTACCGGCAAGGGGCTCATCGATGTGGATGCCTACCGCGCCTGTCTCGGTGATCTGCCTGCGGGGCGCATTCTGTCCCACGATCTGCTGGAATCGGGCTATCTAAGCTGCGCCCTGGTCAACGACACCGAGATGACCGACGGCTGTCCTCATCGGGTGCAGGCCTATTTCACCCGCCTGCGCCGCTGGATCCGGGGGGATGTGCAGATCGCCGCCTGGGCTGGCCGGCGCATTCCCTGCCGGGAGGGCGGCCGGAAGAGAAACCCGCTGGATGGGGTGACGCGGTATAAGATATTTGACAATGTCCGTCGGGCGATGACTGCCCCGGCGGTGCTTTGCCTTGCCCTCGCAGCCCTGGCGGCACGGCGGGGAGAGGCGCTTTTTGTGCTGGCCATGGCCTGTGTCATTCTGCCGGAGCTCTTTGGCGCCCTGGCCGGGGAAATGGGACGCGGGCTGCGGGTCTGGCGCTTTTATTCCGCCGCGGCGGCGGGGCTTTGGGCGGCGATAGCCCGGGCGGCGGTGGAGGTATGGCTTCTGCCGGTGCGGGCATGGACTTCGGTTTCTGCCGTGGTATGCGCGGTGCGGGGCATTTTGCGCGGAAAGGGCATGCTTGCCTGGGTCACTGCGGCCGAGGCGGAGAGCGCCGGGCAGGATGCCGCATCCCTGTGGCGGCTTTGCTTTCCGGGGGTGGTCTCGGGCATTTTTGCGCTGCGCGCCGGAGGGCTCGGTATTCCCGTCGGCATCCTTTGGATGCTGTCCTTTGTGGCTGTTACGGCTCTTTCTGCCCCCTGCCGGACGGAATATGACCTGCGGCCGGAAACAGAAGCGCGCCTGCGGGCATGGGCGGAGGAAATCTGGCACTATTTTCGGGATATGCTTCGCCCGGAGGAGGGTTTTCTCATTCCGGATAACCTGCAGGAGGAACCCAGCGCCGGCATTGCCCATCGCACCTCGCCGACGGATATCGGCTTTGGGATCTCTGCGGTCATCTGCGCCATGGATCTGTCCTTTGTTGAAGAGGCGGAGGGAATGCGCCTGATCTCCGGGCAGCTGGATGCCCTGGAGCGGCAAAAAAAGTGGCGTGGACACATCTACAACTGGGTGGATACCCGCACCCAGCGGCCGCTGCCGCCCTATCAGATCTCCACGGTGGACAGCGGAAACCTGGCGGCGGCGTTGCTGCTGTTATATGCCTATGCGGAGGAAAGGGGAGGCGCCTTTGCCGAACTTGGGGCGCGGGCCATGGCTCTTTTCCGGGGGATGGATTTCCGCGCCCTTTATGACGGACGGCGGGAGCTCTTTTCCATCGGGGCAGATGGACGGGATAACTCCGTCATGCCCTCCTGCTACGACCTGCTGGCCAGCGAAGCCCGCCTGACGGGCTTTATTGCCGCAGCCTTCGGGGCGGCGGGGGAGAAATTCTGGGGGCGCCTCGGCCGGGGACTGGTGGGGCATCGCGGGTATGCCGGGCTGGCTTCCTGGACGGGGAGCGCCTTTGAATATCTCATGCCGGAGCTCTATCTGCCCCTCTTTGAAAATTCCCTCATCGCCGAGAGCACTGCCTTCTGCGTTGCGGCACAGCGGCGGTACAGGCCGGCGGGAAGTCCCCTCTGGGGAACCTCGGAGAGTGCCTACCGCGCCTTTGACCGCAGCATGGTATACCAGTACAAGGCCCACGGCGTGCCGGGGCTTGCTCTGCGGCGGGGGATGGGGAAGGAGACGGTGCTTTCTCCCTACAGCGTATTTCTTTGCCTTCCCTATGCGCCGCGCGATGCGCTGCGCTGCCTGGCTGCCTTTGAAAAGGCGGGGCTGCGGGGGCGCTACGGCTTCTATGAGGCGGCGGATTTTACCCCTGCCCGCACGGGCGGCAGA
Source organism: Clostridia bacterium (assembly GCA_017533425.1). GTDB lineage: Bacteria > Bacillota > Clostridia > Oscillospirales > QAMX01 > RGIG1911. The sequence goes on along the minus strand of JAFXIE010000029.1, from coordinate 10,987 downwards.
GCCTTTGAGCCGGTGGCGACCTATATGTCCCATCACATGGGCATGAGCCTGATGAGCCTTCATCTTATGCTTACGCGGGGGAAAAATCCCGCCCGGATGATGCGCATTCCGGAGATATCCGCCTTTGCGGGTCTGCTCAAGGAGCGCCTGCCGGTGGGCGCAAATATCATGCGGCGGCACAGCCGCGAGACTTTTGAGCGCAAAAATGTCTACACCGCGGTGGAGTTTGCCCGGGAGACGGCGGGAAATCCTGCCGATCCGGAGGGCTGCCTTTTTGGCAACGGCGCCTATACCCTGGCGGTGGACGAGCGCGGGCTTGGAACGGCTTTTTTTGAGGGGGTCGGTGTTTATCGCCCGGCGGGGGATCTGCTTTGCGAGCCCGGCGGTATCCGTGCCTGGTTTACCGCACAGGAGGAGAAAATACCGGTGCATACGGAGAGAAAATCCATCTCGCGCAGATGCGTGCGATGCGGCAACGTGATGACCTTTGAGAGCTCTTCCGGGAATCTCGGTGTGGTGGCGGAGGTCTTTGTCTCCCGCAACCATGCCGCCGAGATCCGGGAATACAAGCTGGTCAACCGGGGGGACAACCCTGTGACGGGGCGATTCACCCTGGCCTTTGAGCCCATGCTCTGCCCGGCGGCGGAGTATGAGGCACATCCCACCTATCGGCGGCTTTTTGTGCGCACGGAGATTGCCGGGGGTGCTGCCCTGGCTTCCCGGCGGCAGGGAGAGCGGCGGCTGTGGCTTGCCTTTGCCCTAGAGGGGGCCGATGTGCGGTATGAAACCTCCCGCGAGACGCTGCTGGGGCGCAGGGGCTATGATCCCGACGGTATGCGCTTTGCGCAGAGCGCGGGAGATGTGCTGGATCCCGTGATGGCGGCGCAGGCGGAGATCACCCTGCCGCCCGGCGGGGATGTTGTCCTGCGGGCGGTGATCTCAGTTGCCTGGGAGCGGGGGGCTGCCCTGCGGGCCCTCGGCGTTCGCCATGAACGGGCGGATGCGCTGCCGGCGGGTGCCCGGCGCGGCGGAGATGCCCGCAGACATGCTGAGGCCCAGCGCCTGTCGGCGCGGCTCTTTGGGGCACCCCGGGGTAAAGTCTGCCGGGATGCCTTGCCGGACGGGGCGTATGCAGCACTGTGGAAGCTTGGAATTGCGGGGGATGTGCCCCTGATTCTTTCTGGCAATCGGGCTGACGGCGGGGCGGAGGAATTTCCTCTCTTCTGCTATGCCATGTACCGTCGCGCCGGGCTTTCCTGCGAGATGGCGGTGCTGACCGATGACGGAGAGGGATATTTTCATCCCGGAAAGGAGGCGGTGCTGGAGAAGGCGGCGGAGTTTGGGCTGACGGAGGCCTCGGGACTGCACATTCTCTCCCGAAACGCCCTCTCGGAGGGAGAACTGCGGCTGCTCTCCGCGGCGGCTGCCCTGGATTTCACGGTTCCCTTTGTGCCGGGAGCTTGCTCTGAGGGCGGAAGACTGCCTCCCTTCGGTCTGCCGGGGGGAGAAGCCTTGCCGGAGCCGGTGGGAGAGCTGTCGGCCATTCCGGCGGCGCATATGACCCCGGTGGTTTGGAGCATGCCTCTTGCAAACCGGAGCTTTGGCTGCATTGCCGAGGATGTTGGCCCCGGCGGCATGTGGTATCGCAATGCGCGGCTCTACCGCCTGACCCATTTCAGCATGGATCCCCTGGGCGGAAACCTCGCGGAGCGGCTTACCCTTTCGGACGGCGTGCATGAAATGTCTCTTTTCAAGGATGGGATCCATCCCTGCGCGGTGCGCTTTGATCTGGGCTGTGCCGTGTGGGAAAAGGCTGCGGCGGGACTGCGGGTGCGGACGCGGATGTTCGTTCCGCCCAAGGTACCGCTGCGCATCATGCTGGTGGAGGGCTATGCGGAGCGGGAGATCCGCCTTGCCTGGCAGCTGCGCCCCCTGCTGGGGGAAAAGGAGGCCGACCGGGCCTATCTCACCGTGCTGCCGGAGGCTCTGGGCGGGGCGGTCATGCAGAATGCCGGGGGGATCTTCTTCCCCGGGGAAAAATTCACCTGCCTTGCCTCCGGAAGGGTGGAGTGCTCTCCGCCCTCTCAGGGGGGAGATGCGCGCATGGAGCTTTCCCTTGCGCCGGTATCGGGAGCCTTTTGCTTTGTGCTGCTGGCCGGTATGGGAGATGCGGAGGGGCTGCTGCCCTATCTTTCGCCGGGGGCGGCGGAAAAGGCCCTTTCCGATACGCAGCGGCACTTTGCCGCCCGGACGGCCACCCTCTGGCCGGATACCCCCGAGCGGATGCTTGATGCATATCTCTCCGGCGCCTGCCTCTATCAGGTGCTGGCAAGCCGCATCTATGCCAAGGCATCCCTTTGGCAGTGCGGCGGCGGCAGCGGATTTCGCGATCAGCTGCAGGATATCTGCGCCCTGGTGCATTTTGATGCTCCCCTGGCAAGGGAGGTCATTCTCACCGCCGCCGCAAGGCAGTATGAGGAGGGGGATGTAATGCACTGGTGGCATGACCTGCCCGACGGGGTCTTCGGCGTGCGCACCCGCTGCAGCGACGACCTGCTGTGGCTTCCCTATGCGGTGTTTGAATATGTCAATGTGACGGGAGATGCCGAAATTCTCGATGAGACGGTGCCCTATCTTTCCTCGGCGGTGCTGGAGGACGGGGAGGAGAGCCGCTGCGAGCGGCCGGGCATATCCCGGCGGCGGGAAAGCCTTCTTCTGCACTGCGTGCGCGCCTGCGACACGGTCAGTGAGCGGGGACTTGGCCGCCACGGCCTGCCCCTGATGCTGTCGGGGGACTGGAATGACGGCATGGACCGCGTGGGCGCCGAAGGGCGGGGCGAGAGCGTATGGCTGGGCTTTTTTGCAGCCCATGTCTATCGCAAAACGGCGCTGCTTTGCCGCCGGGCGGGGATGGAGCAAAAGGCGGAGGAGCTCGGCTTCTTTGCCGGCGGCATGGCCAACGCGGCACTGGACGCCCGGGCAGAGGGACACTATATCCGCGCCTTCTGGGATGACGGAAGCCCCCTCGGCGGGGGCGGCGAGGGGGCCTGCGCCATCGATTCCATTGCCCAAAGCTTTTCAACCTGGGTGCCGGAGGGCAGAAAGGAGGAAAAACGCGCGGCCTGCCTTGCGGCGGCAAATCGATTATGGGATGAAGAGGGAAGCTATCTTCGCCTGCTCACCCCGCCCTTTGCCGGCGAGGGGAAGAATCCCGGCTACATTGCCGATTATCCGCCCGGCATCCGGGAAAATGGCGGGCAGTATACCCATGCGGCTGTATGGCTTTGCATGGCGCTCTTCTCCCTGGGGGAGGAGGAGCTGGGAATGCGGATGCTTTTGTCCCTGCTGCCGGCAAAACGAAGGGAGGATGTGCGAAAATGTGAGGATTTTGTGCTGTCCGGGGATGTGTACGACCATCCCGACCACCGGGGACGCAGCGGATGGAGCTGGTATACCGGCGCGGCGGGATGGTATATGCAGGCGGTGCTGCGGTGCCTGTTCGGTCTGCGGCATCAGGATGGGGTTCTGAGCCTGTTTCCGTATCTGCCCAAAGGGTGGGAAGGATATTCCTTTATCTATCCCTTCGGCGGCGGACGGCTGCATGTTTCTGTGCGGCGGGGCAGTGCACCGGGCATCTACCGGGAGGGAGATCCCATCGAAAATGCCCTCCGTCCGGAGGATGTCAGGGGGGATACGGAGATTCTTGCGGTGGTGTGAGCGATGCGGCTTGCGCCGGCTCTCTTTCCGTGCTATAATGGGATGGAGAAAGATGATTTTCCCGAGGAAAGGAAGAATACAACCATGGGCGAGCATACCTTTAATGAGCTTTTGCAGACCGCGCTGGATGACACCACCCGCCTGATCGCCATCGGGGCCATCGTGCTGACGCTGCTGATCGTCATCGGCGTGGCCGTGGTGCGGGATCTCGGAAAATACAGCAAGACGGAATTTGACAAAAGCGTCAAGACCTGCCGTGCGCAGCTTTTGCGCAAATATGTGGAAAATGCGGCCGATCCGGACGAAAATGACGGCCTGGCGCCCGATACCCGGGCAAGCGAGAACCATTACCGGGCGAGCTTTGCCATCAAGGGGCAGCGCCGCCCGCTGGTGCTGGAGATGCTGGGCGAGGAGTGGAAAAAGCTTCCGGAAGCGGGAAACGGCCTGCTGGAATACTCGGCGGGACTGCTCATTTCCTTTAAGCCGGAGGATCGGTAAGCGGCATGGTGCTCTGCGTGCTTGACGGCCAGGGCGGTGGCCTGGGAACGGCCATCGCCGCAGGAATTGCGGATCTTCGGGAGGGGCATAGCCTCTTCTGCCTTGGCACCAACCGGGCTGCGGCCGAGCGCATGGCGGCGGCCTGCGGCGGAACCGCGCTGTGGGAGAAGGCGGCCGTGCTGGAGCGTATTTCCGGGGCTGACTATATCCTCGGCACCGCCGGCATTCTCAACGCCGGCTCCATGAAGGGTGAGCTGACGGCGGAAATTGCCTCCGCCGTGGCGGCAAGCCCGGCAAAAAAACTGATTTTACCCATGAACCGCTGCGGCCTCTATGTGGCCGGGGTGGGCAACTGCCCGGCAGCGGAGCTGATTGACTGTTTGTGCGGGGCGCTGCGTGAAGCCCTCGCCCGGGAGGTGTGAGTTTATGCCTGCGGTACTCGTTCTCGGCGCATCCGGGGGCATCGGGGCGGCCATCTGCCGCCGCTTTGCGGAGGATGGCTATGCCGTAGCGCTGCACTATTGCAGCGGCGCCGAAAAAGCGCGGCAGCTGACCGAGGAGCTTCGTGCCGGCGGCTGCGATGCGGAGGCCTTTGCGGCGGATCTGTCCGACCCGACGGCGGCGGAGGCACTTATCGCGGCGGCGGAGGCGCGCTTTGGGCATATCGACTGTCTGGTCTGCGCCCAGGGCATCGCCCGGCGGGAGCTTGTTGTGGATACCACGCCCGAAAGCTGGCGGCAGCTGACCGATATCAACCTCGGCGCCTCGGTTTTTGCCGCGAAGGCGGTCTGCCGGGGCATGATTCGCCGGGGGCGGGGCAGCATCCTCTTTGTTTCCTCCATGTGGGGAACGGCCGGTGCCTCGCTGGAGGCGGTCTACTCCGCCACCAAGGCCGGGCTGCATGGGCTGACCTATTCGCTGGCAAAGGAGCTGGCGCCCTCGGGCATCCGGGTCAACTGCGTGGCTCCCGGCGTCATCGATACCCCCATGAACGGAGATCTCTCTGCGGAGGATATGGCGGCGCTGGCGGCGGATACCCCCCTGGGGCGCATCGGAACCCCCGAGGATGTGGCGGAGGCGGCAGCCTTCCTGTGCTCGGAGCGGGCATCCTTCATCACCGGACAGGTGCTGGGGGTTGACGGCGGATTTATTCTCTGAATGGTAAAAAATGGCATTAAGAAAGCTCTCTGCGGCATCCCGCAGAGAGCTTTTTTTTAAGGCTTGATTTGGTTACAGCAGCTTGATGCGCTTGAGCAGGGCTGCAATGCGATGCCCCTTGGGCAAAAGGGAAAGATCCTCCTCGGTGAAGGCACGCAGCAGCACCAGCACCGCAACATAGAAGATCGCCGCGCAGAAAATGGTCACAAGGCAGGCAACGGAGGAGCCCAGAGGGCCTGCAACGGCGCGGTAGAAGAGGTGGCAGAAGATGCCCATGGCCGCGCCGGCGGCGAGGGGCTTGAGCAGGGTCTGCACCAGCTGCAGACGAAGGCCTGCCTTGCGGATGAGAACGGAGCCGTTGATAAAAATGATGGTGATATAGCAGAGATTGGTGCCGATGGGGGCGCCCTGGATGCCGATGGCGGGGATGCCAACGAGAATATAGTTTGCAATGAGCTTGACCGAGGCGCCGATGGCCAGGGAGATCATCGGCAGCCGCAGGCGGTTGATGCCCTGCAGGCAGGAGGTGGTCACCGAGGCGATGCAGGCAAAGAGGGAGGCGACGCCGAGGGTGCGCATGAGGGGTACGGCTGCCTCCACGCCGGCGGGATTTGCGGTAAAGAGCATATGCAGAATGGGGCCGGCCAGCACAACGAGACCCACCGCACAGGGCATGGCGAAGAGGATGGTCACCCGCAGGGCGGAATTGATGATGCCCGAGCGCCGTTCCGCCCGGCCGGTCACATGGGCGGCGGCAATGGCCGGCAGAATGCCGAGGCCGATGGAGGCGATGAGGGAGGGAGGCAGGTTAAAGAGCAGCTGGGCATAGGATTTGTAGCCGCCGTAAACCGCGGCGGCGGCATCCTCGCTCATGCCGATGTGCTGCAGACGGTTGGAAATGCAAAAAAGATCAAGAAAGCTCGTGAGATTGACAATAAAAGAGGAAAGGGTGACGGGGATGGCCACCTGCAGAAGCTTTTTGAGCAGCCGGGGGGCGGAATCGCTTTCACCGCCGTTGGGGATGGCGGTCATGCGGCGGCGGGTGGCGGGCAGGAAATACAGGGGAATGAGGATGAGCACCGAGAATACGATGCCGATGGTGGTGCCGGAAATGGCGCCGGCGGCGACATATTCATCCGAAAGCCCTGCACGCAGGCAGAGCCAGGCCAGCAGAATGCCGAAGACAAGCTTTGCCACCGCCTCGGTGATCTGGGTTGCGGCGGTGGGCACCATGTTGCCCAGTCCCTGGTACATGCCGCGGAAGGTGGCGGCGATGGCATAAAGGAAGAGGGAAGGGGCAAGGGCGATGATGGCATACTGCGCCTTGACGGAAACGGTGGCGGCGGCAAAGGCCGGCGCGCCGAGGATGAGAATGCCGGTGCCGAGAATGCCGATGGCGGAGAAGGTGACGAGGGTGACGCGGAAGATGCGCCGCACCTCGGCTCCGCGCCCCAGGGAGGCGGATTCCGCCACAAGCTTGGAGACCGAAACAGGCAGGGAGAGGGAGAAGGTCAGCAGCACCTGCTGCACCTCAAAGGCGGAGTGGAAATAGGACATTCCGAGCTCGCCGATCATATTGGTCAGGGGCACCTTATAGAAGATGCCGATGAGCTTGACGATAAAATTGGATATGAGCAGAATGAACGCCCCGCGGGCAACGCTCTTTGCAGAGGACTCGGATATAGGACACTCCTCCTTTCGTGATTCTCCATTCATTATAGTCCATATTCGTCAACTTGTAAAGCGGCGGCGCGTATCGCGGCGGAAAAAGGCGGAAGTCGGGGGCTCTTGGCGGCTTTGTGGGGAATGGGGAGAAAAAGTGGGCAAAAGCGGGGAAAATGGGGATAAAAACCGGGGCGATTTATGGAAAAAGTGTTGCGTTTTATGGCGCGTGGTGATATATTTTGACTATAAAAAAGAAAGGAACCCTGATCCAATGAGCTCTACCATTCTTATCGGCGCGGAATCCAAAGATTATGCAGATCAGCTGCGCAGTTTGCTTGCGGGAAAGGCGGACGTGCAATGCTATACCGCATGGGGAGACGGCCCCTCGGTGCTGGCCGCTGTAAGGGATAAAAAGCCCGACGTTCTGCTGCTGGACATGCTGCTTGCCCGGCTGGACGGCCTTGCCGTACTGCGGGAGGTGATGAGCAGCCGCACCGCAAAGCCCCCGCGGGTGATCTTTATGACCTCCTTTATCAATGACCGCATCTCTGCTGAGGCTGCAGCCCTCGGTGCGGACTATCTCTTCATCAAGCCCTTTGAGGCAAGCCAGATCTCCGAGCGGGTGGACGATCTGCTGGGACGGCGCGTCCCCGCTGCCAAGCCCCGCAGAGAACGGCCCTTCTCCCTGTATGCCGAGGTGACGGGACTTTTGCACACGGTGGGCGTTCCGGCCCATATCAAGGGTTATCAGTATCTGCGGGAGGGCGTCATTCTCGCCGTCAACGACCCCGAGGCCATCAACGCGGTGACAAAGGTTCTCTATCCCACCGTGGCAAAGCAGTTCCAGACCACGGCCAGCCGTGTGGAGCGCGCCATCCGCCATGCCATCGAGGTGGCCTGGGAGCGGGGAGATCTGGAGGTGCTGCAGAATATCTTCGGCTACACCATCTCCAATGCCAAGGGCAAGCCCACAAATTCCGAATTTATCGCCATGATTGCCGACCGGCTGATACTGAAATCCCGCGGAGAAGCGGTTTGATCTCTGTAGTTTTTTCAAAAACAGAATAAATATACCGAAAGAGGACACGGAAACGGGGACGGAAAAACCGTCCCCGTGTTCTTTTATATTGCGGCATATGCCTCCGTGAGCTCGCATAGAACCGCATCAAAGTCTGCGGTATCCGTGACGTAGTCGTCAAAGCTCCGCAGGACTCTTCTGCATAGGGCGTCGGCCCGGCCCCTGTCATGCAGGCTCAGGGCGCGCAGGATCTCATAATCCTCCGTTCCGCATTTCATCTGCAGCCAGCGAAGGGAGAGCAGGGGGCCGTCCTTGCCGGGATAAACGATGTGGGTATCTCCGGCGGGGAGACCGGGGCTCCGGCTGGTCTGCTCGAAGGGGTCCTGGGTTTCGCTGCAGTAGAAATAGCCCCAGTGCAGATAGCCGGTCAGGTTATATCTGTAATTGCCCCAGTGGAGCAGGCGCGTGTTGAGCAGAGGCGAGTCCAGAAAACGGTTGAGGAATTTGCCGCCCGGTATATTGCAGGTATAGAACCAAAGCTCGTTGCGGTCGCTGCGCAGGGCTTCAAAATCGTTCCGGTTAAGCTGGTAATAATGATTTTTCGGCACGTAGATATCCAGCGCTTCTTCGATGAAATAGATCTCGATGGCATCCATGAGCCGGATGCCCGGCAGATATTTCCGGAATATGCCCGCAAGGATCCGGAAATCGTCGGCGCAGCGTTCCTTGGGCTCATCGCTGATGTGCACAAGGGAAATCTCACGCCAGCCGTTTTCGGTGAGAAAGGCATTGAACTGCGTTAAAAAGGAGGTCAGATATTTGCGGCCCGGGGTGGAAAGACATTCCAGTGGCTTGCACGAGTCGGCGATATCAAAAACGGTGAAGGGAGGATCCCGCCATGTCGGACGGCTGATGATGGGCTCCCACTCCAGCGTGTCAAAGCCACATTCGAGCCCGAGTTCTGCCCAGCGTTTCATGGCGGAAAAGTCGAAGATGTATTCTCCGTCGGCTTTGGTCACCTTCATATCGCCGAAAGTGACGCGGCAGATGTTCTGATGACAGTCACGCATGGTGCCGAGATAGCGCCGGAGCATATCGATGTGAGCCTCTGAGCCGTATTCCAGGCCGTGCCAGTGGGCGACAAGGGCCTCGCTGTACCAGTTGGTGAGCTGTAATGTGCGCTCGGGCAGCTGCTTGTCCAGTACGCGAATACGGACGGGGAGGATAAGCTCATCTCCTCCGCAGCAAAAGCGGATCCGGAGGGAACGTACACCCGCAGCCGTTTCTCTGTCGGGGGTCAGAAAAACACAGTAGACCTCCGTCTCCTTTTCTGCGCAGAGACCGTCCGCCGGCAGAAGAGGATCGTAGGTGCGGTAAGGGGCTCTGCGTACGCGATCCTGCGAGATGTCTTCCCAGTGATCGGTGGTGAGAAGGCCGTTTTGCAGTGCGTTGGTGTTTCGGTTTACGCAGACCTCGATCTCGCGGAAATACTGCAGGCGGATTCCCTCCGCCTCCTCGGCGGACCACGTGACGGCGGCTCCCGGCGTCAGGCCGGTGAACTGTACCTGAAAGGCCCTGCATTGTCCCTTCAGCAGAGAAAAATCCGCATCCCTGCGGCCGTCCTCGCGGACGATGTCGGGAAACATCCATTGGTTCTGATCGAAGATGCCGTAATCCATGGAGGGCCTCCTTGCTATTGTAACCGTTTTTTTTGAGTATAGCAAAAGAGAAAAATGCTGTCAACCGCAAAGGGACTTTTTGGTGCGGCGGAATGTTGATTTCCGTTCGGGAGGGTGCTATAATGTCAGTATCGGGCGGAAGGATACGCCCGCTGCTTTGACAAAACGGGAAATAGGGTGTTCGTTTTGAAAAGGGAACAGGAGCTTCGGGAAATCCTCATCCATAACACCGTCCGGCTTGTTGCGGAGGGTGGATTTGAGAAGGCGACGACCAAGGCAATCACCTTTGACGGTGAGACGCTGCCGGATATGCGGATGAACGAGGTCTACATCTACCGTATTTTCGGCAACAAGGAGCATCTTGAGTGTCTTGACGAGGAATTTGCCGAGGATCTGCAAAGATGCGTGGAATACTACCGGGATGCAAGCTGATGCGTCCGGGAACGGCTCTGTGAGGTGTTTCTGCGGGTCTGGAGATTTGCGATCAACAACGAGACGCAGTGCCGCTTTTATATCCGCTATTATTATTCGATCTATTTCAAAGGCCAATCCCTTGCCGGACACAATCAGCGGTTTTCCGAAATCGTGAACTGCTTTCGGCCTCTTTTCAAGGACGAGGCCGACGTGGTCGCCATTATGCACAGCGTCCTGACGTTGCTGCTGGATTTTGCAAACCGTGTATACAACGGCGATCTGGCGGATGACGATATCAACCGTCCGCATATCTACAACGTGCTTTACTGCGCGATGGAAAGCTATTTTGCCGAAGAGGTACGGAAATCCACAAACCTGCGGCGGTTTGTTTGACGCCGTGCAAAAAAGAAAAGGAGAAGGTATTATATGTCCTATACTGTCGGGGAAATCCTTTCCCACGTTGACCATACCCTGCTTGCCCCCGCCGCCACCCGGGCGGAGATCCTTGCGCTCTGTGCGGATGCGCTGAAGTATGGCACCGCCTCCGTCTGCATTCCCGCGGCCTATGTAGGGGACGCGGCGGCATATCTTGCCGGCCGGATCGCCGTTTGCACCGTCATCGGCTTCCCCAACGGCTATTCCACCACCGAGGCCAAGTGCTTTGAGGCGCGGGATGCCATCGCCCGCGGTGCCGATGAGATCGATATGGTCATCAACATCGGCTGGCTCAAGGACGGACGGGATGAGGAGCTTTGCGCGGAGATCGCCGCCGTCAAGGAGGCCTGCGGGGATAAAATCCTCAAGGTCATCATCGAGACCTGCCTTCTGACGGAGGAGG
>JAFXIE010000003.1 GCA_017533425.1 Clostridia bacterium | reverse complement strand
TCAGCCGGTCACGCACGGCGGGATCGGTGTTGACGGTGTCGGCGATGGCCACAATGAGGCGGATGATGCGCTTGGCCATCAGGTAACCTGCGGAAGCCTTCGCGCCGAAGATGAATACGCGGGGCGGCATCTCAATCTCGGGATGCTCCTTGAGGGTGCGGTAGAGATGGAGGATGTGCAGCGCATTCAAAAGCTGGCGCTTATACTCGTGCAGGCGCTTGATCTGAATGTCAAAGATGGCATCGGGGGATACGATGACGCCGTTCTTCTCGCGGATAATGGTGGCAAGGCGCTCCTTATTCTGCCGCTTAACGTTGCGCAGTGCCGCGAGGACGGAGGCATCGTCTGCGTAGCGCTCCAGCTCGCGCAGGCAGTTGGCATCCTTCTTGAAGCCGTCGCCGATGAGGGAGGAGAGAAGCTCTGTGAGGGCGGGATTTCCCTGGCAGAGCCAGCGGCGGTAGGCGATGCCGTTGGTGACGTTGGTGAATTTCTCCGGGGCGATGCGGGCAAAATCCCGGAAGAGGGACTGGCAGAGGATCTGCGAATGCAGCTGGGAAACGCCGTTGACGGTATGGCAGCAGCAGAGGCAGAGGTTTGCCATGCGCAGCTCGCCGTGGGAAACGGGAGCCATATAATCGATGCGGGCAAGGTCGCCGGGATAGGCGGCGGCAAAGCGGGCGCGGGCACGGCGGTCGATCTCCTCGCAGATCTGGCAGATGCGGGGAAGCTCGGAGCGGAAAAGCTCCAGATTCCAGCGCTCCAGGGCTTCGCTCATGACGGTGTGGTTGGTGTAGGAGAGGGTACGGCAGCAGATTTCCCAGGCCTTGTCCCAGGAATAGCCGTAATCGTCGATGAGCAGGCGCATGAGCTCGGGCACGCACATGGCCGGATGGGTGTCGTTGATATGCACGGCCATCTTATCGGGCAGGGTGTCGAGGGAGCCGTAGTTTGCCACGTGATCCTTCAGAATGGTCTGCAGGGTGGCGGAGCACATAACATACTGCTGGCGGATGCGCAGCCGCTTGCCGGCTTCGTGGTTATCGGCAGGGTAGAGAACCTTGGAGATAACCTCGGCCATGGTGTTTTCCTCCAGCGCTTTGACATAGTCGCCGCGGGAGAAGGTGGACATATCGAAGGTGTTCTTGGATTTGCAGCTCCAAAGCACCAGCCGGTTGACGGTATCGGTGTCGTAACCGGTGATGAACATATCGGAGGGAACGGCAATGACGCTGTGATAGTCATGGTATTCGGGGGTAAGCCGTCCGTCAATCTCCCGGAGGGTGACATAGCCGCCGAAGCGCACCTCCACGGCATCCTCCTCGCGGGTATGCAGCCACTGACCGCCCAGGGAGAGCCAGTCGTCGGGGAATTCCATCTGCCAGCCGTCAACGATCTTCTGGCGGAAGATGCCGAATTCATAACGGATGGAATAGCCGGTTACCGGCATATCCATTCCGGTGGCGGAGTCCATATAGCAGGAGGCGAGGCGGCCGAGACCGCCGTTGCCGAGACCGGGGTCGGGATCGAGCTCGATCAGGGTGTCAAGATCGGCGCCGCAGAGGGCGAGAGCCTTGCGGTAATCCTCCGTAAGCCCGGCATTGTGCAGGGTGTTGCGGAGATTGGGGCCGACGAGAAATTCCATGGAGAGATAGGCGGAGCGCTTGCGCCCTTCCTTGGTGCAGGCCTCTTCAAAACGGCGGCTCTTATCAACCAGGCCGCGGGCGAGGATGGTGCAGAGGGCTTTATATCTCTGCTTGTCGTTGGCTTCGGCCATGTCGAGGCCAAAGAGGCGGAGGGAGGTTTCATCAAGGAGGGCGCGGATCTTTTCAGGCGTCATTTGATACAGGTTCCTTTCGGTAGGGGAAGTATAAAAGTATTTTTTATCCGTTATAGCCTTCGCGGCAGCGGATAATATCGCGGTAAAGCTGCATATAGGCGGAGCCGGAGCGCTTCCAGCTGTTATCCGTCTTCATGCAGGCGATGCTGAGGGCGTTCCAGGCATCCGGGTCTGCCCGCAGGGCAAGGGCGCGGCGCAGGGCGCCGAGAAGCTCGCCGGCGTTGTAATCCACAAAGGTGAAGCCAAGACCGCTTCCGTCGGTGGGATCGTAGGAGGGCACGGTGTCGGCAAGACCTCCGGTACGGCGGACGAGGGGAATGGTGCCGTAGCGCATGGCGATCATCTGGGAGAGACCGCAGGGCTCATTGCGGGAGGGCATGAGGAAAATATCGGAGCCGGCATAGATGCGGTTTGCAAGCTGTGCGTTGAACTCAATGCGGGCGGCCACCCGACCGGGGAATCTTTGGGCATATTCGCGGAAGAGCGCCTCAAATTTGGGTTCACCGGTGCCGAGAACCACCAGCTGGATGTTCTCTGCGAGCATCTCATCCAGGGCGGCGGCAACGATATCCAGACCTTTGTGGCCGACCAGGCGGGATACGATCGATACAACCGTCGTATCTTCGCGCACCTCCAGCCCCATCTCCTGCTGCAGGGCAGCCTTGCAGGCGGCCTTGCCGGCGGGGGAGGCGGCGGAGAAGCGCTTGGGCAGGGAAAGATCGGTGGCGGGATTGAAAACATCGGTGTCGATGCCGTTGGTGATGCCGGTGAGCTTGCAGGCATAGCGGCTGAGAATGCCGTGTACCTCCCGGGAGACGATGGGATCGGTCAGCTCAACGGCGTAGGTTTCGGAAACGGTGCTCACCCGGTCGGACATGACGATGCCGGCCTTCATGAGGTTTGCGCAACTGTCGTTTTCGAGAATGCTGATCCAGTTGCCGGAAAGACCCAGCACATCGCCGATAAAATGCAGGGGTGCTTTGCCCTGATATTCGATATTATGGATGGTAAAGAGCACAGGAATACGGCTGTAATCGGGCAGATGGCGGTAATGTGCCTCGAGGAAGACCGGAACCAGCGCCGTCTGCCAGTCGTTTGCATGGATGCAGTCGGGATACCAGCTGATAACGGCAAGGGATTCCAGAATGGCCTTGGAGAAGTAGGCAAAGCGCTCGCCGTCATCATTATAGCCGTAGGAGCCCTCGCGTTCGAAATAATACTCGTTGTCGATAAAATAATAGGTCAGGCGGCCGCCGGGCATTTCGGCCTTGAAGAGACCGACGTGCTGGATGCGCCAGGAAAGATGCACATAAAAGCTCTTGACGAAGGTGATCTCCGAGAGCTTGCGGTCCTTGATGGCCTTGTAATAGGGCATAAAGACGCAGACATCGTTTTCCGGATCGCGGGCAAGCTCTGCAGGCAGCGCCTGGGCGACATCACCGAGGCCGCCGCTTTTGTAAAAGGGGGCGGCTTCCGAGGTGGCGAAGAGAATTTTCATATAGTTTCTCCCTTTTTGACGATCATGGGGTTATTGCGGCTGCCGCGCAGCTGGGTGCCGGCGGTGATGCGTACGTTTTTGTCGAGAATGCAGTTTTCCACCACGGCGCCGTCCTCAATGATGCAGTCCTGCATGAGAATGGAGGAGGTAACCTTGGCACCCCGGCCGATGGTCACGCCGCGGAAGAGGACGGAATCGGTAGCAGAGCCGGAAAGCAGGCAGCCGTCGGCCACGGTGCAGTTGGAGATCTCGCAGCCCTCGTTGTAGAGGGAGGGAACCTCGTCGCGCACCTTGGTGTAGATGGGACGGTTCTCGTTGAAGAGATCCTTGCGGAGTGCAGCATCACAAAGGCGGAGATTGTTGCGGAAGAAGGAGGGAATGTCGAGATTGAAGAGAACCTCGCCCTCATGCTCCCAGAGATTGACGGTGAGACTTCCGTTGTTAAAGCCGCGCTGCAGGAAGTCCGCCTCGAAATGGGTTCTGCCGGCGGCAACATAGCGGCGCACAATGCCAAGCAGGAACTGGCGGCTGAGAATGTAGATGCCGAGACCGACGGACTGGCCGGCAACGGCGGGATAGTTGGTCAGAATTGTATCCACACGGCCGTCGGTGGTATCCAGCACGAGGGACTGGATGGAGCCGTCACTTTCCTTGGCGCGCATGGTCACGACGGTGACATCGCAGGCGCTGTGTATGTGGTTTGCCAGCACTTCACGAAGGTCAATATTGCAGAGAATATTCGCATCGGAGAGAACCACATAGTCCTCCGGGCAGCGGGCAAGGAAATTCAGGGCGTTGGAGAGAGCCTCCAGCTTGCCGCGGTAAACATCGCTCTTGCCGGAGCCGAAGGGGGGCAGAAATACCAGCCCGCCGTCCTTGTTGTTCAGATCCCACTCCTGGGAATTGCCGATGTGGTCCATAAGCGAGGAGTAGTTATACTTTGTGACGATGCCGACGCGGGAAATGCCGGCGTTGGTGAAATTGGAGAGAATGAAATCGATCTGGCGGTAGCGGCCGCCGAAGGGGAGGGAGGCCGCGGTGCGGATCTTGGTCAGCTCACCGAAGCATTCATCGTACATATTGCTGAAGATAATGCCGGTCATACGGTTGGATACGGTCATTTGCCCCACGCTCCTTTCTCAGCGGACATAGGCGGCGGGAAGAATTTCGCCGGCCTCGGTGGATTTATCCCGGCCGAGCACTGCAATGCCCCAGCCGTCGCCGTGAACCTCCGGCGCCTCGCCGATGGAAGAATTTTCCGCCACGGTGGCATCCTCGCCGATGATGGCGTAGGATACGCTTGCACCCGCGCAGACCCGGGCGCCGGGCATGAGCACGGAGTTGGAAACGGTGGCGCCGGCCTCCACCGTGCAGCCGGTGGAAACAATGCTGTTTTCAATGGTGCCGTGGATGTCGCAGCCCTCGGCGATGTTTGCATTGCGGATGACCGATTCGGGGCTGATGAAGGAGGAGGGATAGGCCTCGTTGCGGGAGTAGATGCGGAAATCCGGATCCCGCAGATCGATGGCATCCCGCAGGTTTAAGAGATCCATATTGGCTTCCCACAGGCTTTCGATGGTGCCCACGTCCTTCCAGTAGCTGTCAAAGCTGTAGGCATAGAGGGCGCACTTGTCGCGCAGCATGGAGGGAATGATATTTTTACCGAAATCGTTGTCGGAGTCGGGATTTGCCTCATCCTCGCAGAGATAGCGGTGGAGCACATCCCACTTGAAGATGTAAACGCCCATGGAGGCCAGGGTGCTTTCGGGCTTTTTGGGCTTTTCCTCAAATTTGGTGATGCGGCCCTCTTCGTCAGCCGTCATGATGCCGAAGCGGGAGGCCTCATCAATGGGAACGTTGCGCACGGCGATGGTGCACTCGGCGCCGTTCTGCTTGTGTGCCTCAAGCATTTCGGAATAATCCATCTTGTAGATGTGGTCGCCCGAGAGGATGAGCACATGCTCGGGATGATAGCGCTCGATGAAGGCGATATTCTGATAAATTGCGTTGGCCGTGCCCTTGTACCACTCGGATTTGTCGATCTGCGCATAGGGAGGAAGCACATGGACGCCGCCGCGGTTGAGATTTAAGCCCCAGGGCTGGCCGTTGCCGATGTAGTCATTGAGCTCCAGCGGCTGATACTGCGTGAGGATGCCCACCGTATCAATGCCGGAATGGACACAGTTGGAGATGGGAAAGTCAATAATGCGATACTTTCCTCCGAAGGGAACAGCGGGTTTGGCGGTTTTCTCCGTCAATACCAGCAGTCGGCTGCCCTGACCGCCGGCGAGCAACGTGGCAATGCATTCCTTATGGATGTTCATGCCGATTCCTCCTACAATATCTTTTTCAAACGGTTTACCGCCCGAAATTATGAGCCGCGGTGACCTGCGATCCGCGGGTGCGGAGATTCCGGGCGATTGTCAAAACCTTTGTTCATAATTATACAATATTTGGTATAAAAAGGCAAGCGCATTTGTGGCTTTTTGATAAAGAGAGGGAAAAGTTTTTTGTAAAAGCTTTATCCGACGGCAGGAATTCCATTTTATATGTAGAAAAAAGACAATCCGCCTTGCCAAAACCTGACCCTTTGTGGTAAAATATGCTGAAATGCAATGTCAATGTGAGGTACCCCATGAAGACAAGACGTTTTGTGCTGGCGGCCGTTCTCGCGGCGGTGGTCATTGCACTTTCCGTTTATACGGGAAAATATATAGTGCTCCTTGCGCTGCTGGGTCCCGCCGTCATCGCGGCGGATAACCTGCGCCGCAGGGAAGATGCATCCGCAGAGGAAACCGCCCCGGAGCCGGAAGCACCCCCGGAGCAGCCCCGAAAACTGCCGGTGCTCATCCTCGGCACGGGGATGACGGCGGTGCGCATGCTGGCGGAGATTTCAAAGAAGGAGGACTGCCCCTGGCAGGTGGCCGGCCTTGTGGACGAAACGGGAACCCATGCCAAAAATACCGTCAACGGTGTGCGCGTGCTGGCAACCCTCTCCGAGCTGCCGATGCTTTTGCCGGAAATCGGCGCCGAGGCTCTCATCATTGCCGCAAGGCTGGAGGAGGAGCGCTTTGCCGCCGCCTGCCGCATGGCACACAACGCCGGACTTATGGTGCTTTGTCTGCCGGAGGACAAGCGGAATACCCTTTCTGCCGGCATAGCCGATCTTATCACCCTTTCCAACTGACCGGAGGACATAAAAAATGAAGCTTTGGAGCGGAAGATTCAAGGAAGATATCGACAGAGCGGCCGACGCCCTCAACAGATCCTTCCCCTTTGACAAGAGAATGTTTCATGAGGATGTGGAGGGAAGCATTGCCCACGTCACCATGCTTGGCGAGTGCGGGATCATCGATCCCGCGGAGGCGCGCCTTGTGGCAGAGGAGCTTCGCCGTATCCGTGAGGATGTGGCGGAGGGACGGCTGCCCCTGGAGAGTGATCTGGAGGATGTGCACACCTTTGTGGAGGCGGAGCTGACCCGCCGTCTGGGCGACGCCGGTCGCCGTCTGCATACCGCCCGCAGCCGCAACGACCAGGTGGCGACCGATATCCGCCTGTGGTGCCGCAATC
Organism: Clostridia bacterium; assembly: GCA_017533425.1. Lineage (GTDB taxonomy): Bacteria > Bacillota > Clostridia > Oscillospirales > QAMX01 > RGIG1911. The sequence goes on along the minus strand of JAFXIE010000003.1, from coordinate 5,007 downwards.
AGATCCGCGATGTGGCGGAAATGACCCTCACCCTCTGCGACTGCCTGGCAAAGCTCGGGCATGACTATGCCGACGCCATCATGCCCGGCTATACCCATCTGCAGCGGGCGCAGCCCGTCAGCTTCGGCCACTATATGTGCGCCTATGCGGAGATGCTCCTGCGGGATGCCGACCGGCTGCGCGATTGCCTGCGCCGGCTCAATGTCAGCCCCCTGGGCAGCGGCGCCCTGGCCGGAACGACCTATGCCACCGACCGCCACCGTACGGCGGAGCTTCTGGGCTTTGATGCCCCCTGCGCAAACAGCCTGGACGGCGTTTCCGACCGGGATTTTGCGCTGGAATTCATGTCCGCCCTCTCCATTCTGATGATGCACATCTCCCGCCTTTCCGAGGAGATGATCCTGTGGGCGTCCCTGGAGTTCCGCTTTATCGAGCTTTCCGATGCCTATTCCACCGGCTCCTCCATCATGCCGCAGAAAAAGAACCCCGATCTCTGTGAGCTCTCCCGCGGCAAGACCGGCCGCGTCTACGGCGATCTTTTCACCCTGCTTACGGTCATGAAGGGACTGCCCCTGGCCTACAACAAGGACATGCAGGAGGACAAGGAGGCCCTCTTTGATGCGGTGGATACCGTTCGCGGTGTGCTCTGCGTCTTCCCGGATATGCTCTCCACCATGCGCATCCGCCGGGAAAATATGCGCGCCGCCGCCGGTGCGGGCTTTATCAATGCCACCGACTGCGCCGATTATCTCGTCAAGAAGGGAATGCCCTTCCGCACGGCCTATAAGATCGTCGGCGAGATCGTCGGCGAATGCACCCAGAACGGCAAGACCCTGGAGAGCATGACCCTGGCGGAATATGCTGCCCACAGCGAGCTCTTCGGCGAAGATATTTATGATGCCATCAATCTGGAAAACTGCCTAGCGCTGCGCCGCTCCTACGGCGGCCCGGCACCGGAGAATGTGCGCGCCTGCGCGGCGGATCTCAAGGACCGCATTGCCGCCGCCGTCGCAGCCTTTGGCACAAAGGAGAAGTAAAATATGCAGGAACGCTTGCAGAAACTGCTGTCCGGTTTTGGCGTAGCTTCCCGCCGCGAGGCAGAGAAGCTCATCGAGGCCGGGGTCGTCAAGGTCAACGGGAAGGTGGCATACCTCGGTATGCGCACCGATCCTGAGCTCGACCGCATCGAGGTGGATGGCCGCCGCATCGAAAAGCGCCCGCCCCTGACCTATGTCATGCTCAACAAGCCCCGGGGCTATGTCACCACCACCGAGGATGAGCGCGGCCGCCGCACGGTGACCGATCTGCTGGAGGGGCTCAATCACCGGGTTTATCCCGTGGGACGGCTGGATATGAATACCGAGGGGCTTCTGCTTCTCACCAACGACGGTGCCTTTGCCCAGCGGCTGACCCACCCGAAGTTTGAGGTGGAGAAGGAATACCGCGCCAATGTCACCGGCGATGCGGAGGCCGCCGTCAAGCTCTTCCGCCGGGGCATGCTCATCGATGGGGAGGAGATTTCTCCTGCCCGCGCCCGGGTGCTGAAGAGCGATCCCGTTACCGGGGTCTCCACCATTTCCGTCATCATCCACGAGGGCAAAAACCGGCAGGTTCGCCGCATGTGTGAATCCGCCGGGCTGGAGGTTCGCCGCTTAAAGCGCGTGGCGGAGGGCCCCCTGACGCTGACAGGCCTTGCCCCCGGCAAGTGGAGATTGCTGACAGAGGCGGAGGTTGCGCTGCTGATGGGCAAAAAGATTCACGGAAAAATTCAATAATTCTGTCACATGCACCCCCGGCGTCCGCATAGGATACCGGGGGTGATTTATTTTGCAGATTGATCTTCGGGCTGCCCGGCGGCGGATATTTGCCGGCCTGCGGCGGCGCCCGCTGGCGGCGCTGCTGGCACTTTTTGTGCTCTTTGGGGGCATATATTTCCGCGTCCGGGGCAACATTCGCCCGGTGGCGCTGCAAATGGCCACCTCCGCCGTATCCAACTGGGCTGCGGAGGTTGTCAATGCCGCCGTTGCGGAGGAGGTGGTGGCCGAGGGCTTGACCTATTCAAGCCTTGTGGCTTTTGAAAAGATGTCCGACGGCCGCATGAGCGCCGTTTTCACCGATATCGCAAAGCTCAACCGCATCAAGACCGCCGTCAATGCCATGGTCATCGACCGCATCACAAACTGCGAGGAAGGCGAGGTGGCAATCCCCCTCGGAAATATCCTCGGCTCGGAAATTCTTGCCGGTCGGGGACCGCGGCTGCGCATCCGCATGATCCCGGTGGGTACGGTATACAGCGAGGTGGAGAATCAGTTTGAATCGGCTGGCATCAACCAGACCCGCCACCGCATTCTTCTGCGCGTCCGGGCGGAGATGACCGTCATCATCGCCGGATATTCCGCCAATACCTCGGCATCGACGGAGGTCTGCGTTGCGGAGACGGTCATTGTCGGCGCTGTGCCGGAGAATTACACGGTCATCACGGATGGAGAGGTATTTGATAAATACAACGACTTTTTGATCGATTAGTCTTGTTTGACCGGGTGAAAAAATGGTATAATAGAAGAAAAAAAGAGACAGGAGACCGCCCATGTCGGACGTCATTCGCAAGCTTTCCGAGCTTCGGGAAACGCTGCTTTACCACAGCCGCAAATACTACACCGAGGATGCCCCGGAAATCAGCGATTTTGAATATGATGCGCTCATGCGCAGCCTGAAGGAGCTTGAGGCGGCGCATCCGGAGCTTGTTACCCCCGATTCGCCCACCCAGCGCATCGGCGGTGCGGTGCTGTCGGAATTTGCCCCTGTGCGCCATGCGGTGGCCATGGAAAGCCTGCAGGATGTATTCTCCTTTGAGGAACTTGCGGATTTTGACCGCCGTGTGCGGGAATTTACCGACGCGCCGAAGTATGTCGTGGAGTATAAGATCGACGGCCTTTCCGTATCTCTGCGGTATGAAAAGGGCGTTTTTGTCCAGGGCGCGACGAGGGGCGATGGCACCGTCGGCGAGGATGTGACGGAGAATCTGCGCACCGTGCGGGATATTCCCATGGTGCTGCCGGAGGGCGCGCCGGAGGAGCTGACGGTGCGCGGCGAGGTCTATATGTCCAAAACCGTCTTTAACCGCTTGAATGAGGAGCGGGCGCGGGATGAACTGCCCCTCTTTGCAAATCCCCGCAATGTGGCCGCCGGATCACTGCGGCAGCTCGATTCCAAGATCTGCGCCGATCGGCATCTTTCCATCATCGTCTTCAATCTTCAGGCGGCGGATCTTTCCTTTGATTCCCACAGGGAAACGCTGGATTACCTTGCCTCCCTTGGCTTCCCGGTCAGCCCAAACCGCCCGGTTTTTGACAGTATCGAGGAGGTCTGCCGCGAGATTTCCCGCATGGGGGAGAGCCGCGGAGAGCTTCCCTTTGAAATTGACGGCGCCGTGGTCAAGGTGGACAGCCTTGCCATGCGAAAGGCCATGGGCAGCACGGCGAAATGTCCCCGCTGGGCGGCGGCATACAAATATCCCCCGGAGGAGAAGGAAACGGAGCTTCTGGATATTCGCATCCAGGTGGGCCGCACCGGCGTTCTGACCCCCCAGGCGGTGCTTGCCCCTGTGCGCATTGCCGGCACCACCGTCCAGGCCGCAACCCTGCACAACCGGGATTTCATCGCCGAGAAGGATATCCGCATCGGCGACACGGTGCGGCTGCGCAAGGCAGGGGAGATCATTCCGGAGATCATCGGCGTCCTGCCCGACCGCCGGCCGGCGGGAGCTGTGCCCTTTGCCATGCCGGAGTTCTGCCCGGTTTGCGGTGCGCCCGCAATATCTGTGGAGGACGAGGCTGCGGTTCGCTGCACCGGCGCCGATTGCCCGGCCCAGCGGGTGCGCAATCTCACCCATTTTGCCTCCCGGCAGGCGATGGATATCGAGGGGCTTGGTCCTGCGGTGGTGGAGCTTCTCTGCGATGCGGAGCTCATCAAAAATCCCGCAGATCTCTATTCCCTTCGCCGCGAGGATGTGGCGGAGCTTCCGAGAATGGGAGAAAAATCCGCAGAAAATTTGCTGGAGAATATCGAAAAATCCAAGGAAAATGACCTTTCCCGCCTGATTTTTGCCCTGGGCATCCGCAATGTCGGCCAGAAGACGGCGGCGGTACTCGCCCGCCGGTTTGGCACACTGGATGCCCTGGCCGCAGCCCCGGCAGAGGAGCTGGAAGGGGTGGAGGATGTCGGCCCTGTTATTGCCCGATCCATTGCTGGCTGGTTTCGTGATCCGCGGGGCGCACGGCTGGTGGAACGGCTGAAGGAAGCCGGAGTGAATATGGAGAGCCGGGAGGAGCGGCGGGATGACCGCTTTGCCGGCAAGACCTTTGTGCTGACCGGCGCCCTCAGCGCCTTTACCCGGGATGAGGCCGCCGCGATGATCGAATCCTATGGCGGAAAATGTGCCGGCTCGGTATCCAAAAAGACCGGCTATGTGGTGGCGGGGGAGGCCGCAGGCTCCAAGCTTGTTAAGGCACGGGAGCTGGGCATTCCCGTCCTGTCGGAGGAAGAATTCCTTGCAATGCTGAAGTAATCGAAAAACGGAGAGACTATCGTCTCTGCATTCTTAGCGGAGAAAACGCGAACACCCCCAAGGATTTTTCTTTGGTGGTGTTTTTCTATTGGCAGTAGCTTTCCAAAAGTCTCCCTCCGAGAGGGAGGGGGACCGCGATAGCGGTGGAAGGAGCCTGCGTGACTTTGGAGTTTTGATAATCTTTATTGTAACGCGCTCTCCCTCAGTCGCCTTCGGCGCCGGCTCCCTCCCGGAGGGAGCCTTTGTATATCATTCCTCTGCGGATAGTGGGTTCGGGCTTCTGCCAGATGGTGCGCGGACTTCCACGCGCTATGCTTGCCCCAGACGCAAGTGTTGGGAAAGCGGAAAAGCTCGAAAGTGAAATGATAGAATAATACTACGATTCGTAGAATCTGGTCTATGTTGCGGTTATTGGTTTATAATTCAAAACGCTGTATAAT
>JAFXIE010000028.1 GCA_017533425.1 Clostridia bacterium | reverse complement strand
TAGCAATAATTCAAGTTATAGTGAATGGACTTATGAGGGCAACCCGAAAACTTTCAAAGTGAGTAGTTGTTGACGGATAATCCTGACCGTAACACAGGAACCGTATGTTAGTACGGAACTCAATAGGTGGCATACAGAAATTATAACTTCTGTCCTTTTGGGGCAGGAGTTTTTTTATTTATTAAAGGAGTGATTTAATATGAGTAAAATTATATTAACAGGAGATAGACCAACAGGAAGATTACATTTGGGTCATTATGTAGGTTCCTTAAAAAGAAGAGTGGAATTGCAAAATTCGGGCGAATATGAAAAAATTCTAATAATGATAGCAGATGCCCAAGCATTGACAGATAATTTTGATAATCCTGAAAAGATACGTCAAAATATTATAGAGGTAGCATTAGATTATTTGTCGGTAGGTCTTGACCCTAATGTATCTACACTATTTATTCAGTCCCAAATACCTGAATTAACGGAATTTACCTTTTATTATATGAATTTAGTTAGTGTGGCAAGGTTGCACCGCAACCCCACCGTAAAGGCAGAAATTCAGTTAAGAAATTTCGAATCAAATATCCCCGCTGGTTTCTTTTGCTATCCAATAAGTCAGGCGGCAGACATTACCGCATTTAAGGCAACAACCGTGCCTGTTGGCGAAGATCAATTACCAATGATTGAACAAACCAGAGAAATTGTTAGAAAATTCAACTCTATTTATAGTGAAACTTTAATTGAACCCGAAGCATTATTACCAGAAAACAGTGTATGTATGAGATTGCCTGGAACAGATGGAAAGGCAAAAATGAGCAAATCTCTTGGTAATTGCATATATTTAGCAGATACACCCGAAGAAATACGACAAAAAATTATGAGTATGTTTACAGACCCACTTCATATACAAGTTTCTGACCCGGGTCATATTGAGGGGAATACGGTATTTACTTATTTGGATGCTTTTTGCCAAGACAAACATTTTGAGCAGTTTTTGCCCGAATACAACAATTTAGAGGAATTAAAAGAGCATTACACAAGGGGCGGTCTCGGTGATGTGAAAATCAAAAAGTTTTTAAATCATATTATCCAAAGCGAATTAGAGCCTATAAGAGCGAAAAGAAAAGAGTATGAAAAAGATATTTCCGCTGTGTATGATATTTTAAAAGCAGGCAGTGAAAACGCCCGAACTATCGCAGCGCAAACATTGGATGAAGTAAAGCGTGCTATGAAAATCAATTATTTTGATGATACAACTTTCATTCAGTTCCATACACAAAAATACAAAATGTAATCATCAATATGGTTTTTATTGTGTCGGTATGATTTTTGTCATACCATTATAACTTGAAAAGCACAACAAAAAATGTTATATTAAGTTTAAGAAAATGCTTGATGTTATGCGGAAAACTCAACTTGTGGAAATGACTTCCACAAGTTGTTAAAAAAGAGCCTCCACTTGTCAGGGGAGGTGGCAAAACGAAGTTTTGACGGAGGGGTAGTTTTCTCTCCCTCAGTCAGCTTCGCTGACAGCTCCCTCGTCAGAGGGAGCCAAGGGCTAATTTGTTCCTGATTTAACACAAGCATATGCTTGTGCTATAATAGGGATAAAAAGGAAACATATTATTCTGCCCGAAGAAAGTCGGGAACCATTGATTTTAATTCAGTATAATAATGCTGGGAGGTGAAACAGATGAATATGTTGAAACAGTTGAATTTAGCTATCGACTATATCGAGATAAATTTATGTAATGAAATAAACATAGATGAAGCAGCAAAAATAGCGTGTGTAACGAGCGATAGTTTTCTTCGTTTTTTCAGTTATATGACGGGAATGACATTAAACGAGTATGTCCGTCGCAGAAGACTGTCTCTTGCCATCAATGATTTACAACAGAGCAACGAAAAAGTTATAAGTATAGCCTTAAAATATGGATATGAAAGTACAGATGCTTTTTCGAGAGCGTTTAAGAAACAACACGGCATTACTCCCTCGGCTTATAGACGATGTGGCGGTTCAGCAAAAGTATATCCACCTGCTTCCTTTCACATTATTATCAAAGGAGCAAAAGAAATGGATTTCAGAATTATTGATGTAAAAGAAACTGTTGTTTACGGAGTGTCAAAAAAATATGATGTGCAAAAATATTCTACCAGAGAAGCACTACGACATAGCATGTGGGACGAGAAGTGCGATTCAGTTCCCGAAAAAATCAGTAACGGGAAATGGAATCATCCACACAACTCGACCTTTGATGGAGTATGGTATGGTGTATGGCAAGATGGCAAATATATGATTGCAAGAGAAAGGGAAAATACTAATAATGATAATCTTGAAATAGCTGTTATCTCCAAAGGTAAATATGCAGCGTTTACTACTGATTGTGGTGCAGTTGCATGGGAAGAGTTACCTAAACTTTTTGAGTTGATATTTAATACTTGGCTACCGAGTTCGGGCTATGAACTACGAAGTGATGATATTGTAGAGATATACCATCTATGGACTGATTATGAAATGCGTCAGAAAAACAGATATTACGAAGTTTGGATACCTGTTGAGCCAAGGCAGGAATAACCCTCATACTTTTGGCGGTTTTACTGCTTAAAAACAAAGTTTTCAACTGCCTTTTCTTAGGTGTGATTTTCAATGTGTCGGTATGATTTTTGTCATGCCATCAAAAATAGAGTTATCTCGTGGTTTCGGGATAACTCTATTTGCATATATATCTTGAAAATAACAGTAAAAAATGTTATATTAAGTTTAAGAAAATGCTTGTTGTTATGCGGAAAACTCAACTTGTGGAAATGACTTCCACAAGTTGTTAAAAAAGAGCCTCCACTTGTCAGGGGAGGTGGCAAAACGAAGTTTTGACGGAGGGGTAGTTTTCTCTCCCTCAGCCGCCTTCGGCGTCAGCTCCCTCGTCAGAGGGAGCCGAAGACTAATTTGTTCCTAATTTGACACAAGCATACAATGAAGCTGAAATGTGAGCAAAAGAAAGGGTTGAGGGTATGTATTGCAGACATTGCGGCGCCGAAATTCCCGAACCGGCCGCCTTCTGCCCCGCCTGCGGAGGCCGGCTGGCCGAAACGGCAGGGGAAAAGAAAGCCCGGCGCCTCTCCCCGCGAATGAAGCGGCTGCTCGCCATCCTTGGCGGTGGGGCAGCAGTTATTCTTGTCCTTGTGATCGCGCTCTCTGCCGTAAATCGCCACCGGCGCACCGAAGATCTCGGCGGGATCCCCGATCCGGAGGCCTTTTTTGGCCTCAGTGCGGCGCATAACGACTGGGGCAGAGATGGCTACCGGCATGAGATCACCTTTGAAAGCGACCGGATCACCCGGGAGAGGGTGCAGGCCTATGTGGATCTGCTGAAGGAAGAGCCCTACCCCTTTGTCCTTGACGAAACCATTCCCTTCGCCGACGGAATGGTGCGGTACGTTTTCTGCTACAGCGGCGAAAAAGAACTATACGATGCCGAAGAATGGCAAATTCTCGTGGAATATGATCCCGGCAGGAAAACCGGGTATGCGCAGATCGTTATCCGCAACAGCGAAAACTTCCGGCTTGTGCCGCCGCAGGCTTATGCCCCCGGCGATCCGTCGCCGCAGCCGACAGCCACCCCCTCGCCGACACCTGCCCCTACACCCTCGCCGACACCGCTGCCGGAGGATCCCTCGGTGCTGCCGGATTTTCTGGTGCTGGATACATCGAAAAGCTTCACCCAGGGAAGGGCCAACGCCAAAAATGTGGTGGCCTTTCTCTCCGATGCGGACGATGTGGGCGATGTAACGGAGGCCTATGTTCAAAACCTTTTGCGCATGGGATACCGGATTTCCGATACAGAGGAAAAATCCAACCAGTATATGCGGGTTTACCGCTGGTATCTCACCCATGCGGATGTCAGCGGCACCACAGTGCAGGACACAGCACAGGTGTGCGTCAAGCATATGCTGCACATCCCCTATAAAAGCGGGGAACCCTACACGGAGGTTTCCATCACCTACGGAAGCGGTGTTACCTATGCGGGCGAAACCATGACCGGCAGCGGCGGCGGATCCGGCAGCTCCGGCGGAAGCAGCAGCACCCGGACGCCCTGCAGCATCTGCAATAGAACCGGAGACTGCCAAACCTGCGGCGGTGACGGCTACCTGTGGAGCTCGGCGGCCGATAAGGAAAACCGCAACTGCTACAGCTGCCGAAACCACAACGGCAAATGCACCTACTGCAACGGCACCGGCTGGCGCGACTGAGACCGGCCATGGCAAAAGGAAACGTGAAACCAAACTGGAGGTAAACATGAAGAAGCTTATCGCGCTTCTGCTCGTACTTTCCCTGCTTGTCTCCCTTTCGGGCTGTGTCTTTGCGGAGCTTTCCCTGCTCTATTCCGAACGGTCGGAGACGGAAGGCTTCTCCGTCGGCATCAACCCCACGGCGAACTGCGCCTTTGCGGGAACCTATACCTGCGGGGAATATACGGAGAATATGCAGCTTATCATCCCGGAGAGCTGCGATGGGGTGCCCATCAAGCGCATCGGCGGCTATTATGGCCGCGGTGTGGCAGAGCCATTCACCATCTCCCTTGCGGAGCTTTATATGAATGCGCCGCAGGGCAGCAAATATGCCTCCGTCTTCTCCGGAAATATCGAGGACTATACCATCCCGGAGACCTACCGGGTGGAAAATGTTTCCTTTCGGCTGCATATCGGCGGGAATATCAATACGGTTGCCCGTGTGGAAATGGATCGCTATTATCCCCATCTCAATGCGGACGGCAGCGTGACCTTCTATCATCCGGTGGTGAACATCACCTGCGCCGCGGAAAACGAGCATTTTTATGCAAAGGACGGAAAGCTCTACGAAAAAAAGAGCGATACCCTCATCTCCAGCTTTGCCTATGCAGAGCCGTAAGTGAAAAACAAGCTTTGCACCCTGCATCCCTGCGATGCGGGGTGTTTTTTTGCTTGACAATGTCTATACTTCGTGATATGATGTATTACGCGAGAGGAGGTATTGCATGGATGTTCAGATGAAACGCGGACTTTTGGATGTCTGCGTTCTTGCGGCCATCAGAGATGAGGATTCCTACGGCTATCAGATCATCAAGGATATGAAGCCCTATATCGAGCTGTCTGAATCGACCCTGTATACCGTGCTCAAGCGCCTGGAGGCGGCGGAGCTGTTGTGCGTCCGCACGGTGGAGCATAGCGGCCGGCTGCGCAAGTATTACCGCATCACCGACGCCGGCCGGCGGCGCATTGCGGATTTTAAGATGGAATGGGAAGAGATTATGTCCATATACCGATTTGTGACCAGGGAGGAAGCGGGCAATGCATAAGCAGGAATTTCTTTCGCAGCTGCAAAAAAGGCTTTCCCGCCTGCCGCAGGATGAGATCCTGGAGCGCATGACCTTCTACAGCGAGATGATCGATGACCGGATGGAGGATGGGCTTTCGGAGCGGGAGGCGGTGGCCTCGGTGGGCTCGCTGGATCAAATTGTGGCGCAGATCGTCGCAGAGATCCCTTATGGCGAGACCGCCGCAAAGAAGGCGGAAACCAAGCGCCGCAGGAGCGCGGTGGAGATCGTGCTGCTGGTGCTGGGGGCGCCCATCTGGGCATCTCTGCTCATTTCGCTTCTTGCCGTGGTTCTGTCGGTCTATCTCTCCCTGTGGTCGGTGGTCATTTCGCTGTGGGCCGTATTCGGGGCGCTGGCCGGAGGCTCCCTTGCCGGGCTCCTTGCCGGGGCGGTTCTGTGCCTTTTCCGCGGCGCAGCCTTTCCCGGAATGGCCCTCTGCGGCGCAGGGCTTGTCCTTGCGGGGCTTTCAATTTTGATGTTCTGCGCCTGCCGCGCCTTAACCTGGGGATATGCGCGCCTCAGCGGAAAGCTGCTCGCATGGATCTGGAATCGCTGTTTCAAAAGGAGGAGATAAAGAATGCGCGCAGTATGGATCGTTGCGGTCTGCCTTGTGCTGGTGGGCGCCATTCTCATCGCGTCGGCATTTGCGATGAACAACTGGAGCTTTGCCGGCCTGGATACGGAGAATTTTGAGACCAATATTCATGAAATCGACCAAGAGTTTGCGTCAATTTCCATCGAAACGGACACGGCAGCGCTGACCTTCCTTCCGGCGGCGGACGGAAAATGCCGCGTGGAATGCTATGAGAGTGCCGGGCGGAAGCATACCGTCTCCCTCCGGGACAATACCCTCTGTATCGGCGCAACCGGGCAGAAAAATTGGTATGATCACATCGGCATCAGCTTCAAATCTCCGAGGATCACCGTCTATCTCCCCGTGCGGGACTATGAGACCCTCGCGATTGCGGCGAAAACCGGCGCCGTATCTTTGCCGACGGATTTCCGCTTTGCCGGCATTGATATTGCAGTAACCACCGGCGATGTGGAGGTATGCGCCTCCGCAGCGGGAGGTATCCGCATCCAAACCACCACCGGCCGGGTGCGCGCAGAGGGGCTGACGGCAGATACGCTGGATATTTCTGTGACCACCGGCAAGGTTTCCCTGGCCGACGCGGTCTGCGGGGGCGATATTCGTATCGGCGTGACCACCGGCAAGTGCACGGTCTCTCATGTGACCTGCGGAAACCTTTCCTCGGAGGGAAGTACCGGGGATATCAGCCTGCAGAATGTCATTTGCGCGGGGAAGATCACCCTTTCGAGAAGCACGGGAGACCTGCGGCTTGAGGGCGCGGATGCCGCGGAGCTTTCCCTCACCACCGATACGGGGGATGTGACCGGCACCCTCCTGACGGATAAGAGCTTTGCTGCGCATACCGACACCGGCAGTCTGGATCTGCCGGAGGGCGGCCATGGCGGCCGATGCGAGATCCGGACGGATACCGGCGATATCCGGATCTCTGTACAAAAGAAATAGGGAAGATCGGGGCGGTGTGGAAAAAAATTCCCATCGCCCCGAAATTTTTCTTGTAAAATACCCCCAGGGGGTATATAATATAAATCAAAGGAGGGATGCATTGTGGAAGAAAAATGCCCCTGCACCCACAGAACCAAGCAGCGCCCGGAGGAAGAGCTGCGCGCCCTGAAAAACCGCCTGTCCCGCATTGAGGGACAGATCCGCGGTCTTTCCCGGATGGTGGATGAAAATGCATACTGCACGGATATCATCACCCAGACATCGGCGGTGACGGCAGCTCTCAATGCCTTCACGCGGGAGCTTTTATCCGCCCATATCCGCACCTGCGTGACGGAGGATCTCCGGCAGGGCAAGGCGGAAACGGCGGAGGAGCTGGTGGAAACCCTCAATAAACTGATGAAATAAGGTAGAGATAATGGAACGATATACCGTTACGGGCATGAGCTGTGCGGCCTGCAGCGCCCGGGTTGAAAAGGCCGTTTGTGCGGTGCCGGGGGTCACGGCCTGTGCCGTCAGCCTGCTGACCGCCTCCATGACGGTGGAGGGGGATGCCCCGGCAGCCACAGTCATTGCCGCCGTAGAGGCGGCGGGCTACGGCGCAAGCCTGCAGGGGAATTCCGCCGGACTCTCGGACGGATCCGAAGAGGAACGGCGGGCGCTGCGGCAGATGAAGGGGCGGTTTTTCTCATCCCTCGTCTTTGCGGTGCTGCTGATGTATCTCTCCATGGGTCATGTTATGTGGGGATTTCCGCTGCCGGGCCTTCTTTGCGGCCATCCCCGCCGGATCGCCGTTATACAGATGCTTCTTGCGGCGGCGGTGCTCATCATTAACCGGAAATTTTTTATAAACGGCGTGCGCGGGCTTTGGCACCGTGCGCCGAATATGGATACCCTGGTGGCGCTGGGCTCGGCGGCCTCCTTTGGCTACAGCCTTGCGGTGCTGGGCAGCATGTGGCAGGCGGCGGCACCGGCGGAGCTTCTGCACGGGCTGTATTTTGAATCGGCGGCCATGATCCCTGTGCTCATCACCCTCGGAAAGATGCTGGAGGAGCGCAGCCGGGGCAAAACCGGCGATGCCCTGCGGGGACTTCTGCGCCTTGCGCCCCGGACGGCGACCCTCCTGCGGGAGGGACAGCCGGTGCAGGTGCCTGCGGATGCGGTGCGGCAGGGGGATATTTTCCTTCTCTATCCCGGAGATGCGGTGCCTGCGGACGGGCGCATTCTCGAGGGTCACAGCGCCATGGATGAATCGGCTCTGACGGGGGAAAGCCTGCCGGTGGAAAAGGCTTGCGGGGATGCGGTCAGCGCGGCCTGCGTCAATTTAACGGGCTTTCTCAAATGTGAGGCGCTGCGGGTGGGGGAGGAGACCTCCCTTGCGCAGATTGTGCGCATGGTGCGGGATGCCTCGGCCACAAAGGCGCCCATTGCCAAGCTGGCAGACCGGGTGGCAGGCATTTTTGTGCCGACGGTGCTGGGCATCGCCCTTGCGGTCTTTGTCCTATGGATGCTTCTTGGGGCGTCGGTCGGCACGGCGCTGGAATATGCCGTGGCGGTGCTGGTCATCAGCTGTCCCTGCGCGCTGGGGCTGGCAACGCCGGTGGCCGTCATGGTGGGCAACGGCGTCGGCGCCCGAGGAGGTATTCTCTTCAAAACGGCGGCGGCGCTGGAGATTGCCGGTCGGGTGGAGACGGTAGCGCTGGACAAAACCGGCACCGTCACCTGCGGAAGACCGGAGGTCACCGATATCCTCTGCCATGAGATTTCGGAAGAGCGGCTGCTTTGCCTTGCCGCGAGCCTGGAGCTGCAGAGTGAGCATCCCCTGGGACGCGCCGTATGCAGACGTGCGGAAGGGATCCGGCCGGAGCCCGTTTCGGATGTGCAGGCTCATCCCGGCGGAGGTATTTCCGGCACGCATGACGGCGAGGTGCTGCGGGGCGGAAATGCCGAATTTATCCAAAAGGCGGCAGAAATTCCCCCGGAGCTGCAAAGAATGGCGGAAAAGCTTGCCGATGCGGGAAAAACGGTCATGTTTTTTGCCCGAGGCTCTCAGCTTCTCGGCGCCATCGCCGCGGCAGATGCGCCCAAGGCAGACAGCGCTGCGGCGGTGGATGCCCTGCGGCGGATGGGACTGCGCACCGTCATGCTGACGGGCGATAACGACCGTACGGCCCGGGCGGTGGCGGCATCGGTGGGCATTGCGGAATATGTGGCCGCCCTGAAGCCCGACGGCAAGGAAGCCGCCATTCGCCGCCTTTCCCGCGAGGGACGGGTGGCCATGGTGGGGGACGGCATCAACGATGCACCGGCTCTCACCCGGGCAGATCTCGGCATTGCCATCGGCGGCGGCACGGATATTGCCGCCGATGCGGCGGATGTGGTGCTCGTCAGCGGACGGCTGTCCGATCTCTGCGCCGCGATCCGCCTCGGCCGCGCCACCCTGCGCAACATCCGGCAGAATCTCTTCTGGGCCTTTGCCTATAACTGCATCTGCATTCCCGTTGCCGCCGGCGCCCTGTCCTTTGCCGGGCTGCGGCTCAGCCCCATGCTGGGTGCGATCGCCATGAGCCTGTCCAGCCTTTTTGTGGTGTCCAACGCCCTGCGGCTCAATCGCTTTGACATCCATTCTGCAAAAAAAGATAAATTTATCCGAAAAAAGGAGAGAAAAACCATGGAAAAGACGGTAAAAATCGAAGGTATGATGTGCCCGCACTGCGAGGCAAGGGTCAAGAAGCTTCTGGAGGAGCTGCCCGGTGTTGTGTCTGCCGATGTCAGCCATAAGGAGGGTCTGGCCCGGCTGACCCTTTCCGGAAAGCTGGAGGATGCAAAAATCAAGGAAGTCATCACCGATAACGGCTATCAGGTGGTGGAAATCCGGTAAAAGTAAACGGACAGAGAGAAAAAACTCTCTGTCCGTTTTAATATCAGTACTCCACAAAAAGAATGACGGGATCCAGAACCTGGCCGGGGGTGTGCAGCCGCCAGTTTTCTCCCTCTGCGGCAAAGGAAATCTCCGCCTCGGTGCCCTCCGGCGTAAGGCGGGTGATGCGCCGCGGGGTGCGGGAGAGATGCAGCTCAATATGCTCCAGCACATCAAAGCCGAGATTGATGACGGAGAGCAGCAGCCGTCCGTCGGGGAGGTCGCCTGCGCGGAAATAGAGCTCCTCATCCCCCGGCATATAGGCGGGCAGCTCGCCGGATTCGGAAAGCAGGCGGATGAGCTGGCGCTTGCGGGTCTCATTTAAGAAGGAGAAGGCCTCGGCGATGTTGTATTTTGTCTTGGGGGTTCCGGCAAAGGTGATGACGGTGCCGCCGAGCTTATTTTTGTATACCACAGAGCCGGGGAAGAGGTGCTCCATGCCGTGCACCAGGTTGCAGACCATGGAATCGGCCTGCGCCGCCGGATCGGTGATGACCAGCTCTTTTGTCTGCACCTGGCAGGAGAGCACACAGTCCTCCCGGAGGAGATGCTCGCTGGTAAAGAGCTTCCCCGTCCATTCCCGCACATCCACGCCGAGATATTCGGAAAAACCGCGGCGGATGAGCTCCTCTGCGGCATCGGAGGCCAGCAGCAGGGTGCCGTGCAGAGCCTTGAGAATCTCATCATCGGAGAGCAGCACCTTTTTATCCAGGCAGAGAATGCCGCCCATGTCGCCGGAGAAGAACATGGGAATGCCCAGGCGCTCAAAGACGCATTCTCCCCAGCCGGTGTAATAATCCTCGCCGAAGTTGAAGGACTTTCCGATGCGGAAGAGGGGCGCTTTGAGCACCGGCATCCGGCAGCCGCGCCAGCGGACGGTGGGTACCAGCCGGGAAAGGGTGTCGTAAAAGCCGCTGTGCCGGGAGAGAATTTTCCGGTAGGCCAGGCCGCTTTTCGGCTCAAATCCCGCAAGCCGGGTGATCCAGTGCTTGGCGCCGGCGGCGCCCTCCAGAATGGAGCCGGTGAAATGGGTGTGCAGCACCGAGGCGGAGGTGCTGTAGCGGTTCTGGGGGCAGGTGTCGGTCTCGGCCAGGAGAATATCCACCTCGTCCCGCACCTTTGCAACCTGCGCTGCAGCCCGGAAGAAATCCCGGGTGAAGAAGCGGGTGCCGGCGGCGGCATAATGGCCGTTGTTTAAGCGAAGAACCACGGGATTTCCCGCGCCGGCGAGGATCTTCGCCACCTCGGCGCCGAATTCCGCATTGTTTCCCACAACGCAGAAGGAGCCGGGAATGGTGGGATCGATCTCGTCGATGGCGTCGCGCATGACCCGGGCGGTCTCTGTGATGGCCTCCCGCTGGGTTTCGATAAAGATGCGGTGGTAAGGGCCGTCAGCCTCCTCGGCGGCGAGGGCGTCGTTAAGCGCCTCGCGGGTAAAGGAGGTTCCGGCAAGGGCATTGAAGCGGGCAAGATGCAGCGGGCAGGCGCAGCCGCCGCCGGCCTTGCCGATGAGACGGAAATCGTCATCCACCATGATGTGGTCGGGATGGCAGGCGGCAATGGTGCGCATCGCATCGCGGATATAGCCGCGGAAGCCCTCGTCATAGGGGCAGACGGTGCGCTCTGCCTCGCCGTTGATGACGCCGACATAGGGCTGATAGGGGAACATGGCTCCCAGCTTCCAGCCGTGACCGATGGTGGCCTGCACAAGCACGCCGTTCGGCACGCCGAGGGCATCAAGCTTTTCCTTAAAGCGCATATAGTCTGCGCAGAGCGCGGCTGCCTTGTTGACGGGAGGATCCCCCTCGGGCACGAGGGTCATGCAGAAGAGGGGACAGGCCGAGACCCCGGTCTCATACTGCTGCCGGATATCCTCGCAGATCTCGTCAAGATGGGCGGTGTTGAGATTCATGATGGAAAAATTGTGATTCATGGCGGCCTCCTTTGCAGCGGCGCAGAAGCATTTTTTTCATTTTATCACATCCCCTCCGGCAACGCAATACAAACCGCAGAATGCGGGGGCTTATATTTGCAATTTCGGATAAAATATGTTATATTTACATCATCCCGAGCGGGGGAAAATGTCCCCGCGCAGAACAGAAAGGAATCCGCACCATGAAGCTCAATTATAAGCGCACTCTGCTGGTCGGTATGGCCTTTTTCCTCATCTCGGCCTTCTGGCAGGCCTACGATGCCATCATCCCCCTCATTATGACCAACCATTTCGGCCTGCCGCAGTCGGTTTCCGGCGCGGTGATGAGCGTGGACAATGTGCTGGCGGTCTTTCTGCTGCCGGTGTTCGGCGCCCTTTCGGATAAGGTAAAGTCCCGCTTTGGCCGCCGTACTCCCTTCATCTTTTTCGGAACGATCGCCGCGGTGGTCTCCTTTATCGCCCTTACCTTTATCGATAATTACCAGCTCGCACGCCTTGCGATGGAATTTGCATCCGTGAGCACCCTGGAAACGGAGGTGCTGCGGTCGGTCGCGCTGAAGTTTACGCTGGCAAATCCGCTGCCTCTGGTGGGCTTTATTGCCACGCTGCTGGTGCTTCTTGTGTCCATGGCCACCTTCCGCTCTCCCGCCGTGGCGCTGATGCCCGATGTGACCCTGAAGCCCCTGCGCTCCAAGGCCAATGCCATCATCAACCTCACCGGCACCGCCGGCGGCATCATCGTGCTGGCTCTCGGTATGGTCTTTGCCACCTCCAAGAACCTCTATATGGAATACACCGGCTATGTCGTGGCGGTTTGCGCCGTAATGCTCACGGGCTTTATCATCTTCCTGCTTTCCGTCAAGGAGAAAAAGTGGGCAGAGGAGATGGAGGCGGAGAGCCTGCGCCTGGGACTTTCGGAAACCGAGGCAGAGGGAAAGGGAGGAAAGCTCTCCCGCGGCGAATTTACCTCCCTCATGCTCATCCTTGCCTCTGTTGCCCTCTGGTACATCGGCTACAACTCCATTACCAGCAAATATTCCGTCTATGCCACCAATATTCTCGGCTTTGACTTTAACTTTACCCTCATCATCGCCCAGGCGGCGGCCATCGTTTCCTATATCCCGGTGGGTCTTGTGGCCTCCCGCATCGGCCGCAGAAAGACCATCCTTGCCGGTGTGCTTATTCTGGCCACGGCCTTCGGCCTGGGCTATTTTGTCACGCCCAGCACCCCGGAGCTCATCATGTATCCCATCTTTATCCTCGCGGGCATCGGCTGGGCGACCATCAATGTCAATTCCTTCCCCATGGTGGTGGAGCTGGCAAAGCATGGCGACGTCGGCAAATACACCGGCTACTATTATACCGCCTCCATGTCGGCGCAAATCGTTGCCCCCATCCTTTCGGGCTTCCTCTATGATATCTTCGGTATGCGGCACATTTTCTTCTCCTTTGGATCTTTCTTTGTGCTGTGCGCCTTTGTGACCATGTTCTTTGTGCGCCACGGCGATTCCATCCCCCTGCGGAAGAAGAGCGCCCTGGAAAACCTCGATGTGGACGACTGAGCGATGACGGCGATCCTTGCGATTCTCTTATCCTTTGCACTGCTTGCGGCGGTGTATGTCTTTATCCTTGTGCGTCCCGCCCGGCGGCGGGAAATGCCCGCCGCGCTGCGCTGTGACTATGCCCATCGGGGGCTGCATGGCGGCGGCGTGCCGGAAAACTCCCTGCCGGCCTTTGCGGCGGCGGTGGAGCGCGGCTGCGGCATCGAGCTGGATATTCAGCTTTCCCGGGATGGGGAGGTAATGGTTTTCCACGATGCCGGGCTTCTGCGCATGACCGGCTGCGACCGGCGGCTCTCGGAGCTTACCCGGGCGGAACTCTCTGCGCTGCGCCTTGCGGGCACGGAGGAGCGCATTCCAACCCTGGGGGAGGTGCTGCGGCTGGTGGATGGCCGGGTTGCTCTGCTGGTGGAGCTCAAAGGCACCAAAAAAAGCACGGCCCTGTGCGATGCGGCGGCGGAGCTTCTCCGGGATTATCGCGGCGCCTGGTGCTGCGAGTCCTTCAATCCGCTGCTGGTGCGGGGGATGCACCGGTGCGTGCCCGGGGTTTTTGCCGGGCAGCTCTATTCCAACTTCGCAAAGGAGCGGAGCCGCCCCACGGTGCTGGATTATATCCTGTCGGCAATGCCCATGAATTTTCTCGCAAGGCCGGATTTTATCTCGGCGCACAAGGCGCATTGCCGGGCTCTTCCCGTGCGCATTGCGACGGAGATTTTCCGCGTTCCGCGCTTTTCCTGGACGGTCGTGGGACAGGAGGAGATCGCGGAGGCGCATGATCGGGGTGAATACCCCATTTTTGAACTGGAAGCATAGCAGAATATCAGCCGGCTGCCGCGGAAGGCAGCCGGCTTTTCTCTTGAAAAGATCGGCAAAACATGGTATCATGTAAAAAAACAATCCGGGAGGATCGAAACCGTGACAAAGCATCTCATAGCCCGCTATTCCCCTTATGGCCGCGAGCCCATTCTGCGCCGCATGAAGGACGGAACCCTCCTTTGCCTTTCTCTGACCGGCGGAAAATTTGAGCCGGAAAATGTCAACTACGTGGCCGTTACCCGCAGCCGGGACAACGGCGAGACCTGGTCGGAGCCGGAGCCCCTCTTTACCCATCCCTCCCGCGGCTGCTGGTCCACGGAGCTTTTCTGCGGCGAAAATATGACCTTTGCCGCCGTGCATACCTACAACAGCCCCTGCTGGTACCGGGAGCTGCAGACCTTCCGCTCCTTCTGTGACGACAGCGGCGAGAACTGGTCGGAGCCGGAGAGCATTCCCGGCGCCCTCAACGGCTGCTCCATACGCCAGGGCATCACCCTCTCCAACGGCGATATCCTCTTCCCGGTCTACTGGCAGGAGGTGCGCCGCGGCGGCTTTGCCCATGATGATAAAACGTACATGCCCTATGACGGTTCTCTCTATCCCTTTGTCTGCGGCGTCGGCATCTCCGCCGACGGCGGAAAGACCTTCTCCCGCCACGGCTATCTCGCGGCCGATGTGGCTCTCTGGGAGCCCAACGCCGTGGAGCTGGAGCCCGGCCATGTGATGATCTACTGCCGTTCCTGCAAGGGCTATCTCTATACGGCGGAGAGCTTTGATTTCGGCCGCACCTGGAGCGAGGCCACCCTGTCGGACATCCCCAATCCCGACACCAAGGTCACCGTCGTCAAGGTGGGCAGCACCGTTCTGATGGTGAATAACTTCACTGTTGATCCCGGCTGGGAGAAGCGCTCCGGCCTTGCCATCGCAAAGAGCACCGACGGAAAGCATTTTGAAAAGATCTGCGATGTGGAGGATCCCCGCGAGCGCTGGTTCTATCCCCATGCCTATGTGGATGAAGGGGAGAAGATGCTCTATCTTGCCTATGAGAATTCCGGCGAGCATCGCCTGCAGAAGTATACCTTTGCCGAGCTTGGACTGTAAGGAGCATGGTTTCTATGCTGATTTTTGCTGAAAACCTTTGCGCGAGGGAGGAGATGCGCTTCTCCTGCGCCCTGAAGCATACCCGCCGCCCCGTGGAAATTTCCCTTCGGACGGAGGACGTCTGCGAGGGGGCTCATGTGGTCTTCCTTCTCTCCCGTCCCGGGGATGCGGAGCCGATTTATGAATCCCACGCATATATTCCCGGCGGCGACCAGCGTTTCCGCGTGCCCCCGGCATGGTTTGATGGTGTGGAGCTTTGCGTTCGCTTTGACATCCCGGCGGGCGGCAGCCTGCAGATCCTCTCCCTTTTTGCCGATTACGGCGAAAAAGCCCCCGATTGGGAGGGCGGTCTGCGTTTCAATGCCCATCTCGGCCTGTGGGGCATGGCGCCGAACAACACCATGCCCGCCTTTGAGCTTGCCGCCCTCTGCGGCTTTCCGGCCTGCATCGTCGTTCCCAAGCTGACGGCGGAGGGGGAGCTGGTGTGCATCCATGATGACACCCTGACCCGCTATTCCCGGGATACGGAGGGAAATCCCCCCGAGGATACGCGCAAAATCTGGGAGATGACCCTCCCGGAGCTCGATTCCTGGGATTACGGCCTCTATAAGCACCCCGCCTGGCGCGGCACGGGCATTCCCCGCCTGCGGGATTTCTTTGATCTCTGCCGGGACAGCGGCATGCGCCCCATGTTCAGCACCCATCCCGGCCTGCCGGTGGAAAAATGGCGGGAGGTGCGCGAAATGCTCACCGAGCGGGGGCTTCTCTCCCGGTTCCACATCAAGAGCTTTGATCTGGATGTGCTGGAATGCGCCTGGTCGGTCTTTGGCAGCGATATCGACGGCTACACCTACGACAACCGCCGCTGGGAGCCGGAACGCCTCGCGGCCTATGCGGCAAGCGCCATCGACTTTTCCGCCTGCCGCTGCGGCATGGAGGTTCGCTTTGACCATTACACGCCGGAGATCGCCCGCGAGATCCTGGATACCGGCCTCTTTGCTGCCGCCTGGAGCATCAAGCGCCGCAGTGCGGAGGAATACCGGCGGATCATTTCCTGGGGAATTACGGAATTTACCGAGGATTATCACTGCTCCTTTGAGGAGAATATGTAAAAATAGTGCCGGAAGGGAAACCTTCCGGCACTTCTGTCTGTATGGGAGTTTTTTCTACAGCCGGCAAATGAGGCCGGGGATATCTGCGGGGCTGGCGGCAAGGGCGGCGGCGCCGGTGCCGGTCAGCTCGGCCTCGTCGCCGTAGCCGTAAAGCACGCCGATGGCGGGAATGCTGCACCCCTTTGCCCCGAGAATGTCATGCTTGCGGTCGCCGACCATCAAAGTGTCCTCCGGGGCGGCGCCGAGGTGAGCCATGACCTCCCGGATGACCTCCGCCTTGTTGACGCGGCGGCCGTCCAGCTCGCTTCCGAGGGTATATTCAAAATAGGACATAAGCCCAAAACGCTCTAAAATGCGGTCGGAGAAGACGGTGGGCTTGGAGGTGGCAACGGCGAGAATATGGCCGGATTTTCGCAGGGTGGAGAGCATCTCCGGCACTCCCTCGTAGACCTTGTTTTCAAACAGGCCGGTGACGGAGAAATATTCCCGGTATTTTTCCACGGCCGCCTTTGCCTTTTCCTCTGAAAAACCGTAGTACACCGAGAAGGACTCCGCCAGCGGCGGGCCGATAAAGCAGTTGAGGCGGCTGCGGTCAGAGACCGAAATGCCGTAGGCGGACAGGGCGTAGGCAACGCTCTTGGTGATGCCCTCGGCGGGATCGGTGAGGGTTCCGTCCAGATCAAAGAGAATGTATTTTCGCATAATAACTCCTGTATGTTTTATCTCCTGCGCAGCTCCCAGAAGGCTACGGCGCCGGCGGCGGCCACGTTGAGGGAATCGACCCCGTGCTGCATGGGGATGCGCACCGTCCAGTCGCATTCTGCGATGGTGGCGGCGGCAAGGCCGTCTCCCTCCGTGCCAAGAACCACGGCAAGGCGATCCTCTGCCTGCAGGGCGGGATGGTCGATGGGAACGGATTTGTCGGTCAGTGCCATGGCGGCGGTGGAAAAGCCTGCGGCGCGGAGGATGGAAAGCCCTTCACCCGGCCAGGGCAGGTATCCCCAGGGAACCTGGAAGACCGTGCCCATGCTGACGCGTACCGCCCGGCGGTTGTAGGCATCGCAGCAGGTGGGGGAGAGCAGCACGGCATCCATGCCGAGGGCTGCGGCGGAACGGAAGATGGCGCCGATGTTAGTGGAATCCACCACCCCCTCCAGCACCGCCACGCGATGGGCATCCCGCAGGATCTCCTCCGGGCGGGGAAGGGGCGGACGGCGAAAGGCGCAGAGAACGCTGCGCGTCAGGGCAAAGCCTGTGAGCGCCTGCAGAACCTCCCGCTCGGCGGTATAGACGGGAATGTCTCCGCACCGGGTGAGGATCTCCCGTGCCTGACCCTCAATGTGCTTTTCCTCGCAGAGGATGGATAGGGGCTCGTAGCCCGCATCCAGCGCCGTGCCGATGACCTTGGTGCTTTCGGCAATGAAGATGCCCTTTTCCGGCTCCAGCACATTGCGCAGCTGCGCCTCGGTCAGACGGGAGAAGATCTGCACCTCCGGCGACGCGAGATCGGTGATGTGAATGATCTGTGGCATGAAAATCCAATTCCTTTGAATGAGGGTCCCGACGGAGGCTTTCCGCCGGGACCCTGTTTTTTAAAATTCCGGCAGCGACATGGGCTGCAGCGATGTGCGCAAAAAGGCGGGAGATTTGGGGTTTTCCCGCCGGAAGGCGCCGGAAATGCGCTCCAGCACCCGGCTGCAGTTTTCGGCGGTGATATTGGGCAGCATCACCAAAAACTGGTTGACGCTGTAGCGGGTGTAAACATCGCCGGTGCGCAGGCTCTTGCGGATGGTGTCCGAAAGCTGACCCATGGCGCGGTTGAGCGCCTTCTGCGGCAGGGGAGATCCGCTGAAGGCGGACAGGGAAAGCAGACACACAAAGAGGGTGTTTCCGTTGCGGGCAGCGTTGCGGGCCTCCAGTCGGTAAACCGATTTGAAAACCTCAAACTCGCAGTAAAAGCAGCCGAAGGGGCGCTCCTCTTCTTCAAGGCCGGAGAGAATGGAGGAAAGGCTGTGCTCCGGGGCGTTGACCTTTTTGGCAATTCCCTGGTAGAGGGCCTTGAATTCGTCCGAGGGGGAGATGCCGAAGGCGGAAAAATAAAGCTCGGTCACATAATTGTAATGCTCCAGCGCTTCGCGGCTGTGCCCCTCGGCCAGAAGCCCGCGGATGAGGGCGCTGTGCAGCCCCTCCTCGTAGGGATCGATCTGAATGGCCCGGCGGCAGAGGGCGCAAAGCTCATCATGGCGCCCCAGGCGGGCAAGGGCGTCAATGGCATCGCCGGAGAGCTGCATGAAGCGGGAACGGTAATAGGCCGAAAGGGGAACTGCCCAGGATTCCGATTCAAATTCGGGCAGGAAATTGTCCTGATAGAGCTGCAGCGCCTCGGTGCAAAGCCCGACCCGCTCTTCATCCGGAAGCGCGGAGTCACTTGCCTTGCGGAAGAGGCGATCAAATGCTTCGGTGTCGACCTCACAGGGAAAATCGCAGTTCCAGGCGCAGGTGCCGCCGGTATAGCGGATAAGGCCGATGCCCTCCGGCAGGCCGAGCCCTTCCAGGAGGGCGCGGGCGCGGTGCAGCAGGGTTTTCAGGGTGTTGGAGGGATTTGCCGACTCGTCCTCCTCCCAAAGCAGCTCAATGAGCTCTCCCTGGGTGACGGAACGGGTGCGGTTTGCAATGAGGTAGGCAATGAGGGTCCAGGGCTTTTTGGATCGGCTGCCGTGGCTTGTGCATATATTTTCCCCATAGGACAGGGTCAGCTCGCCAAACAGCCGGATTTGCAGAATGTTCTTCTCCATTTCCTTCCCTCCTTTGCATACAAATTTATCCAAAATAAGTATACAACCGCAGCGGCGCAAAGTCAAACGATTTTTTTGCGCCGGCGGGTGCGATTTGTAACCGGGATGCAACCGCGGGAGGCTACAATGTAGGCGAAGCCTCAGGTGCGAAAGGAGGAATGGGTATTGTCCCTGCAGACCTGCGCATTTCTGCCCCGGAATATGAGAAGCATTATGATCGGCATCTGCCGGTATGCAAATAAGAATCCGATGGGATATATATACAGTCCTTTTTTTGGGGAAATGCGCTCCTTTTCCAGCGCGATGGAGCTGCTGATCTACCTGGAGGGGCTGATGGACGACCGCAAATCCCCCCGCAGCACCACCGCCCTGCGCGGTGTCTCCGCCCGCAGGATCGCCGGTCGGCAATTGCCGGAACGCCCCAAGGCCATGGCAACCTTTAAGGTGGATGTGCTCTTTCGGCACAACTCCTCCTGGCAGGGAAACCTTGTCTGGCTGGAGGGTGGCCGCGAGGCTCAGTTCCGCAGTGTTCTGGAATTGCTTTTTTTGATGGACAATGCATTATCCGGCGCGGCATAAGTGACCTGCCGCCGCGCCAGAGCCGGAAAAGCCCGGGAGCCTGTGATGTGTGTATCACAGACTCCCGGGCGCTGTGCGTTTTACATGGTCAGGGTGCCGCCGTCGGTGCGCAGGAGCTGCAGGATCTGCGCCTCCGCGCCCGTTTTGGCATCGATATAGATGAGAAATTCCGTATCCTCCCGCCGGACGTGAAATTCATAGCACAGCCGCTCATTTTTGCCGGCGGTGGGAATGAGCGCCGGGCGGGAGGCAAGCACCTCAAAGCCCGCATACAGCCGTGCGGCGGCCTCTTCCTGGGTCAGCACGGGGGAGAGGGAGCGGGGACGGTGGTTGGCCAGATAGCCCCGCCCTTCGGCATAGACAAGGCTTCCGTCCGCGAGAGATATGCCGATCTGCACAAGATCGGGATAGAGACAGATGCCGCCCTCCTCCGCCGCAAAATTTGCATAGAGGGTGTCCCCTTCGGTGTAATGGTAGGTGGGAATCACCCCGGCAAAGCCGAGGGAGCGGGCGGCGGCCTCGGCCTTTGCGAGGGCCTCCTCGGCGGAGAGGGTGGCCTCTCCGTCAATGCGGTCACAGAGCAGCAGAAGGATCCCGCCGCCGGATTTTGCCATCTCCAGGCTGACCTCCCCGCCCTTGACGGAAAAGGACAGGCACCAGGCGGAAATATCTCCGCCGGCCTCCCCCTCCGGGCGAATGGCCTCGGGCTTCAGGGAAAAGAGCTTTGCCGCCCGCTCCTTTGCCTCCTCGGCGGTCATTTCCCGGGGGCTTTCCGCAACGCAGGCGGGCGTAAGGGAGAGCATATGGTCGCTGAAGGGCCCGTCATAGAGCAGCACCGGGCTTTCGGGGAAGTCCGATTCCACCGAGAGAACGGCCTCCGAAAGGCCGGAGAGGGCGCCGCCCACTTCGCGGAAATAGGCGGGGTCAAAATTTGCCCCTGCGGCATTCTGCAGCCCCGCGCAGACCTTTCCGGCAATGCCGGAGAGCTGCAGGAGCGCCTTGCGCTCGTCCTCTAAGAGCATATTTTCCCCCGCGGCGCGGCGAATGAGGGAATAGGCGAAATCGCCGGTGCGGTTGATATATTTTTCCAGGTTTGCAAATTCTTCGCCCCGGAGGGGAAGGGACTCGAGGCTTTGCTCAGCGGCGGCGGCATGGCGCCACACATCGGCGGCCAGCACGCTCTGCCCCTCCGAGGAGGTGCAGACGGCGAGCTTCTTCAAAGCAGCGTCCATCTGGGAGAGATCGGAGGAGAGGGATGCCGCCGTGCGGCGATGTCCCTCCAGAAGCTCGGTCTTGCTTTGGTGTGCCTCTGTCAGGGTGACGGCGGCAAAAATGATGGCGGCAAGGGAAAGCAGCAGGAGAAACAGGGAAACTCTCTTGAGGGTAGACTCTTTCATGTGCGGATGCACCTTTCTCATGTGATATAAAAATTCCGGGACTATTCTCCCCGAAATCCGGTTAAAATATCCCGAAAGAAAAGAAGAGAAAGGAAATGGCGGCATGCTGGGAAATTTGCGCAGGAGTGCGGCGATCCTCGCGGCGGCTGAGGGGCTTTGGGGCTGCCTTGCGGTGATCTGGCCGCAGCTTCTTATCCTCTGCGACGGTGTGCGGGCGGTGCTGATCGGACTTGTGACCCGCAAAACGGGCGGACGCGGGATGGGGATTTTGCCGATGGCGGCGGCAGGTCTGTGGCAGCTGCTATTTTCGGGGACCTGGCGGCTTCCCCTGCTTCTTTTTGCGCTGGGGGAGGCAATTTTTGCCGCTGAGCTTGTGGCTTTGCCGGAGGACGGTCGGCGCGGGCTGCTTTTCTGGCAGATGTGCACGGCGTGGATCTCCGGCCTTGCGGCGCTGCTGCTTCTTCCGGCGCGGGGAATCCTCATCGGTGTGCCGGTTCGGGGGATGCTCCATCTCCTTTCGGCCGCCGGAATGGGAGGAATGCTCCTTTGGGGCAAAAAGAATGCCCGCACATCCAAATGAGTGCGGGCATTCCAAAAGCAGAGGGGTTGCTTTGTGCAGTTTCACAGATTCAGTTGCCGTAATCGATGAAGCGGCAGGCTGCCAGGGCGGCCACGGCGCCGTCGGCGGTGGCGGTGGTGATCTGCCGGATGGATTTTGCGCGGCAATCGCCGGCAACATAGATGCCGGGGGTTGTTGTGGTGCAGGCCTCGCCGGCGTCAAAATAGCCCCAGTCGTTGCAGGCGGCCAGGTCGGCAAAGGCGGCATTGTTGGGCACAAGACCAATGCAGACAAAGACTCCGTCGCAGGAAAGCTCTGTAAGAGCGCCGGTTTCGGTGTTCTTCAGCTGCAGGCCGCGAAGCTCTCCGTCGCCGAGAAGCTCCGATACGACGGAGTTGAAAACAAAGGAAACGTTCTCCCGCCCACGGAGGATCTCCGCAAGCTTTTCCTCGCCGGTCAGCCGGTCAAGGTTCTGAATGACGGTGACGTGGCTGGCCGTCTCCGAGAGAAGAACGGCCTCCTGCAGGGCGGAATTTCCGCCGCCGATGACGCAGACCTCGCGTCCTGCAAAGAAGGCGCCGTCGCACACGGCGCAGTAGGAAAGGCCGTTGCCCTCCAGCTCCTCCTCCCGGGGCAGTCCCAGGGTGCGGTGCTTGACGCCGGTGGCGAGAATGACCGCCCGGGCGGAAAATTCGCCCGCATCGGTGAGAACTGTAAAGCCTTCCTCGCTCTTGCGGAGGCCTTTGGCCTCACAAAGCTCCACCTCGGCACCCTGGCCGAGGGCCTGCTCCACCATGGCGTCGGCAAGCTCGGTGCCGCTGACGGTGGCAAAGCCGGGGAAGTTTTCAATCTTGGGAGAATGGGTGATCTGGCCGCCAAAGCCGTCCTTTTCCATGATGAGAACGCTCTTGTTTGCCCGGCGGGCATAGAGGGCGGCGGTCAGTCCGGCGGGGCCGGAGCCGATGACGATGATATCATGCATAGCAGTTTCTTCCTTTAAAAGGAGACCCCGGAGAATGAGCTCCGGGGTCCGGACCTGTTTAGTTTTTGCCGTTGAGATACTCGCGGATGGCGGCGACGCCGGCAAGCTTTGTGACGTTGTCGCCCTGCTGGATGACCAGGGTGGGAGCCTGGCGGAGGCCGAGGCTCTCGGCGAGCTCGCGGTTTTCATCCACGATGAGCTTTTCATAGGCGATGCCGGCCTTGTCGAGCATGGCGGCAGCGACCTTGCAGTTGGGGCAGGTCTTGGTGGCAAAGAGGATGATGCGGGCGCTTGCATCCTCTGCGGGCAGCTCCACCACGGGGGTGCAGCAGCCGGCATCCACAAGCACGGGACCCTTGTGGGTCAGGTGAGAGCTTGCAACATCGTAAACCTTGCGGTCCACGTATTCCTGCGCCTTGCCGTCGTTCCAGTTCTGGACGGGACGGTAGTAGCCGGTGATGCGGCTGTAAACCTCGGCCTTTTCGCCGCAGCGCGGGCAGGTGAAGTGCTCGCCGGCGAGATAGCCGTGCTCGCGGCAGACGGAATAGGTGGGGGAGAGGGTGTAGTAGGGCAGCTTGTAGTTCTCGGCGAT
>JAFXIE010000027.1 GCA_017533425.1 Clostridia bacterium | reverse complement strand
GAAACTTCCGCCAGGATGTCCAGGCGAAGCTTCGGATCCGTGCCGGGTTTGAACTTGTAAGCGCCGTGGCTGGTGCCGATGGCGATGGCGAGGGAGTCAACACCGGTCTTGGTGACGAACTCTTCAACCTCGTCGGGACGGGTGTAGGAGGAATCCTCCTCGGAAACGTTGACATCGTCCTCGATGCCGGCCAGGCGGCCGAGCTCACCCTCGACGACAACGCCCTTGGAATGGGCATACTCAACGACCTTGCGGGTCAGAGCGATGTTGTCCTCAAAGGAATGCTTGGAACCGTCGATCATGACGGAGGTGAAGCCGCCGTCGATGCAGGACTTGCAGATCTCGAAGTCCTCACCGTGGTCGAGGTGGACGCAGATGGGCAGGTCGGTGTCCTCAATGGCAGCCTCGATGAGCTTCATGAGGTAGACATGCTTGGCGTACTTGCGGGCGCCGGCGGAAACCTGCAGGATGAGGGCGGAGTCGAGCTCCTTGGCAGCCTCGGTGATGCCCTGGACAATCTCCATGTTGTTGACGTTGAAGGCGCCGATGGAGTAGCCGTTGGCATAGGCGTGCTTGAACATTTCTTTGCTGGAAATCAAAGCCATGATAGTACATCTCCCATATAAAAAGATTTCTACCGTATATTTTATCACATCCTGCTGTAAAATCAAGAGAAATTCTTCCCCTTCGGAAGATTTGTTTATTTTGACAGTAAGTTTTACTGTACCGCAGAGCAAAAATATGATATTGTATAATAAGGAACAATTTACGGAGGTAATTTACATATGTCCAATTCACCCTTTCTTCCTGCCGATATCCTGCTGCCCCGGAATGCGGATATGACCCGCTGGGCCTGCGTTGCCTGCGATCAGTATACTTCAGAGCCCGCCTACTGGGCAGATGCGGATGCCTTTGTGGGCGCTGCCCCCTCTGCGCTGCGGGTGGTGCTGCCCGAGCTTTATCTCAACGCCGAGGATGTTTCCGCCCGGGAGGCGGCGGTGCTTTCCTGCATGGAGGACTATCGCACCGGTGCGCTCTTTGAGACGGTGGAGAATTCCTTTGTCTTTGTTGAGCGCCGGCTGCGCAGCGGTGCCCTGCGCCGCGGTCTTGTGGGCATGCTCGATCTCGAGGCCTATAACTACGGTGAGGGCGTCAAGCCCGCCGTCCGCGCCACGGAGGGCACCGTGCTCTCCCGCATCCCGCCCCGTCTGCGCATCCGCAGCCGGGCAAGTCTGGAGCTGCCCCATGTGATGCTGCTCATCGACGATGCGGAGGATACCGTTCTTTCCGCCGCCGAAGCCCTGGCCGGCGAGGTTCTCTACGATTTCCCCCTGATGCAGTCCTCCGGCTCTATCCGCGGCCGCCGCATCCGGGGGGAGGAAGCTGCGGATCTGATCGCCGCCATCGATGCCTTCGGCGATCCCGCTGCCTTTGCCGCCCGCTATCAGATTGAGGGGGAGGCCGTGCTGCACATCGCCGTGGGCGACGGAAACCACTCCCTGGCCACCGCCAAGGCGCACTACGAGAACCTCAAGGCGGAGCTCGGCGAGGCCGCCCTCAGCCATCCCGCCCGCTATGCCCTCTGCGAGCTGGTCAACCTGCATGATACCTCCTTGGAGTTTGAGCCCATCCACCGCATTGTCACAAATACCGATCCCGCGGCGCTGCTTGCCGCCTTTGAGGCCGCCTGCGGCGCCCGCCGCGGCACCTCCGGAGGCCACAATTTAGAGGCGGTCATCGGCGGCGAGCGCATCCCCTACACCGTGGAGAATCCCACGGAGCCCCTCTGCGTCGGCACGCTGCAGAAATTCCTGGATGCCTACCTTTCCGGCTCTGCCGCCGAGATCGATTACATCCACGGCGACGACGTCGTTCTCTCCCTCTCCCGGGAGGAAAACTCCGTCGGCTTCCTGCTGCCGGCCATGGCAAAGGAGGAGCTCTTCCCCGCCGTGGTGCGCGGCGGTGCTCTGCCCCGCAAGACCTTCTCCATGGGTGAAGCTGCCGACAAGCGCTTCTATGTGGAGGCGCGCAGCATCACAGGCTGATTGCAAAAGGAGATATTATGGAACAGCTTTTATCCAAAAAAGGTTTTATCTGTGATATGGACGGTGTCATCTACCACGGCAACCGCCTCTTGCCCGGCGTCAAGGAATTTGTGGATTTTCTCTACCGGGAGGATAAGAAATTTCTCTTTCTGACCAACGGCTCCGGCCGTTCCCCCCGGGAGCTGCAGCAGAAGCTGGCCCGCATGGGGCTGGATGTGGACGAAAGCCATTTCTACACCTCCGCCCTAGCCACCGCCCGCTTCCTCTCCACCCAGTCCCCCGGCTGCAGCGCCTATGTCATCGGCGAACCGGGCCTCTACAACGCCCTCTACGATGCCGGCATCACCTTAAATGATGTCGATCCCGATTATGTGGTGGTAGGCGAGACGGTCAACTACAATTACGACGCCATCTGCCGCGCCGTGCATCACGTTTTCCGCGGCGCGCGCCTGATCGGCACCAACACCGACCTCACCGCCCCCCTGGAGGAGGGCATCGTCCCCGCCTGCCGCGCCCTCATCTCCCCCATTGAGAAGACCACCGGCGTTTCCGCCTATTACATCGGCAAGCCCAACCCCCTCATGATGCGCACCGGTCTTCGCAAGCTCGGCGTTCACTCCGATGAGGCCGTCATGATCGGCGACCGCATGGATACCGACATCATCGCCGGCATCGAATCCGGCCTGGATACCGTCCTCGTTCTCACCGGCGTCACAAACGAGGACAATTTCCGCCTCTACCCTTATCGCCCACGCCTCATTCTCAACGGCCTCTGCGACATTCCCGGCGGCACGCCGGTACAGCTGTAAAGCAGGCAAAAAAATTCCCGTCCTCCCAAATGGAAGACGGGAATTTTTATTTTTTTTGAATTTATCCCACAAAGACGTCGTAGATGACGCGGATGGCCTTCTCGTAATGCTCCTCGGCGACGCCGACGATGATGCTCATCTCGTTGACGCCCTGGTCCAGCATGATGATGTTGACGCCGGCACGGCCCAGCTCCGTCATGATGGTGGCGGCGGTACCGTAGCGCTTGGCCATGTTGCGGCCAACGATGGCAATCAGGGCAATGTGATCCACCACCTCGATGGAATCCACATCCACCGCCTGGGTAAGACCGCGGCTGACATCCGCATGGGAGAGGCCGTTGAGCTTTGCATCCTCCACCACCACGGACATATTGTCAATACCGGTGGGGATATGCTCAATGGAGATGCCGTTATCCTCAAAATAGGAGAGCACCCGGCGGACATAGCCCACATCGTTGTTCATGAGATTCTTCTCAACGAAATAGGCGCAGAAGCCCTTCTTGCCGGCGATGCCGGTGATGGTATAGGGGGAATCCTCCTCCGCCGCGGGCATGATCATGGTGCCGGGGGCGGTGATATCGTTGGTGTTGCGGACATTGATGGGAATTCCGGGCTCCTTAACGGGGAAAACGGCCTCGTCATGCAGCACGTTTGCGCCCATGTAGGAAAGCTCGCGCAGCTCGCGGTAGGTCAGCTGGCGGATGACCTTGGCCTCGGGGATCATGCGGGGATCGACCATGAGCACGCCGGGCACATCCGTCCAGTTCTCATAGAGATCGACGGAGGCGCCGCGGGCGATGATGGAGCCGGTGATATCCGAGCCGCCGCGGGAGAAGGCCTTGATGCGGCCGTTGGGCAGCACGCCGTAGAAGCCGGGGAAGACATAGTTCTTTCCGTCGGCAACCTTTGCGGCCACGGCGGCATAGGTCTTGTCGCAATCCAGCTTTCCGTTGTTGCCAAAGTAGATCAGCTCTGCCGCATCGGCAAATTCATAGCCGAGATACTCTGCCATAAGAAGGCCGTTGATATATTCGCCGCGGCTGACGATGTAATCGTAGCCCGCGCCGCGCTTGACATCCGAACGGATGGTATCAAACACCTGGCAGAGGGGCGTTTTCAGAGAAAGCTCCGCGGCAATTTCCTCATATCTTGCGCGGATATCCGCAAGCTGGCGGTCAAATTCCGCCTCGCTTCCGCTCTGACTGAGGGCGATGAGCATATCGGTGACCTTAATATCCCCGGAAAAGCGCTTGCCAGGGGCGGAAACCACCACATATTTTCTTGCGGAATCGGCAAGGATGATATCTCTGACCTTGACAAACTGGGTGGCATTGGCCAGAGAGGTGCCGCCGAATTTTGCAACGATGCGTCTGTTCTGCATGAATCTGTGACTCCTTTGGGAAGATAACTTTGTAATTATTTGAAGAGGCGCAGGGCGTGAACGCTCTCACCAAGCTCTCGCAGGGCAGGCAGCGCCGCCTCCAGCTTTGCGTCGGCAATTTTTTCCGTCACAAAGGCCAGCGTGCCGGGCTTGAGACCCTCGCAGACCACCGGCGTCAGCGCGCCGAGCAGAGCCGCCGCCTTTTCCGCCGCATCGGCGCAGGCGCCGGAGATGCGCAGACAGAAGCTGTTTTCCAGCTCGCCGGCGGGGCGGACAAAGCCGGGCTTTTCCTCGCTCCATTCGATGTACTTGCGAGCCTTGAAGTGCTTGGCAACATCCATCACATCGGCCACCACGGCGCTGGCGGTGGGCAGCTTGCCGGCACCGCGGCCGTAGAACATGACCTCGTCGATGGCATTGCCCTCGATGACGATGGCATTGAAAACATCATCCACGCCGGCGATGGGCAGCTCCTCGGCGATCATGTGAGGGGCAACATAGACAAAGATGCGTCCGCCTTCGGTCTTGCGGGCAACGCCCAGCAGCTTGACGCGGCGGGAGAGAGCCTTGGCGCAGAGGATATCTTCCTCCGTCACCTCGGTGATGCCCTCGGTGCGAACAAGCTCGGGGGAAATGTGGCTGCCGAAGGCAAGGTCGGAAAGAATGGCGATCTTGCGGCAGGCATCCTTGCCCTCGATATCCGCCGAGGGATCCTGCTCGGCATAGCCCAGGCGCTGAGCCTCCTTGAGGGTCACATCGAAGGAAACACCCTCCCGCGCCATGCGGGTGAGGATGTAGTTGGTGGTGCCGTTGAGAATGCCGTAGACGGCGGTGATGACATTGGCGCCGAGGCACTGGGTCAGGGG
This sequence comes from Clostridia bacterium, assembly GCA_017533425.1. GTDB lineage: Bacteria > Bacillota > Clostridia > Oscillospirales > QAMX01 > RGIG1911. The sequence goes on along the minus strand of JAFXIE010000027.1, from coordinate 15,868 downwards.
GCGGATGATGGGAATGCCGCCGCCGACAGAAGCCTCAAAGAGATAGTTCAGATTGCGCTCGCGGGCAATCTCAATGAGCTCATGGCCGTGGGTCGCCACCAGCTCCTTGTTGGAGGTGACGACATTTTTGCCCGCAAGCAGGGCACGGCGGGTGAAATCATAGGCAACGCCCACGCCACCGATGGTCTCCACCACCACCTGCACCTCGGGATCCTTCTCGATGATGGAAAAATCGTGGATGATGCGATCCTCAAAGGGGTCGCCGGGGAAATCCCGCACATCCAGGATATATTTGACGGCGATTTCGTTTTTAATGCCGTTTTCAATGCTCGATTCGTTTTTGTCGATGACTTCCGCAACGCCGCTTCCCACAACGCCGTAGCCGAGAATCGCAATATTTACCATGGTCATATTCTCCGTATCTGATAAATTCTATGCTGTATGGATCACTGGTTTATTCGCCTGCTAGGATTTCCAGCTTGACAATGCCGGGAATCTCCCTGCCGATGCGGAGAAGCTCCTCCATCGGCATCTGCAGCTTGCCCGTCCGGGCGGATATGGTGACGCTGGCGCGGCCGTCCACCGGCACGCTCTGGTTGATGGTCACGATATTTGCGCCGGCATCGGCAAAGGTGTTGAGGGTCTGGGACAGCACCCCGGCAACATCCTCAAGCAGCAGAAGAAAGGTCACAATCCGGTCGGCCTGCGTGTCGTAGAAGGGACGCAGGGCGTCGCGGTATTTGTAAAAGGCGCTGCGGCTGACCCCCACCGCCTCGGTGGCTTCGTTGACGCTTTTATAGCGGCCGCAGGTCAGCCCCTGCTTGGCTTCGATAACTTTGTGCAAAACCAGTGGTAATGCGTCGGCATTCATGATATAATATTGAGGCTTATTCATGTCTGCCATCCCTCCTTTCGGGAGTATACCGCATAGGGCGGACATCTGTTTTTCTCAGATGCACAATATCTTATCATTTTTTCCCCTCTTTGTCAATGCCGGAGGATGTAAAAATCCCTTTCCTTTTCTCCGTTTTCCCTGTATAATATAGATAAAGATTTCCCTATTCTGCGAAAGGTGGTGCCGTTCCTTGCCGAAAAACAAGCATTTGCGCTTCATCCTCATCCTTTTTTATGCTGCCCTTGCCGCCGCGGTGCTCTGGCTGGTGGTTCGGCATGTGCTCTGGCTTTTCCTGCCCTTTATCATCGGCTTTGTGCTCTCGCGCCTACTGCTCCGGCCGGTCTCCCTTCTGAAGGAACGGCTGCATATCCCTGCGCGGCTTTCCGCCGCGGTGCTGACCCTTGTGCTCTGCGGCGGGCTTGGCACGGGGCTGTATTTTGCCGTCCGCGGCATCATTTCCGGTGTGGTCAGCCTGGCACAGGGGCTGATGAACTTTGTCACCGTCTTTGAATACCGCTTTGCCGACCTTGTGGAAAAGCTGGAATCCTTCGAGATCCTGCAGGGGGTGGAAATCGGCGAGAGCCTGGTCTCCACCCTGCAGAAGCTTGCCACCACGGGGCTTTCCTCCGGGCTGCTGCCCGGCGTTCTGCGCACCGCAGGCTCTGTGCCGCAGATTCTTCTGATGCTCGTTGCCATCATCCTCTCCACCTTCTTCTTTGTATCGGAGGATGCCGCCGTCAGCCGCTTTATCCGCGCCCTTCTGCGGGAAAAGCTCTATGACCGCATGCAGCAGACCAAGAAGCTGCTCTTCTCCGGCCTCTTCGGCTGGCTGAAGGCGCAGGCCATCCTCGGCAGCGTCAATTTCGCCGTTCTGACGGTGGGCTTTCTCATCATCGGAAACACCTACGCCCCTCTCATCGCCCTCATCATCGCCATACTGGATATTCTTCCGGTGCTGGGCAGCGGTACGGTGCTCATCCCCTGGGCGCTCATCGCCCTCTTCATGGGCAATTACCGCTATGCCATCGGCTGCGCCGTGCTGTATCTGTTGTGCATTTTCGTGCGCAACCTCCTGGAGAGCCGCATCGTCGGCCACCAGATCGGTCTGCATCCCCTGGTGACCCTCATGTCCATCTACATCGGCTACTGCCTCTTTGGGGTCATCGGTATGTTCATCGTTCCGGTCACCGCCCTGCTGGTTGTCAATTTCAACCGCTGGGGCTATCTGCGCCTGTGGGAAAACGAACCCCGGGAGACCCCGGCACCCCCCGCCGAAGAATAAAAATAAAGCCCATCTGCATACAAAAAAGGACAGAGAATGTGAAAATTCTCTGTCCTTTTTTTATCGCATGGCCTGCTCCCGCAGGAAATCCTCCAGGCGGCTTTTCTCCCGCTTGTATTCCCGCATCCGCTCCTCGAGATCGCCGTTGACGCGCTCATTTTTGACGCAGACGGCGATCTTTTCCGTGATGCCGCCGATGGCGTTGAGGTTTTTGAGCATGAGCAGGGTGCGTTCCCGCTCCCAATCGGCCCGATGCTCCCCCCGCTTTTCCATGCGGCGCAGCACCCGCTGCACAAGATAGAGCAGAATCCCCGTCAGCAGGGAGGGAATGCAGCCGTAAATCAGGGCGTGCACGCCGGCTTCACCTCCGCCTCATTGGGACGCGCCGCGTCCCACAGCACCGAAAAGCCCAGCGCCTCACACAGGCTGCGCAGCGGCACATAGGTCACGCCGTCGACGGCATATCCCGTAAGCTCTCCGCCGGGATGGCGAATGCACATGGGCACGGCCGCCGGCAGCTCCTCCGGCACGGCGGGAAGCTCCGCGCGCTTTCCCGCCCGCAGGTCGGCGGCCGTCAGCCCGCCGGTGTACTCAAAATGCACATACTCCCGGAAGCTCTTCCAGTCCCCGGCCCAGGAAAGCCCCAGCTCCTTGCCGATGGCGCCCACCCGGCGCAGCAGCTCCATGTCGTATTCGCTGCCCTTCCGGTTGATAAACACATCAAAGGCCAGCCCGAAGGCATGGGGGCCAAGCTCCGCCGTGGCGCTTTTTCCGTTTTTCTTGCACCACTCCTGGTATTCCTTGTCCCGCAGGGTGTTGGCAAAGCCCAGGGGAATGCCCACCTTTGCGCATTCCTCCCGCAGCCGCAGGGCAAGATGGCGCACATAGGGCATCAAACAGTCAAGGCTCCTGGTTTTCAGCATCTTTTGCACCTCCCGACCGGGCATCCACAAGCCCCTCGCCGATGATATAGGCCACCAGCGACGCCGCTGCCCACAGCACGCAGGAGACCGCTTCCGTCTCTCCCTCTGCGCCGAAATAGGCCATCACCGCCGTCACAAAGGAGACTACCGCCGCCCAGAATTTCCGGCTGGTCAGTTTTTTGCACAGGGTATGCATTTTTTCCTCCTTTTTCAGTCCACCACAAGCACCACATCCCCCTCCGCAAGCTCAGGGATGGCATCGGTGCTGGAAATAACACAGATATTCTTGACATTGAGGTCTTCCGCCCCGCCGCCGGAGATTTTGAGGCTTCCCGCCACGCGGGCATCGCCCGTCAGGCGGCTGTCCTTTGCCTCCGCCTTGGTCAGGGCAAGCTCCCCCCGGAAAACCGACCCGTCAAAGACAAAGCGACAGGGCTGATCCGCCCGCAGCATATCTGCGGAAAGGGGCTCGCCCGCGGCGTCGCACAGCACCCTCGGCGCCAGCCCGTCCACCGAAAGGGTGGGGGCGTCGCCGCAGTCGGTATGGGGCAGCAGCAGCACCTGCTGTCCCCGCACAAGCTCGGAAATATTCAGCCCGGAGCTTGCCGAAAAGGCAGTTTCGCTGCCCTCCGTCACCAGCACGGCGGTGTGCAGCCGGGCGTCGGCCATGTGGGAATTTGCGCGAAATTTGAGGGCATCGGCACCGCCGGAAAGCTTGGCGTCGGTCACCGTCCCGTCGGGGACAATACCGCCGGCAACCTGGGAAATGCGCCCGGCAAGGATGCCGAGCAGCTCCCAGACGCTCTTTCCCGCGGTTTCCGCCTCGCCGGGCAGTGCCGGACAGCCGATGGAGGCAGCACCCTCCGTCTCCAGCTCCGGGATAAGGGTCTCTTCAATATATTTTCGCAGCTGCCCGTGCAGCGCATTGAGCATTTCGCGGGTGTCCGCCTCGCTGTAGGGGCGGGTCGGAAATCTTTCCGCGTTCATCCAGCCGTCCTCCGGCAGAAACACAGGTTTTGTAAAGGCCATTTTCAATTCCTTCCTTTCTATTTTTCAGTGCCTGCCCCGGCGCCCAAAGGCACTCCCGCAGACCGTCGGGAATGCGCACCGCCGCCGATCGCACCGGCCGCAGCCTTCCCGAAAGCTTTGCAAAAAGCATAAACGGATGGGCACAGGCGCCCACGCGCCGGTACCAGTAGCCCTCCTTATCGCCATCGTCCGGATATGCCTCCGCCGCCTCGGTAAAGCGGCGCACAAACTCCCCCGGGCTCCTGCCACCCGATACCTTTTCCGCGGTGACGGTATAGTAATAAAAGATGGCATTGTAGACGGCCGTGGCATTGAGAATGCGCAGCTGCGCGCCAAACTCGGTGTAGATGGTCAGATCGATCTCCTGCTCCGGATTGCTCTGCACATACTGCCGCACCGGCTCTCCGGCGGGGTAAAAGAGACCTGTCGCGCTGTCAAAGCGGTAATCGGAATAGCCCTCCGCCCAATCGCCATCGGCATACACCGTCTGTCCGACCCGCTGCCTCTCCAACTCCCGCCAGACCTCCGGGGTTTCCTTCAGGGTATACTGCTCATAGATTTCCGTCCACATGCGCAGCCTCTCTTTCCGCCTCCATCAGGCAATCCACCCGGGGAAACCAGGCAGGGCTTACCTCGCCGCCGCTGTAGGTGTAGCACAGCTCCCCCTGCAGCCTTGCCCTGCGGCCCACGGCGCCCGCCGCCGCAATGCGGATGGGACGTCCGTCGTCGTAGAATTCCAGGCAGAACCAGTCGATGAGCTCATAGAGCCGGGCAAAGCCCCGCAGCCGGTCGGCGCGCTTGATCTCCCGCCGAGCATCGGCGCGGGCATTGAGCAGCTTGATGCCCGTGGCGGTAACCACCCGTTCCGGCTCCTCGCCCAGGGTGCTGTCGAAGTTGCCGACGGTGCGCTCGATCATGCCGGTGTAATGCTCCGCCATGGCCGTTCCCTCCGCCGCAGAGCTGAGCCCGCTGAGTCGGCGGATGCGGTCAAAGCGGCCGGGCCGCATGGTGAGAATGGCTCCCGGCTCGTTGGTGACCTCCACGCCGTCGGCCAGGGCATCCTCCTCCACGATGAGCATATCGTTTGCCATAAAGGCGCGGTTCTGCGCCGCCACCTGCAGCTCCCTGTCGGCGGCATCGATGAGGGGAAGGATGTATTCCAGCTCCGATATATTCCAGAAGTTCCGCTCATCGCGGATGCGCCAGTACTGCACAAAGGGGAAGCTGCGGTTCTGCCCTCCGGTGCGCAGCCAAAAATCGGGGATGTGGCGGATCTCCCGGCCGCACAGCAGCACGGAAAGTGCCACCCGATCCTCCGGGGTTCGCCAGTAAAACTCCATGACGGCAACGCAGCCCTCACCGCTCTCGGCGGCCTGCAGGCGGAAGATATCGGAGGTTCCCTCCTCCGAGAGAAGCTTCTCCGGATCCAGCCCCAGCCTCCGGATATCCGCCCCGAAGGCACGCAGCGCCTTCCGGCAGTTCATGGCATAGGCATGAAAGAGAAATTCTCCCTCCTGCACCTCTCCCGCCGTGGGATCGGGATAAATCTCCCTCGGATCCACATCCTCCACCCGGATATCTCCGCCGTCGGCGGCGCCGGGGAAGGCCGCACTCTGATCCCAGCGAACCTTCCAGAAGGCATCGCCGTATTTCAGCAGCCGGCGCTCGTTGGCGGTGTTTTTGCCCTCCAGGCGGTTGGCATCCACCACATTTTTGACCGCAAGCTCCCGGCGGCGGGCAATTTCGCCCTCCGTATCCCCCTCCCGGAGAATAAAGGAAAAATCCGGAATGCCCGGCTCGATCTGCGATTCCACATGGATGTAGGCATCGGTGACGCACAGGCCCGCCCTTCCGTTCCGGCAGCGATAATAGTCCTCAAAGGTATCCCATTTTCTCTCCCGCTCCGCCCGCGCCTCCTTGGCATAGGCAAAGAGCTCCTCTGCCGCCCGTTCCCGGCCGGCTGCCGTGTTCATATCCGGCTTTGTCATTTCCCGCATAGTTCTCACCTTATCCCTTCATGATGCTGCGGATCCCGCGCCGGCGGGAAGTTTCCGTCCGGCGAATGTGCTCCTGCCGGGCTGCGCGTCCCGTGCGAAGCTCTCCGATGCCCGCGCTCCAGACATCCCGCAGGCGGTCGGCCGCCTCCGGATCCTCCTCGCCCAGGAGCATTGCCGCCGCATAGTAGGGCAGCAGCCGCTGGGCGCAGTCCTCCACCTCCAGCTCGGTATCGTCGGGGGTATTCTCGCCGATGGCAGCGGGGTAGGCGCCGTATTCCAGCACATAGACGCCCGTTTCCTCATTGGGGATGGAAAGATTTCCGTCCAGATACCAGCGGTAGCCCTCGCAGGGCTGACCGTCCCGCAGCACCCGGCCAAAGCGGTAATAGTCCTTCGGCGCAGGATACCAAACCGCCTTGGAATCCTTCGGAATGTCGGCATCGGAGGGGAAGTTTTCCGCATACAGGGCGGCATCCCGCACAAGATAGCGGTAGCTGCCCGCAAAGCGCAGCCGCAAATGGCGGGGATTGCCCTCAATCCGCCCGCAAAAATGGCGAAAATCGCCGCCGGTATCCCCGGATATGGTACGCAGCACCTGCCAGCGCAGCTCGCCCGCCGCCTCAAGATAGGCCGTGAAGCTTCCCATCGCCCGGAAGCTGAAGGCTCTGGCCTCCGCCGCCTCGACGATGATATCCTTCTCGGCATGGATCATAACGCCGCCGGCCGTCCTTGCGCGGTTGCGGGGCGGGAAATGGGCGATCTCCCGCCGTTTCCAGATGGGGCAAACCTCCGCCGCCATGCGCTGGGCATCGCACAGAAGCTCCGGCAGCCGCAGCCGCCAGTCGGCGGTGTCGCTTTCTGACCCGTCCAGGCACTTTCCCATGTAGGAATACTCGCCCACCAACTTCATGGTGCGCACCTTGGCCTCTCCCAAAGTCATTTTTTCTACCTCCTTTTATTTCATCTGCCCCACCGTACGGTAACGGTAGGTCACAGAGCACACATTCATCTCCCGGTCGGGCAGCTCGCAGGAAATCTCCATGCCAAAGAGCATCACCCGCCGCCGGTGGGGCCGCAGCCGCACGGTCTTGCGGAAATTGACCGCCTCCAGGGTAAAATCCGCAAGATCCCAATGCGCCAGATCAAAGCTCACCGCCCGGATATCCCGCGGAATGGGTGTTCCCGCCGCCTCCCGCTCGGTGACGCAGGCCGCCGTCAGACAGTTGTTGACGTCGCCGCGCACCGTAACATAGGCGTAGAGCACATTCTTCAGCCGGTCAGGGAAGCCGAAATCCCGCAGAGGAACCCGAATGCTGGAGCGGAAGCGCTTTCCGAAGTCGATGTACCGCGCATAGAAGCGGCAAAGGCTCTCCTCCGCCGCATACCACAGCTCATCTCCCACATGGCAGAAGCGGGAGGCTCTGATATCCGTCCAGCGGTACCAGGCCAGCGCTCCCTGCGCCCGGCGGGTATCGCTGGAATGGATATACGGTGTGCGCCGGGCATCCCAGAGATAGCAGCGATCCCCCACCGAGAGAATATAATAGCCCTTCCATTCGCAGGCCGCCGCCCGGCCGAGACCGGGCTCCGAAAGCAGACCCGGCCGCCGGTCGTTTCCGTCGATATTGCGGCTGATGGGCTGCACATTTTTCTCCGCGGAAAGGCTGGTGGACAGGAGGGTGCAAACCCCGCGCCCCGTGTTGAGCCACACCAGCCGGTTGCCCACAAGGCACACCGTTTCCGGCGCATCGCACCCCACGGTGCGGTTGATGGGCGTCACAGTGAAGCCCTTTGTATCCGCCTCCATGCACCAGACCTCCCCGGCGGTAAAGACGATCAGCCGGTTGTACTGCTCGCCGAAGGCGGTGATATCCTCCGAGCCGTCGCCCAGCACCGCCCGGTTGTTCTCAGGAATATAGGCGGGATCAAAGGCCTCGCTCCAGAAGTATTCCGCCGCGCCGTTTGCCCCGAAGATGACGCGCATTTTTCCCTCTCCGCCGAAAACCGCCGCCCGTCGGCAGGCCGGCAGAACCCCGGTTTGCCGCCGGGCCACCACGCAGAGGGTGTTCTCGCCCGCCGCGGGGGCGCTGCGGAGGATGACCTGACCGAGGTCGCAATCCACCTCATAATCCGTCCCCTCGGAAAGCGCCGTTCCCGCCGCCGTCACCGAAACCACACCGGCCAGCCCGCCCCGGGAAAGGGAAAAGGCCGTTGCCGTGCCGTCGGGGCAAAAGCTTTCCGCAAAAAGATCCCCGAGCAGGTTCATGGGCTCTGCCGGAGTGGCGGCAGAGCCATCGGGGGCGCGATCCCGCGAGATCTCCGGCACATAGGGCTCCACCGGCGCCGCGGTCTTTCCGTCATAGACCAGGTAGTCCCTCCCGTTGAGAAAATAGAGCTTGCCGCCAAAGAGGAAAAAGCATCCCTCCTCCGGTCCCTCCAGCCAGCAGAGCCGTTCCGTGCTCTCTCCCCTTGCCCAGAGGGCTCCCTCCGCGGTGTAGATGCATTTTCCGCCGTACTGCCGGTGCCAAAGGCTGCCGATCCTCCCGCCTTCGGTGGAGGTAATGCGCTCCTGCCCCGGTCTGCGGGCCAAAACATCCCCGCGAAACCAGACGTTGCAGAGCTCTGCGCACTGCTCCGGCGCCAGGTTTTCCTCCAGCTCCTCCAGCACCAGTCCGCCCGCGCCGGGGGACTGAATGGTCAGCTCCCGCATCCGCCGGTCGGCGGAGCGAAGGCCGATATTTGCTGCGCTGCCTGCCATGTTTTCCTTCCTTTCCGACGGGGTTTCCCGTCATTTTTGTCGGCATTAACCCTATCACAGGTGTCCGCTTGCCGTCCTGCTGCAAAAAATTGGAGGTTTCTGGGGTAAAGTTATGCCTTTCCTCTTGAATTTTCCGGCATTATCGTGTAGAATAAATCCAGAATTCTATTTTGGAGGATACTGCATTATGATTAGCGCCGGCGATTTTCGCAACGGTATGACCTTTGACGATGAGGGACAGGTGTTCCAGATCATCGAGTTCCAGCATGTAAAGCCCGGTAAGGGCGCCGCCTTCGTGCGCACCAAGATCCGCAATGTCATCACCGGTTCCGTGGTTGAGCGCACCTTCAACCCCACCGACAAGTTCCCCGAGGCTTACATCGAGCGCAAGGAGATGTCCTACTCCTATGCCGATGGCGACCTCTGCTACTTCATGGATGTTGAGACCTATGACCTCATGCCCCTCAACCGCGACACCCTGGGCACCGGCTTCCGCTTCATCAAGGAGGAGCAGGTCGTCAAGATCCTTTCCTACAAGGGCAATGTCTTCGGTGTTGACCTTCCCAAGAGCGTTGAGCTCACCGTCACCGACACCGAGCCCGGCTTCAAGGGCGACACCGCCACCAACGTGACCAAGCCCGCCACCGTCGAGACCGGTGCCGAGGTTCGCGTTCCCCTCTTCATCGACATCGGCGATGTCATCCGTGTCGACGTTGAGTCCGGCGACTACCTTGAGCGCATGAACAAGAAATAAATTTTTCGGGAGTCTTCTTTATGAACCTGACTGAAAAAGCCGCATATCTCCAGGGTCTGTGCGAGGGCATGGATCTGGCCGATTCCAAGGAAGGCCGCCTCATCCGCGAGCTGCTCTCCCTGGTTTCCGAAATGGCTTCTGCCATCAACGATGTGGATGAGACCGTCATGGAGCTCGGCGACGAGCTGGACGATCTCTACGACGCCATCTCCGAGCTGGAGGACGAGGACGTCGATTTCGAGGACGAGGACGGCGACGAGGATCTCTACGAGATCACCTGCCCGGAGTGCGACGAGAAGCTCTTCCTGGATTATGAAGAGCTTTGCGAGTGCCCCTCCCTCTCCTGCCCCGCCTGCGGCGCAGATATCGCCATTGATGTGCCCTGCACCGGCGACTGCGAGTCCTGCGGGGACTGCGACTGCGAGTAATCCGCTATGACCGATACGCGTTTCCTCCCCATATCCAAGGAGGACATGCGCTCGCGGGGATGGGATCACTATGACATTCTCTATATTTCCGGAGATGCCTATGTGGATCATCCCAGTTTCGGAACAGCAATCATAGGCCGGCTTGTCGAGAGCCTGGGCTTCCGCATCGCCATTCTGGCTCAGCCGGACTGGCGCTCCTGCGAGAGCTTCCTTGCCCTCGGAAAGCCGGCTTTGGCTGTTTTTGTGTCCGCGGGCAATATGGACTCCATGGTGGCTCACTATACCGTGGCCAAAAAGCCCCGTTCCGGGGACTATTATTCTCCCGGCGGCAAGGCCGGCTTTCGTCCCGACCGGGCGCTGACCGTCTATTGCCGCATGGCGCGCAAGGCCTTCCCCGACCTGCCCATCATCTGCGGCGGTCTGGAGGCCTCGCTGCGGCGCTTCGCCCATTATGACTACTGGGCCGACCGGGTGATGCCCTCGGTGCTATCCGATTGCGGCGCCGATCTGCTCATCTATGGCATGGGCGAGCATCCCATTGCGGAGATCTGCCGCCGGCTTGCCGCCGGCGAGCCGGTTTCCTCCCTGCGGGATATCCGCGGCACCTGCTATCTCTCCGCCGCGGTGCCGGAGGGACCCTTCACCTACCGGGAATGCGCCCCCTTTGAGAAGGTGGCCGCGGACAAGCTGCAGTATGCCCAGGCAACCCGTATGCAGTTCCGCGCCCAGAATCACGCCTCCGATGTTGCCCTCGTGCAGCGCCACGGTAAGCGGTTTCTTATCCAGAATCCGCCCTCTGCCCCCCTCTCCACCGAAGAGCTGGATGCTGTGGCAGAGCTTCCCTATGTGCGGGATTATCACCCCGTCTATGAAGAGGCCGGCGGCGTTCCCGCCATCGAGGAGGTCAAATTTTCCATCACCCATAACCGCGGCTGCTTTGGCGGCTGCTCCTTCTGCGCCATCGCCTTCCACCAGGGGCGGGTGGTCACCTCCCGCAGCCACGAATCGGTGCTGCGCGAGGCGGAGATCATCACAAAAATGCCCGATTTCAAGGGCTATATCAACGATGTCGGCGGGCCGACGGCCAATTTCCGCGCCCCGGCCTGCAAAAAAGCACTGACGGAAGGCGCCTGCTCCGACCGATCCTGTCTTGCGCCAAAGCCCTGCCCCGCCCTCCGGGCCGACCACAGCGATTATCTCGCCCTGCTGCGCAGGCTTCGCGCCCTGCCCGGCGTCAAAAAGGTCTTCATCCGCTCGGGCATCCGCTTTGACTATCTCATGCTCGATCCGGACGATACCTTCCTGCGGGAGCTGGTGGAGCATCATGTCAGCGGCCAGCTGCGGGTTGCCCCGGAGCATTGCTCGCAGAATGTGCTCGGTCTCATGGGTAAGCCGGAATTCTCCGTCTACGAAAAATTTGTGGAGCGCTTCCGCCGGGAAACCGCCCGCATCGGCAAAAAGCAGTATGTGGTTCCCTATCTGATGAGCTCCCACCCCGGCTCCACCCTGGAGGATGCTGTGGCGCTGGCGGAATATCTGCACAAATCGGGGCTCAATCCCGAGCAGGTGCAGGATTTCTATCCCACCCCCGGCACGGTGTCCACCTGCATGTACTACACCGGCCTGGATCCCCGCACGCTCAAGCCCGTTCCCGTTACCCGCGATCCCCACGAGAAGGTGCTGCAACGGGTGCTTTTGCAGACCCGTAACCCCGCAAACCACGGTCTCATCCGCGAGGCGCTGATCAAATGCGGCCGCAGGGATCTCATCGGCACGGGCAAAAACTGCCTCATCCCGCCCCATGCTCCCGGCGGGCAAACCCGCGCCCCCCGCAAGGGCAGTCTCAAGCCAAAAAGCCAGAAAGGGCGTAAATAACCATGCTTTGGATTGAAGTTTCCATCTCCACCACCTCTGCCGGCGTGGAGCCGGTCTGCGACCGGCTGGATGCCATCGGCATCACCGAGCTCGCCGTGGAGGATGAGTCGGATTTTCTCGCATTTCTTGAAAACAACCGCAAGCGCTGGGACTTTGTGGACGAAAAGCTTATGGCCTATTTCCGCGGCCGCAGCATCGTCAAGTTCTATGTGCGCGACAATGACGAAGCCACCTCCCGCATCCGCGAGGCGGAGGAGGCCATGCAGTCCCTTTCCACCCTCTTCGCCCCCGGGAAGCTCGGCAGCCTGGAATTCTCCACGCGCACAGTGGATGAGGACGAGTGGGCGGAAAGCTGGAAGAAGTATTTCAAGCCCATCCCCGTGGAGGACGGCCTCGTCATTTGCCCGGAATGGGAAAATATTGCCGATTACCCCGAATTTGCCGGCCGCAAGGTGCTGCGCATCAACCCCGGCATGCTCTTCGGCTCCGGCTCCCATGACACCACCATGCTCTGCCTCTCCGAGCTCTGCCGGACGGTAAAGGGCGGCGAGTCGGTGCTGGATCTCGGCTGCGGCTCGGGCATTCTCGCCATTGCCGCCCTGCTTCTCGGCGCGCAAAAGGCCTGGGCCTGCGATATCGACCCCGCAGCGGAGAAGATCGTCGGCGAAAACTCCGCCCTCAACCACATCACGGCGGAGGAGCTTCCCACCCTGGTGGGCGATATCACCCTGGACGGCGCCGTCCGCCGTTCCCTCTTCTCCCGGAAGTACAACATCGTCCTCTCCAACATCGTGGCCGATGTTCTCATCGCCCTCTGCCCCCATATTCCCGCCCTGCTGGCTCCCGGCGCCGTATGGGTAACCTCCGGCATCATCGATACCCGCCTTTCCGACGTGGAAAGTGCCTTTACCGCCGCCGGTCTGCGCATCCGCGAAGTTCGCACCTCCAAGGGCTGGTGCTGCGTCATCTGCGAGAACTGAATTTTTTCCGCTCTCTTTGATTTTTTTTGCCAATTACCTCTTGCTTTTTCATTTTCGTTGTGCTATAATGTTTTGGCGTTCAGGAGAGCGTATGCGCTTGTAGCTCAGCTGGATAGAGTGACTGGCTACGGACCAGTAGGTCAGGGGTTCGAATCCCTTCAAGCGCGCCAAGTAAGAGCCGATACCATTTGGTATCGGCTCTTACTTTTTGCACTTTTGGTCGAACCCCCTTGGCACATTCCGCAAGGAATGTGAGACTTTGCGTGATGAAAAACCGCGGAGGCCACCAAATTTTGCGCAAAGTCGGGGTTCTGAATCCCTGAATTCTTTATGCATTCGAACCCTGAGAGGGCTGGAGGCGTTGCGACAGGTCCGCAAGAACCTCCCTTCAACCCCCAAACGAAAAAGGCACCTGCGGATCCTTCCGCAAGTGCCTTTTGCTTTACGCGTTGTATTTCTTTCCTCCGGCCTGATCCCTGGCCGCCTGGGCAATGAGATTGTAATCGTTGGTCAGGATGGTGTCGATACCGATATCGATATAATGCCGTGCCTTTTCCTCATCATCGGCAAAGAAGGCATTGCAGACGATTCCGTGCGCCTTGGCTTTTGCCAGCATCGCATCATCAAACTTATCCTTATAGAACTGCAGCTTCTGGCAGCCCAGCTCGATGGCACGGTCAACGATCTCCCATGCCGCCTTTCCGCCGCCGCAGCAGCGGCGGATATCCGGGCAGACCTCCCGGGCCAGACGGTGGAAATTGTCGTTGCCGCACATGAAGTAGACGTGCTTCTCGCAGTCGTACTTGCGGATGAGAGCCACGATCTTGTCCAGATACTCTCTGGGGTATTCGCAATCGTTGGTCTCGGTCTTGATGTGGATATTCATGACCACCTGGCAGGCAAACTGCTGCAGGATCTCCTCAAAGCGCAGAATGCGCAGCCCGCGGAACTTCTCGCCGAACTTGAAGCCGAAGTCGTAGCGCAGCAACTCCGCATAGGTATGCTCATACACCAGACCCTCGCCGTCGGAAACGCGTTCCAGATTCTTGTCGTGGATGGAGACGATCTCTCCGTCCTTGGTGTACCAGAGGTCGAATTCGATCTCGTCGGCGCCCATGGCCACCGCCGCGCCGAAGGCCGGCATACTGTTTTCCGGTGCCACGGTGTTGAAGCCGCGGTGGGCGCAGATGCGGGGATAGGGCATCTCCATATCGTTTGCCACGATGGCCGCCCCCGCCGGGCGGTATTTCCAGGGACGGCGCCCCTTTTCGATGTACTCAAAATGCGCCGCCGGGGGATTTCCGAAGCCCGCCGGCTTGTAATACTTCGCCGTGGGGTCAATTTCCGCCGTGGCAAGCCCCACGCGGCTGCCCATGGCGGCCAGCACCTGTCCGTCCGGCGCGACGATCATGCTGCCGCCGCCGATGTCGGAGCCCTCATCCATGGAAACCGAGGCGCGCAGCACATAGGCATTGGTGTTGTAGGCAAGGAACCGGCTCATGATCTCCGAGGCCGCATGGGTATCGCTGCGCTGATGGGAGCAGCCGATGATGAAATCGGGGCGGCAGCGGGCAATGCGGGCAAAATTCTCATAGAAATAGAAATCATAGCAGGTCAGGAAGGCAAAGCGCAGCCCCTCCATCTCCACAATGGTGGGCTCGGTGGCCGCATAGAGATAGTCGTGCTCCAGCTCCATGACCGAAACCTCCGAGGCCACCAGATGCTCCTTGTAATACCTGCCGGCGATATTGCCTGCCCGGTCAAAGGCATAGGTGGTGTTGCGGGCTCCCCCCTCGGTGAAGGATCGGGCATTGACAAAGACCATGGCGCCGCAGCGCTTTGCCGTTTGGGCGGCAAGGTCGAGAACCCGGCCGTTGAAGGCCTTGACGCTGCGGTCGTTCTCCTCCTTGGTGCGGGCAAGGCAGGGAATATCGCAGCTTTCCGGCAGGACGATGATATCCATGCTTTCATCGCACCGGGAAAGCTCCTGCGCCATGGCCGCAAAGTGTTCCTCCGAGCGCGCATAGTCGGTGGAATAGCGGGGTTGAATCACACATACCTTCATATTTTGCTTATGCCTCCTTTGCCGCCCTGCGGTCCAGCCGCAGATTGCGGAAATACAGTAAAAGATCGACGCCTACCATGACGAAATTGATGCAGTAGAAGACCAGCACATACCATTTTTCGCCAAAGCTTGCCATATAGGCCTCATTGACCAGCTTGGATGCGATGCCGGCCACATAGCCCGCAAGAATGAGAATGAGAAAGGACAGGCTTTTTCCCTTCGTCGTTCGCGCCCTCCAGGATTTGAGCACATTCATCGGCCAGGAAATTCCAAAGCTGACAATCATCCCGATTTCCAGCAATTCCGCCATCCCGCAACACCTCATCCAAAAGATTTTTCTATATTTTACCACATTCGCCCGCCGCCCGCAACGAAAGTTTTTAAAAAACAATTTGCCATGCGCACTGCCCAATGCTATAATTTAGATAAGAAACTACAGATAAGGAGTGTCACAACTATGGGACTTATTAAGGCAGGCATCGGCGCCCTGGGCGGCGTTCTGGCCGATCAGTGGAAGGAATTTTTCTACTGCGAAGCGCTGGATATGGATACCCTCGTGGTCAAGGGCGAGAAGCGCGTCGGCGGCCGCAGCTCCAACACCAAGGCAAGCGACAACATCATTTCCAACGGCTCCGGCATCGCTGTGGCCGACGGCCAGTGCATGATCATCGTCGAGCAGGGCAAGGTCGTGGAAGTCTGCGCCGAGCCCGGCGAGTACACCTATGACGCCTCCACCGAGCCCTCCATCTTTGCAGGTTCCTTCGGCGAGAGCCTGAAGAACACCTTCAAGGCCATCGGCAAGCGTTTCACCTACGGCGGTGACACCGGCAAGGATCAGAGAGTTTACTACTTCAACACCAAGGAGATCATGGGCAACAAGTT
>JAFXIE010000026.1 GCA_017533425.1 Clostridia bacterium | reverse complement strand
GCCATCATGATGGCGCGGAACATGGTGTCGTTGTCGACCTCGTTTGCGCCGGCTTCGATCAGAACGACCTTCTGCTTGGAGCTGGCAACGGTCAGGGCAAGGTCACTTGCCTCAACCTGGGCGCGGTTGGGGTTGAGAATGAGCTCGCCGTCCACCAGACCCACGGCCATGCCGGAGATGGGGCCGTTCCAGGGAATGTCGGAGATGGAGATGGCGATGGAGGTACCGATCATTGCGGCGATCTCAGGAGAATTGTCCTGATCGACGGAGAGAACGGTGCAGCTGATAACAACGTCGTTGCGCATATCCTTGGGGAAGAGGGGACGGATGGGACGGTCGATGACGCGGGAGGCAAGGATGGCCTTGTCCGCGGGACGGCCCTCACGGCGCTGGAAGGAGCCGGGGATGCGGCCGACGGCGTAGAGCTTCTCTTCGTAATCAACGGCCAGAGGGAAGAAGTCGATGCCGTCGCGGGGCTTGGCGGAAGCGGTGGCATTGACCATGACCACAGTGTCGCCGAAGCGAACGAGGCAGGAGCCGTTGGCAAGGCCGCACATTTTGCCCGTCTCGATGACGAGAGGACGGCCGGTAAGGGTGGTTTCAAAAACGCGGTAGTTCTTAAATTCCATGCTGGAGATGATGGTTTCCATGATGTTTCCTCCTGTAAAAATTTCTGTATTTTCTCTGACCTCCAGGAGTTTAACAATTGAAACCGTGTTCAAGGACATTAGCTTTAAGCACGCTTTCAATGGCTAAACCCGAGAGGTCATGAGTGCCGGGAATGATTGAAAGGGCAAGCGGGTATAAGCCGCTTGCCCTTCGAGCGATTACTTTCTGATATTGAGCTTTGCGATGATGGCACGATAACGCTCGATGTCCTTGCGGGCAAGGTAATCGAGGAGGTTACGGCGCTTACCAACCATCTGCAGAAGGCCACGGCGGGAATGGTTATCCTGCTTGTGAACCTTAAGATGCTCGGTCAGCTCGTTGATGCGGGCGGTAAGGATAGCGATCTGCACCTCGGGGGAGCCGGTATCGGTATCGTGGCGCTTATTCTCAACGATAACCTGAGTCTTCTTTTCCTTCTGGATCATTTCATTTCACCTCCATAAGTATTTGTCCGCCGTACGCTGCGTAAGAGGTGGTGAAATCCTGCTGAAAAACAGGCTTGTATCCTGAAACGAAGCGTAGGCAACGCCATATATAATACCATACTTTCATTCAAAAGTAAAGATATTATTTTGATAAATTTGTAAAAATATTGCCGGATTTATACTCAGTCTTTTACATTTTTCGCAATAATGCGAAAATCATGCCAGGCTTTGCGGCCGATTTTGAAAATCTTCTTGAGATTGATGGAATTTACGCCGCCCTGGCGGGGCTTGAAGGTGATGGGGATAAACTTAACTGCCTTTTTCTTCTTGATGCCGTAGACGGAGATGAGAACATTGGGCAGATTGAATTTCTCCGGAATGCGGGTGAGGCATTCGGCAAGGAATTCGCGCTTCATCAGCCGGAAAGGGGTGTTGGCATCGGTCACACGGACGCCGAAGATGAGGAAGGTGACAAGCTTCAGCACCTTGGTGACAAAGACACGGGAGGCGCCGTCCTGCCGCTTGTTGCGGTGGCCGATGACCATGTCGTATGCGGCGCGCATATCCCAGAATTCCGGAAATTCCTCAGGTCGGGTCTGGCCGTCGGAGTCGGTCTGGAAAATGTAGTCCGCGCCGGCATCGAGGGCGTACTGATAGCCGTAGAGGCAGGTGGCGCCGTGACCCTCGTTGGGCTTGGTGACAGGCTCCAGGCGGGGATATTTCTCCTTCAGCGCCAGGAGTTTCTCGTAGGTATCGTCCTTGGAGCCGTCATTGATGATGACGAGCTTTGCCTCACCGCCGGCCAATTCGGCCACGCCGTGCCACTGCTCGCACACCATTTCAATGGTGTCGGACTCGTTGTAGGCGGGGATCACGATATAAAGCTTATCCATAATATCCATATCCTTTCGGAAATTAGTTTAGAGAGCGACGATGCAGACCTCACCGAGCTCATAGCAGATCTCACCGAGGGCGCAGAGGGCATCGCGGGCGAGGGTGTCACCGTAGGCCTCTTCCTCAAAGGGGCCGATGTAGATATAATCAATGCCGTATTTCTCGATGACGGCCTTGGCTTTGTCGGGATCTTTCATGGTATAGACGGCGTCAACCTCCAGCTGGCGGTCGCGCACAACGCCTAATCGTTGTTCCAGAGCCATTCGTGGGTCTGCCAGCCGACAATCGTGGCGCGGCCGGTGGCGATGGAGACAAAGCAGCGCTCGGAGTAGCTGTCGCCGTAGACCTCGAGAACGACGGCATCCTTGGGGGTGTTCTCCCGGATCCATTGCACCGAATCGGCTGCGGGATAGACCGTTTTGCCGTTGATGGTTGCCGTGGAGATCTCCTCCAGGAAGCCGAGACCGTCAAGGCTTTCATATCTGTCCTCGCCGAGCTTTCCGTACCAGGTGGGGATGGCATTGCCGGCATAGGAGATCAGGCAGAGAAGCACGCAGGAGATGAGCGTGCCGCAGAGAAGGGTTTTCCAAAGCCTGCGCTTGCGGTCCACAAGCCGGGCAAAAACATAGCCCATACCGATGCCAAAGAGGATAAAGGCCTGGTAGGAGAGCTTGAACATGGTGTTGGCTCTGGGGAAGCTTTCCTCATAAATATCGCGGACATAGACAAATTCCGTGCCGAAGGCAAGGCCAAAGCCGCAGATAAAGAGGATGAGGACGAAAATATCCGGCACTTCGAAATTCGCAAGGGAGAACTTGCTTGGAATGGCATCCTTATTCCCGGCGCTGTCACGACCCTTGTTGCACAAAAAGAGCCAAAGGGCAAAAACCGCGCCGATGAGCAGCTGACCGCCCCAAAGAACCATCAGCTGGTAGAAGCGGCTGCGCTGCGAAACGATGCCGATGCCGCTGAACATGGCCTTAAAGCCGTAGGTAAAGGGCAGGGAAATGACCGTGTTCAGGATATAGAGAAGTACCATGTAGTATAGGGTGGAAATCCAGAACTTTTTGCCAAATCCGTAGCTGCACCAGCCGGTATAAACGAAGAGGAAGAGGGAAACGACCATATAGATGGGATAATCCCAGAAGTTGGTCATGCTGAAAAAGCCGATGAGAATGCCCATGGCAACGAGATGCGGCGAAGGCACAAAGAGGGCGCGAAGGGAAGGCTCCTCCGCCGTTTTCTCCCGGCGGGACAGGACAAAACAAAGCGCAACCCCAAGGAAGAGGATGACCGGCAGCACATTCATCACATGGGCGTGCAGATCAGAGACAATATAGGAATACAGCGGGAATTCCGTAATGGTCAGGTCGTTTTCCACCGGCGGCTGATAGCCGATATAGCGGGTCGCATCGGCAAACCAGTAGGCCTTGACCTCATCGACAAGATTGAGCTTGAATAAAATCGTTGCCGCCGTGTGATAGACAAAATAATGCAGATTTCCCGAAAGGCAGACCATCACCGAGGACACCAGTCCGCCGATGACGGAGAAGAGCTTTTTCCCCTTTCTGCGCAGGGAAAGGAGGGCATGGGAAAGGGAAAAGACGGCGCAGAAGGTGGCGGAAAAGAGGGTGGCCATCATAAGGTTGTAGGCCACATCCGAGGGAAGCCCCGAAAGCCTTGTGGCCACCGCGGCGCAGAAATGGCCGAAATAATAGTAATTAATATTCTCCCCGGCAAACCACATATCCACCGCCGGCATGAAGTCGGTGTTGAGCATGGAGTTGATGAAGCCGAGGTTCATGTATTTTTCAAGGGAATTGAGATCGGGTACGCAGGCGCGCAGATAGCTCCAAAAGGCAAGCAGCGCCAAAAACAGCAGCTCCTCAAAGATGGCATACCGCCAGAACGTGGGAGATCGGAACCAGGCAAGCATCTCCTGGGCAAGATCGCGGCGCCGCAGGAAAATGATGGCCTCGCAAAGCGCAATGAGCGCAGCGCAGATGATGATGGAGATATAGCTGAATTTCAAAAGATGCACAACGGAGGATGCAAACATCAGATAGGCCACGAGCACGTAGCCGATGATGCGTGCAAAGGAATAGCCCTTATCCGCAAAGCGGCGGAAAAGAAGCCAGCAGGCCGGCAGCACGAGAATCCCGTAGGAAAGGAAGAGCAGCCACCAGCGGACAATACGCAGGGCATCCATAATTGCCTATACCCCCTTGAAGGTAATGAATTTATTCAGAATAAACTGCAGCGCTGCCACCAGCACCAGGGAAAGAAGCTTGGTGAGATATTCGTTGGC
>JAFXIE010000025.1 GCA_017533425.1 Clostridia bacterium | reverse complement strand
ATTGATATCGCCGTTGACCATCACGGGGATCGATACTGCGGCAACGACCTGTGCCATGAGATCCCGATCGGCAAGGCCGGAATATCCTTGAGCCCGGGTGCGTCCGTGGATGCATAGGGCGGAGGCACCGGCATCCTCCAGCCGGTGGGCGATCTCCACGCAGTTGACGGAGTCGGAATCCCAGCCGGAGCGGAATTTGACTGTGACGGGAACGTCGGCGGCGCGCACGGCGGCGCGGCAGACAGCCTCTGCCCGGGCGGGATCCCGAAGCAGGGCGCTGCCCTCGCCGTTGCCGGTGATCTTGGGCATGGGGCAGCCCATGTTGATGTCGATGATCGGCGCACCGGAAAGCTCACGGGCGATGCGCAGCCCCTCGGCCACGGTCTCCGGATCGGAGCCGAAAATCTGAACGGCGCAGGGGCAGGGCGTATCGGAGATGTCCAGCAGCTGCGCCGTCTTTTTATCGTGATAGGTCAGAGCCTTGGCGCTGACCATTTCGCTGACGCAGTAGGCGGCGCCGGCTTCGGCGCAGATGCGGCGAAAGGCCCGGTCGGTGACGCCCGCCATGGGGGCGAGGCCGAAATGGCCGTTGAGCTGGATGTTTCCGATCTTCATCCCTGCAGGACATCCTTTCCGAGCTGCGCCAGGAAGGGCTCAAATTCAAGTCCCTCCCGGGTGGGACGGCCCACAGCTTCGGTGTGGGCGCAGACGATATGCAGAAATTCCATGGTTTTGCTGACATTCTCAAGGAAATCGCCCCCGCGCAGCATATATCCCAGCAGCACCGAGGCAAAGAGGTCTCCCGCGCCGTGCATCTGTGCGGACAGGCGGGGGACGGCGTGAAATTCAAAACGGTTTTCCTCGCCGTCAAAGGCGGCGGAGCCGTAGCGCCCATCCTCCGTGATGATGCCGGTGATGCAGCAGCGAGGGGCAATGCGTGAAAGCTCCCGGGTCAGCCCTTCGGCATCGGCAAGGGAGAAGGGCTTGTCGGTATAGGGGCGGCCGGTGAGAATACAGGCCTCGGTGATATTCGGGGTGATGATATCCGCCCGGCAGGCAAGGCGTTTTGCCCGGCGGCACATTTCCTCGTTATAGGTGGAGTAGAGGCGGCCATGGTCGCCCATGACGGGATCGACCAGCATAAGGGTATTTTTGCCGAAAATATCGAGAAATTCCTCAACCAGGTCAAACTGAGCGGCAGAGGCGAGAAAACCGGTGTAAACGGCGTCAAAGGACAGGGGAATGTTCTTCCACTGGTCGATGACCTTTGGAAGAAAACCGTCAAGATTTTCAATGGCGATATCGGTAAAACCGCCGGTATGGGTGGAAAAAATGCCTGCGGGCAGGGGAACGGCGCAGATGCCCATGCAGGAGAGCACCGGCAGCGCAACGGTCAGCGAGCAGCGCCCGAAGCAGGACAGATCGTGGATACAGGCAGCGCGGGGAGCGGGATTTGGCATAGAAACAGACACGCCTTTCGCAAAGATAGGTCAATTTTAGCACACTTTTGCGCAAATGAAAAGGGTTAAGAAAAAAAGAGGGGGAAATGTTTACAAAAAAGAGAGAGATTTTGCATTGATGCGCAGTGGCAGATATGGTATAATACAAAAAAGAATTTATGTAACAGGAGTCTCCCTCATGTCCAATTCATCCAAAATGCCCCGCGGTGAGGCGCGCAGAAAGCTCATCTCCCGCATCGTTGCCATCATCGTGCTGGCAGGGCTTGCCCTGGGCGGAATTGCCTCCGCTCTGGTGGCGCTCATTGCCAATGCCTGAGGTGCGGCATATGCAGGGCGGAATCAAAATCATTGCCCAGAACCGCAAGGCCCGGCATGATTTCTTCGTGCTGGAAACCCACGAGGCGGGCATCGAGCTGTGCGGGACGGAGGTCAAGAGCATCCGCGGCGGCGGCGTCAATCTCAAGGACAGCTACTGCCACGTCAAGAACGGCGAGCTCTTTGCCCTGGGTCTGCACATCAGCCCCTATGAAAAGGGGAATATCTTCAATCGCGATCCCATGCGCCCCAAAAAGCTCCTTATGCACCGCCGGGAGATCATGAAGCTCTACGGCCAGGTCAAGCAGGAGGGCTGCGCCCTTGTGCCCCTGTCGATCTATCTGAAAAATTCCCGGGTCAAGGTGGAGCTGGGGCTCTGCAAGGGTAAAAAGCTCTATGACAAGCGCGCAGATCTTGCCCGTAAGGCGGCGGAGCGGGATACCGAGCGCAGCCTGCGGGAGCGAGACTGAAATAAGGAGAAAAAGAATGAGAATCGAAACCATCAATCTGTTTGAAAGATATCCGATGCTCGCAGGCGGCGAGCATCAGGCTACCCTCAAAGCCTACGTCCACACCAACTGCGGCCCCGTGGAGGAGAAGTATCGCTTCCCCGCCATGCTCATCTGTCCCGGCGGCGGCTACGTCAACCTTTCCATCCGCGAGCAGGAGCCCATTGCCCTGGCCTTCTATTCCCGCGGCTTTAACTGCTACGTGCTGGATTATTCCCGCCTGCCCGAGGGCTATCCCAAGCAGCTTCTGCAGGCCATGGCCTCCGTTCATCTCATCCGCACCAATCCCGAATGGAACAACAGCGACAAGCTCTCCGTCATCGGCTTCTCAGCCGGCGGCCACCTGGCCGGTACGGTGGGCTCCCGCTGGCACGAGAGCTGGATCGCCGAGACCCTCGGCTGTGACCCCGCGCTGCTGCGCATCGATGCCATGATCCTCGGCTATCCCGTCACCATCTGCGAGGATGACAGCCACTGGAAGAGCATGCAGCACTACCTTGGCGATGCCGAAGCAAGCATGGAGGAATGCAAAAAGCACGATCTCCGTGCCCTGATTTCCGATAAGACCGCCCCCTGCTTTATCTGGCATACGGCGGAGGACGAGGCCGTTCCCGTGGAGGACAGCCTGCGCTATGCCATCGCCCTGCGGCGCGGAAATGTGCCCGTGGAGCTGCACGTGTTCCCCTTCGGGCTCCATGCCCTCTCTGTGGCCGATGAGACCACCGCCGGCCGCCCCCAGTCCCTCAGCCCCTATGTCCATCGCTGGGTGGATATGGCAAAAGAGTGGCTGACCCTCATTCTCAACCGATAAGAAGTAAAAACAGAAGCCCCCGCAGGCGCAGCTCCTGCGGGGGCATTTTTCGTTGTGTTATTTATCTGCGTTTTTGTAAAATGATAACAGTTCGTTGATAGTTGCAACTTGATATTCCCATTTCGGGGACTCGAACGTGCAATTCCACGTGTTCCCGCTGCCGGGGGTGTAGACCAAGGTGATGTAGGGAATGACGCCCTGAACGTAGGGATCATTCTCGGTCTCTGTGACCGCGAGGAAGAGCAGCAGCTCATCGCCGACGGTCATATCGTAGTATCCGTCCTCCAACGTGCAAACCACGTTGCCTACCGTACCGCAGGGACTAAGCACACGGATAATATCTTCGTGTACCGCATCTCCGTAAAGATATTTCTCAACCTTGAAGAAGACCTCGGTTTCAATGGTGTTATACTTGTTTGTAAAGGACTTGCCGATGCCGATCACTTTTCCGCGCACAACATGAGAGGTTCTCTCCCTCACGAGATCCCAACCGGGAATTGCAAAAACTGAGTTTGTTTCGATCAGATCTTTTTCTCCGGAAAGATCAACGGTGTCACTGGTTTTTTGATGCTCGCTTATGCGGGCTTCAATATCTTCGGGGATCCCGTCGGATGCGCAGGAGGATAAGAGAAACACACACAGGACGGCTAAAATAACACAAACTACTCGTTTCATGGCAATTTTCCTCCTTAACAAAATATGAATCGGTCTACCCTTCGTACAGATTATACTACATTTCAGGGGGTGCGTCAAGTAAACACTGTCGGATAAAATGAATATTCGCGAATAAATAGCGCGGAAATATCAGTAATAATGCCTCAAAGTTGCACGTTGGGGAAAAAGGCTGTTTTTAGGAGGAGAGACCAAAATGTGAGTTGGATCAGACAAAAAGGTCGAAGAGCATGAACATCCGCGGAATGGTTGCAACAGAAAGAATGTGGGAGATCAGCGCCATTCCTACGGGGGCATTTACTTTACTCTGCGGAATATTCCAGTCCGTACTTTTTGGCGATGAGATAGGCGTAGTTTTTCTCCTCCACAAAGCCGGGCCGGATCCGATAGGTCTGCTGACCGCCCTCGGTGCCGAAATGGAAGGCGCCAAGCCCCTCTCCGGCGGAGCAGAGCTCCTCGGCATAGCCGCGAAGCTCCAAAAAATGGGAGGTAAAGATGCAATATGCGCCTTTTGCCAGCATGTGGCGGATAAACTGGTAGGCGATGGCGGCGCCCTCCTGGGAATTTGTGCTGGAAAAGGCCTCGTCCATCAGCACGAGAGAGGCACTGTCGGCCTCGTCGATAATTTCCTTTGCGGCGGCGCATTCGGCGGCAAAGCGGCCGCCCACGTCACTTCCGCCGGCAGAGAGGTGGGAAAAGACGGAATGCAGAATGCGTACCTCTGCGGCCTTGGCGGCAACGGGGAGACCGAGCTGGAAGAGCAGCTGGTTGATGGCAACGGCGCGCAGATAGATGCTCTTGCCGCCGCTGTTGACACCGGTGAGTAAAAGCACCGTCGGCTGCGTATTGCCAAAGGCAACGTCATTTCCGACGATCTCGGAGGCAGTGCGGCGCTGCAGAAGCGCAGGATCGTAGGCGGAGGTATATCGTGTGCATGTCTTCGATATGGCGGCAAAGCACAGATTTCCGCAGCGCCCGCGGCAGTAGGAGACAAATTTCATGCTGCGCACAATGAAAGAAAGGGAGCTGCGGCATTCAAGCACCGGCGTGACGAGGGCGGAGCAGCGGCCAAGCAGATCGGAATGGAGCTTACGTACAAGCTTGTTGATGGAGCGGTTGAGGGAGGAATAGAGCGCTTTTTCCAGGGCGGCCTCGCTGCCGTCGGGGGGCAGGAGAGGGGCAGCACGCCCCTCGGCGCCACTTTTTCCAAAGAGGCGGGTATAAAGATTGTCGGAGGTGAAGTAGGTATCGTTGATGGAGAGCAGACCGATCTCGGAGGGCTGCAGCTGCGCATTGAGATTGACCGCGAGGGTGACGCTGCGAATACCCTCGGCCTTCAACGCGACTGCGGCGATCTCCTCCCGCAGCACGCGAAAATCCCCGGAGGCGGCAATATCGGAAAAGGCGGTGAAAAAGGAGCGCAGACGGGCAGAAGAAAGGGGCTTGACAAGCTCTGCGGAGACGGCGGAGATCTCCTCGATCAGGCTGATATAGATCTGCAGGGAGCGCACTGCGTATAGGGCGCGCTCCGTATCGGGGCCTGCATCGCGATCCTTCTGACGGAGGGCGATAATATCATCGATCGCGGAAAGAATACGATCAAACAGCGGAAGCAGCCGGGAATTCTGTATGCAGTCGGCATAAATCTCCTGTCGGGCGCGGATCTCATCGGCATCACAGGTGATAAACCCGGCAAGCTCGGCGGAGTCCATACGAAGAAGCTCGTCGATATGGAAGGTGCGGAACTGTGCCGCCCAAAGGCCGGGGTTTGACAGAGGCGCGGTTTGCAGAAGCTGCATATCTTGAAACTCCTTTCTACAGCAGGGGCGAAAGCATGGAAAAGATGGCCATCCTGACAAGAATGCCCAGTGGGGCGATGAGCGCCCACCACAGAATATTTCCGACAATGTATTTCCAACGGGAGAGGCCAAGAAGGGAAAAGAGCCTGCCGATCATAACGGCATAGATGCCTGCAAGGATCAGAAGAATAAAGGAAATGAAAGAAAGCAGGTGATAAAAGGTGAAAAAACCGAAAAAGAGCAGGAAGGAATAGGTGAAAACACACCTTGTCACAAACCCGACCGGAAAGCGGATCTGCGGGGTCTCTGTATCAAAGTCCTCCATCACGCGGGAAAGGGTTTTGGGGGAGACAAAGGGGGACACTGGATCACCTCACAAACCGAAAAAATGCGTCCTCACACAAGCTGCGAGAAGAGGGTGAATATGAGCGGAATGGTTCCCACGGAAAATAGATGGGAGATCAGGGCCATGCCGGCGGCGACGGAGGTATCCAGCCCATAGGCCCCCGGGACGACAACGGTGTTGAGCCCCAGCGGCATGGCAAGGGAGCAGACCACGCAGATGGCAATGCCCTCCGGCAGGGGAAGGAGCATGAGCAGCAGAATGGCCACGAGGGGCAGAAGCAGGAGCCGCAGGCCGGTGACGGCATAGATGGACTTGTTGCGGAAGACCGCCCGAAGGTCGGTGGCGGCCACCGTCATGCCCGTCAGGAGCATGGCGACGGGGGACATGCAGGCGCCGAGCGCGTCGCAGGCAGAGGAGAAAAAGGCGGGGATGGGAAGCCCCGTGAGACCGAGGATCATGCCGGCGAGCATGGCGATGAACATGGGGTTTACAAAGGGTTTAAGGCGCGCGCGGAGGGTCTTTTCTCCGCTGCCCTGGGGAATGAGCAGCACGGGAACCGCCCAGCCGTAGATGAGAATCCACAGAGGAATGACAAAAATGAGATAATCGGCAAAAAGATCGGGGAAGAGGGCGAGCACCACGGCATTGCCCATGAAGCCGAAGTTGGAAAAGGTCAGACCGTAGGTGTAGAGCTTGCGAATGTAGGCATCCTTGGTGCAGCAGGGGGCAAGAAGAAGGGCGGCGACCAGCCCGAACAGGGTAACGGCCGTGCCGCAGAGCAGATACTGCCAGGCGGTGGAGAGCCGGGCAGGGGTGAAGTTCTTCATGAAGGTGCCGAGAATGAGGGCGGGGACGAAGATCCAGTTTTCCATCCGGGATAGAAGTCCGGCGCCGGAGGCAGGCAAAATTTTTGCCCGCACAAGGACAAAGCCGATGCAGATAAAGAGGGCAAGCTGCGCCATCTGGCCGAGGGTGGAGAGAAAAACGGTCATAACAGTTTCGGTTTCCTTTCGGGAAATGTACGTTCAGTATAGCATTTACCGTCAGGATTTTCAAGCGAAAGCCGCCGGGCAGGCCGGAAGATGGATCAAACAGAATTGCGCAGGCGCTCGGTTTGCCTGCGGAAGGATGCGGCAATGCCATCAAAGTCGGGATCCCCGATGATCGACATGAGGTTCAGCGCTTTCTCGGCCTCTGTAAGGGCTTCTGCCGCATTTCCGCAGCTTTCATAATAATCGGCAATTTCGCGCATCATGAGCAGCAGATTGGCAGAGGAAAGCTGCTTTTGCTTTTCGGCGGCCTCAAGCTTTGGTTTTCCGGATAAAATACGCGCCTTCTCTGTCAGCTTTGTAAAACACATTTCGGGAATTTGCTCAATGGCGGCGGCAGCGCTCTCCATGTCCCCTTTTGCTTTGTATGCATAGGCAAGAAAGCGAAGCGCATCATATTTTATGTTGCTTTGGTCGGTCTTTTCAATCAGCTTGCTGGCGACGGCGATGCTTTCATCCGGGTTTTCCGAATAATCCAGAAAATACAACAGGTCGCCTAACAGAATTTCATGATCCGGATATTTTTTCAGCCCTTCCATCAGGATTCTCTTGCTCTCAAGCGGGTTTTTCAGCATGCATTTGTATGCGGCATCGGCGATGTCCGCGATCTCGCGGGCGGTCTCTGTGGCGTCATAATCAAATAACTCGTCCATGGAAACGCCGAAAATGCGGGCCAAAACCGGCGCGTGGGTGATGTCGGGCATGGTGATGTTATTTTCCCACTTGCTGACGGCCTGAAAGGAAATGCCGATGCGCTCAGCCAGCTGCTCCTGCGTGATGCCCCGCATTTTGCGCAGCTCCCGGATTTTGTTGCCAATTTGCATGCCGATACCTCCTCTGAAGGTGCTTGAATTTGCACTCAAATGAAGTATATCATACGGAGTGCGAGGCTGCAATAACCCTTTGGGTGATGGAGTTCAACTGTGGGTTGAGGGATGCTGCGCGGGAAGAGGACGCAAGGGGGCGGAAAATGCGCCGGAACGATTGACATTCGGAGGATTATATAATAAAATATATCTGTTAAGGATATTTTGTGAGGTGTGCGCATGACACGGGCGGAATTTTTGGATGTTCTTTCCTGCGATCCTGTCATCGCCGCCGTACGGGATGACAAGTGGCAGGCGGCGATTTGTTCCCCCGCCCGCATCATTTTTTATCTCAAGGCAAGCCTCCTGACTGCGGAGGAGCACATCCGTGAGGCCACCGACCGGGGCAAGCTGGTTTTTGTCCATCTGGATCTGGCCGAAGGGGTGGCAAAGGATCGCGCCGGGGTGGAATTTTTCGCAAGGTGCGGCGCGGCCGGTATCCTCACAACCAGCCGTCAGACGGTGGGCTATGCCAAGGAGAAGGGCTTATTGGCCGTTCAGCGGGTCTTCGCGCTGGATTCCCAGGGGTTGTCCTCCATCCGCGATATGTGCGCCCAGAGCGGGGCGGATGTTTTTGAGATCATGCCCGGCGTCATCGGAAAGGTCATCGAGCGCTTTTCCGCCGACCGGCTGCCCGTCATCGCGGGCGGGCTCATTGAAACCAAGGCGGAGGTCACCGCTGCCCTGCAGAGCGGGGCGCTGGCCGTTTCCACCGGCAGGGACGAGCTCTGGTATCTGTAAAAAGTGTAAATATTTGGATTCGTAGAGATGCAGAGAGACGGATTTCGGGAGACCGTGACAACACGGCCTCCGGATTTTTCGTGTCTCTGCGATTTTTTTTGGAGGGGTATACAGAATATGGTTTATGATGTTGCCATCATCGGCGCCGGCGTCATCGGCGCCATGACGGCGCGGGAGCTTTCCCGCTACCGTCTGAAGGTCTGCCTGTTGGAGAGATCAAGCGATGTGGCTTCCGGGGCATCCCGTGCCAACAGCGGCATCGTTCACGGCGGTTATGATCCCGAGCCGGGAACGCTGAAGGCGGAGATGAACATCCGCGGTGTGGAGAAGCTTTTCCGCGCAGCGGAGGAGCTGCATGTGCCCTGCATCCGCAATGGTTCCATGATCTGCGCCTTTGGCGCGGAGGAGGAGCCGGCCGTGCGGGAACTGTACGAGCGCGGACTGCAGAACGGCGTCAAGGATCTCCGTATCCTTTCCGGAGATGAGGCGCGCAAGCTGGAGCCGGAGCTCTCAGGTGAGGTCTCTCTGGTGCTTCACGTGCCCACGGCGGGCATCATCTGCCCCTATAAGCTGACCATTGCCGCCGCCGGCAATGCCATGGACAACGGCGTGGAGCTTCTGCGCAATTTCGCCGTGTGCAAGGCGGAAAAAGAGGGGGATATCTTCCGCCTCCGTGCCGAAAGCGGGGAAACGGTGGAGGCACGCTTTGTGGTCAACTGTGCCGGTGCCTATTCCGACCGCGTTGCCGCGCTCTTCGGCGACGGTGATTTTACCATTATCCCCCGCGCGGGCGAATATCTGCTGCTGGATAAGGCCGAAGGCGGCCGCGTCCGGCACACCATCTTCCAGGTTCCCTCGGCGGCGGGTAAAGGCATCCTTGTCAGCCCCACGGTGGACGGAAATCTGCTGACCGGCCCCACGGCCACGGCGGTGGAAACCCCCGAGAACACAGAAATGACGCCGGAGGGCATCGCCGCGGTCAAGGCACTAGCCGCAAGAAGCGTGCCCGGGGTGATGTTCTCCAGGGTGATCACCTCCTTCTCCGGTGTGCGCGCATCGGAAAAGGACGGCGACTTTATCATCCGCACCTCCGACCGGGTGGCGGGGCTTGTCCATGCGGCGGCCATCGATTCCCCCGGCCTGACCTCCTGCGTGGCCATTGCCGAGCGGGTGGCGGAGCTGCTTTGCGGCGCGGGACTTGCGCTGGAGAAGAATGAGAATTTCAACGGAAACCGCCCCGATACCGAGGCCTTCCGGCATATGAGCGATGAGGAAAAGGATGCCTTTATCCGGGAAAACCCCGATTACGGCCGTATAATCTGCCGCTGCGAGGGCATTTCCGAAGGCGAAATCCGCGATGCTGTGCGCCGTGCGCCGGCAGCGCTGGATGTGGATGCCGTCAAGCGCCGCACCCGGGCGGGCATGGGCCGCTGCCAGGGCGGCTTCTGCATGCCCCACGTCATGCGCATCATTGCCGAGGAGCTGGGCATTCCAGAGGAGCAGGTCACCAAGAAGGGACCCGGCTCGCATATTCTCACAGGACGGCTGTAAGGAGGGGACGGATATGTGCGAAAAACATGATATCGTCATCATCGGCGGCGGCCCCGCAGGCCTTGCGGCGGCGGTGGCGGCGTATGACGCCGGCGTGACCGATGTGGTGGTCATCGACCGCGAGGAAGCCCCCGGCGGCGTTCTGCGCCAGTGCATCCACAACGGCTTTGGCCTGCATAAGCTCGGCCGGGAGCTGACCGGCCCGGAATATGCCGCCGTATATGCCAAAGAGGCAGCCCGGCGCGGCATCCGTATCCTGCGGGAGACCATGGTCACCGCCCTTTCTCCCGACCGTGTGGTTACGGCCTGTTCCCGGGAGGGAATTCTGAAGATCGAGGCCGGTGCCGTCATTCTCGCCATGGGCTGCCGGGAGCGCAGCCGCGGTGCCCTCAACATCAGCGGAACCCGCCCGGCGGGCATCTTCAGCGCCGGCACTGCCCAGCGGCTCATCAACTGCGAGGGTTATATGGTGGGTAAAAAGGCGGTCATCCTGGGATCGGGCGATATCGGCCTCATTATGGCCCGCCGCATGACCCTGGAGGGGGCAAAGGTGGAGGCTGTGTGCGAGTTGATGCCCTATTCCGGCGGCCTGACGCGAAATATCGTCCAGTGCCTGGAGGATTTTGACATTCCGCTCTATCTCTCTACCACCGTGGCGGAGATCCATGGCCGCCAGCGGCTGGAGGGAGTCACCCTCATTTCGGTGGATGAAAACCGCCGTCCCATTCCGGGCACCGAGCGGTATATCGGATGCGATACGCTGCTGCTTTCCTGCGGTCTCATCCCGGAAAACGAGCTTTCCCTCGGCGCGGGCATTCCGCTGGACGGCATTACCGGCGGCGCGCTGGTGGATGAGCGCAGGGAGACGGAGATCCCCGGTATCTTTGCCTGCGGAAATGTGCTGCAGGTGCATGACCTGGTGGATTATGTCTCTGATGAGGCGGAGCTTGCCGGCCGATCCGCGGCGGATTTTGTGCGCGGCATTTCCCCGGCGGGGAAGACCCTGCCGGTCTTCGCCGAAAAGGGGGTTCGCTACTGCCTGCCCCAGCGCATTCATGCCGGGGCAAGTGCGCCGGTGGAGCTCTATATGCGCGTCGCCCAGCCGCGGGAACGGGTGAAAATCGTTGCCCGCAGCGGCGAAAGAATCCTGGCGGAGGTCTCCCGCCGCCGCGTTGCCCCCGGCGAGATGGAAAAGATCACCCTTAAGCCCGATGCGCTTTGCGGCGCGGAGGAAATCTGCGTCAGCCTGGAGGATCTGTAAATGAAAAAGGAAATCACCTGCATCGTCTGTCCCATGGGCTGCCGCATGACGGCGGAGATCTGCCCCGACGGGCCGAAGGTCACGGGAAATACCTGCCGCCGCGGCGTTGACTATGCCGTGGCAGAGCTGACGGCCCCCACCCGCACGGTGACCTCCACCGTGCGCCTTTCCGGCGGCGGCTCGGTCAGCGTCAAAACCCGGGAACCGATTGCCAAGGACAAAATTTTTGATCTGATGCGCATTCTCCGTACTGCTACGGCGGATGCTCCCGTGCGCATCGGCGATATGATCCTGTCCGACGTGTTCGGGACGGATATTGTTGCCACCGCGGAGGCGGGGAAGGAGGCATAAATGGCCGGCGAATTCAAAAATATCAAGCTCTTTCTCTTTGATATGGACGGCACCCTCTACCTTGGCGACCGTCTGTACGATTTCACCTCCGAGCTTCTCGCCACCATCCGCGAGAAGGGGCGGAGATATATGTTCATGACCAACAATTCCTCCAAAAGCGTGAAGGATTATATCAAAAAGCTGGAAAAGCTGGGGATTTCTTCCACAGAGGAGGACTTCATCACCTCATCCCAGGCCACCGCCCGGTATCTATGCAAGCATCACGCGGGACAGCGGCTCTACGTCTGCGGAACGGCCTCTCTGAAGGAAGAACTTGCCCGCGCCGGCTTCACGCTGACGGAGTCGGCAGAGGAGACCGACTGCATCGTCATGGGCTTTGACACCGAGCTGAATTTTAAGAAGCTCCATGACATTTCCTATCTGCTCTGCACCCGGCCGGACATTCCCTACATCGCCACAAACCCCGACTATGTCTGCCCCACGGAGTTTGGCAGCGTGCCCGACTGCGGCAGCGTCTGCGATATGCTCTACAATGTGGCAAAGCGCCGTCCCGTGGTGATCGGCAAGCCCGAACCCCGCATGCCTGAGATCGCCATGGAGATGACCGGCTGTTCCAAAGGGGAAACGGCGGTCATCGGCGACCGCATCTATACCGATGTCAAAAGCGGCCTGGCCGCCGGATGCCTTGCGGTGCTGGTCATGAGCGGGGAGACCGATGCGGAGATCCTTGCCGCATCGGCGGAAAAGCCCGATTTGGTGCTTGCGGATGCATCGGCCATTCTGCAGGATCTGCGGGAGGCATAAAATGACGGAGATTAGCCGGCTGCTGGCCGGTGTTGAGATGTGCGCCTGCGGGCGCAGCCATGCCTGCCCGGTGGAATGCGTCGAGATCGGCCCCGACGTCACCGGACGGATGGCGGAAATCCTGCGGGATTACAGAAAAATTCTCCTGGTAGCCGATGAAAACACCTACCGCGTCTGCGGTGCGCAGGTGGAGAAAAACCTCGGAGAGACGGTATGCGCCCGTTGTGTTTATGCGACCTCCGGCGGCCTGCTCATCCCCGATGAGGCGGCCGTTGCTCGCCTGGAGGGCAGCCTGTTTCCCGGCTGCGAGCTCATCCTCGGCGTTGGCTCCGGGGTGATTAACGATCTGTGTAAATTTGTATCCCATCGCAGCGGCCTGCCCTATTACATCTTCGCAACGGCTCCCTCCATGGACGGTTTTGCCTCTGTGGGGGCGGCGCTCATTCTGCGGGGGATGAAAATTACGGAAAATGCCCGCGCCCCAAAGGGCATCCTTGCGGATACGCGGGTGCTTGCGGCATCTCCGCTGCGTATGCGGCAGGCCGGCTGGGGAGATATCATCGGAAAGTATTCCTGCCTCAATGACTGGCGGCTTTCGGCGGAGCTTCTCGGGGAGTATTTTTGCCCGGAGGTCTATGCGCTGATGCTTGCCTGCGTGGAGCGGGTGCGTCCCCTGGCTGCCGGTGTGCGGCGGGGGGAGGAGAGCGCCGTCGCGGCGCTGATGGAAGCCCTCGTCATCGCCGGGATCGCCATGAGCTGGGTGGGAAATTCCCGCCCGGCATCGGGAAGCGAGCACCACCTTTCCCACTATTTTGAAATCACCGGCATCCTGCAGGGAACGGAATATCTGCCCCACGGCATCGACGTGCTTTGCTCGGCGGTGCTGACGGCAGAGCTCAGGGAGAAAATGCGCGGGGCTACCCCAAAAAAGAAGCAGCTGCCCGACTGGCGGGCGGAGATCCGCCGGATTTACGGCACCTCCGCCGAAGGAATCCTCGATCTGCAGAAAAAAACAGGGCTCTATGAGAGCAATGCGGATTTTCCGGCGGATTGGTCGCACATACGAAATATCCTTGCAGATGCCCCCGGTGCGGAGGAGATGCTTGCCCTTCTATCGGAAATCGGCCTATCTATGGCGGAGTTTGAGACGCTTTACGGAAGAGATCATATCGCCGACGGGCTGATGTATGCAAAGGATCTTAAGGACAGATACACCTGCCTTTGGCTGTGGTATAAATATTTTGCCTGAAAAAGAAAGGCTGCCCGGTTATTTCCAGACCGGGCAGCCTTTTGATGTACTTTCAGGAGCGATCAACCGAAAAGATGAATAAAAATGCCTGCCCGGGAAATTCCGGGCAGGCATTCTCTTGGTCGATTACAATCAGACGAGCTTGTTGGGGTCGATGACGTACTTGTCGGTGAGGATCTTGACGAGGTCGATGAGCATGAAGATGGTGCCGAGACCGCAGAGGATGCTCATGATGATCTTGAAGATGCCCTTCTTGGTTTCGCCCATGACGAAGTTGTGGATGCCGAGACCGCCCAGGAAGAAGCAGAGCAGCGCCATGACCCATTTGGGCTGGCCGCCGAGCTCACCGGTCTGAGCACGGACGTCAACACCGCAGCCGAGGCAAACGGCAGCCTTGGGAGGAAGCTCCTTGCCGCAGTTCTGGCAGAAGGCGGTACCCTGACCGGCCTTGATGCCGCAGTTGAGGCAGACGGCCTGGTTTTCATTCATTTCCTTGCCGCAATTTTTGCAGAACATAGTAAATACCCCTTTTATAAACGAATTTGTGTATCTGCTGAAAATTATTCTAACACAGCACTAAGCCGCTGTCAAGAAAAAACGACGCAATCACAGCGTTTTCGACAGATGAAACCCCCAGTTTGCCAGAAATCCGAGGAGAAGCAGGCTCCAGAGCAAAAGATTTGCCCATCTTCTCGAAAAGAGCCGCCCATCATAGAAAAAGAGCAGCAGCAACACGGGAAGGCTCCAGAACATGCCGTGGTAGCGAAAGGCGGAGGTAAGATCCCCCCGCAGGAGGGAAAGCCATGCCCGGGTCATGCCGCAGCCGGGGCAGGGAAGTCCCGTTGCGGAATGAAAGGGGCAGGCGCGGCCGAAAAGGACAGCCGCCGCAAGCCATAGACCGAGAAGCCCCAGAATGATACACTTTTTCCACAGATCACGGACTGGCTGCATGGCGGACTCCTTTCAAAAAATCAATACCCGATCCAAAGCCCCGAAAGGAGCAGAAGGCCGGTCAGCAAAAGGTTTGCCGCCTGGAATTTCCAGGAGAAGCGGAACCATTTTCCGTAGCTGACATCGGCCAGGCCAAGGCTGATGAGCAGGGCGGGGTTGGTGGGATAGAAGACGTTGGAGAAACCGTCGCCAAAGGCAAAGGCCAGCACGCAGAGCTGGGCGGAGATGCCGAAGAGCTGACCGAGGGGGGCAATGATGGGCATGAGCATGAAGGCCTTGGCCGAGCCGGAGGGAATGAAGAAATTCATGATAAGCACAATGAGATAGATGAAGAGAACCACCGTCCAGCCGGGAAGCCGGTCGGCAAGCCCCACGGCGCCGTGGAGCAGCGTGTCGAGAATATGCGCTTCCTCCAGGGTGTATTTGATGGAGGAGGCCATGAGGATCATGAGCGCTGCGGGCAGGATGCCGACGATGCCGCGGCTGGCCTCGCGGAGCAAATCTTTTGCTCCCATGCCGGAGATCAGACAGGCGGTCAGCCCGGCGGCGAGGAACATGACGGCCACGATGATCATGGTGTAATCCTGCAGGGCGCGGACAAAGCCGGAGGCAAGCACCAGCAGGATACCGCCGCCGAGAATGCCTGCAAACCAGCCCAGGGCGCGGTCCATGCGGCCATCGGGGGTGAAGGAATCGGAATTTGCGGTGCCGGAGGCCTTCTCGGCGCGCCTTGCATGGCGGCGGAGGAAGACAAGCAGCAAGAGATAGATGCAGATAAAGGAAAGAATGCGCAAGCCGGCGCCGGAGAACATGGGAAGCCCCACCAGCTGCTGGGCAACGCCCACGGTAAAGGGGTTGCAGACGCCGGAGGCAAAGCCGCAGCCGGCGGCAAGCAGACTCATGCCGATGCCCGTCATCCGATCCCAGCCGAGGCGCAGGGAGAGGGCCACAACAATGGGGACCAGGGGCACACACTCCTCAAAGGAGCCGATCATGGCGCCCAGCACCATAAAGAAGAGCACCAGCAGCGCCATCAGCCGCCAGCGGACGGCGGAAAAGCGCAGAACCAGGCGGTCGAGCATATATTTCATCAGACCGCAGGCATCCAGCGCCGTGAAAATGCCGCCGATGATGAGAAGAAAGGCGATTACGGCGATGAGGGTGCCGCTGCCGGAGGAATTGAGCACCAAAAGCGGGGAGAGAAGCCACTTCCAGAAGGGAAGTCCCCCCGGAACGGAGGAGAACCCGGCGGAGGTATCGATGATGAGGTTGCCTGCGGCATCCTCCGTGCGCACATACTGGCCGCCGGGGATGAGGAGGGTCAGAATATAGGCGGAGGCCATCAGAAGAAAGATCACCGCAAGGGAGGTCAGATAGGAGCGGACGCTGATATTCAGGCCGCCTTCTTTTTTACCGTTCATGCAAATCTCCGGAAATCAATGGATTTGTCTTGATTTTATCACAATTTGCCCGAAATTTCAACAGAAGC
The DNA here is from genome assembly GCA_017533425.1 of Clostridia bacterium. GTDB lineage: Bacteria > Bacillota > Clostridia > Oscillospirales > QAMX01 > RGIG1911. Next base: position 4,697 of record JAFXIE010000025.1, on the reverse strand, counting down.
CCCAAAGCTTTGCAAAATACACCGGGCGGATTTGACAATTGGGGAGCGGCGTGCTATCATGAACCAAAAGCTTACAGCAAAATTCAGGATATAAGGGAGAGAACAGCCATGAACGGTGGAGCCATGATTATACCCGAACCCAAGTTTTTTTGCCTTGCGGCGGATCGAGGAGAGTTTCCCCTTCCGTGCACGGTATGCGCCGCGGATGCGCAGGCGCGTCCGGCTGCGGAATGCTTTGCCGCCCTTGCACAACGGATTCACGGAGTAGAAATCTCCGTCAGGGACGGGGAGGGCGCCGTCAGGCTCTGCCGGGACGAGGCGCTGGATGTGTCGGAATACCGCCTTGCTTGCGCAAAGGGAAGTGTGGAGGTCTCCTATTCCGCCCCGGAGGGGCTGAACTACGCCCTTTCGACCCTGCTGCAGCTCATGTGGGCGGAAAAGGGGGAGCTTTGGCTGCCGGCGTGTGAGATCCGCGACCGTCCGGATTCGCCCTACCGCGCGCTGATGGTGGATGTTGCCCGCAAAAGGCACACCCTTGCGGAGCTTTTGGGGTATGTGGATCTCTGCTGGCTCTATAAGATCCGCCTTTTCCACATTCATTTTGCCGATACCAATGCCTACACCCTGCCGAGCGACCTTTTGCCGGAGCTTCCCGGAGCGGGAAAGCACTGCTTTAGCCGGGAGGAGATCGATACCCTCACCGCCTATGCCCGCAGCCGCAATATTGAAATCGTGCCGGAAATTGAGATGCCGGGACACAGCTCCCGCATGATCGCCACCTATCCCGAGCTTTTTGCCGATACGCCGACGGCGCCTCCGGCACGGGTGGGCGGCTATGCCCACAATATCATTTGCGCGGGTAAAGAAGGGGTTATGGAGACCCTCAAGGCTCTCTGCGCCGAGGTGATCGCCATGTTCCCCGATTCCCGCTGCCTGCATATTGGCGGCGATGAGGCACAGATCGGGGAATGGGAAAGCTGCGAGGTCTGCCGCGCCTACATGGAGCGGGAGGGCATCCGCGACGTGCGGGGGCTTTATACCGACTTTATGTGCCGCGCCATCGATGCCGTGCTGGAGCTGGGCAGAATCCCCATCGTCTGGGAGGGCTTTCCTAAGGAGGGGGCGGAAAAGATCTCCCGGGAGTGCATCGTCATCGCCTGGGAGTCCTATTACCATCTTGCGCCGGATCTGCTGGCGGAGGGCTTCCGCATCGTCAACTGCTCCTGGGAGCCGCTGTATACCATTCCGGCGGGGCGGGATTTCCTGCCTGACGGCCGCTGGTATCCGGAGGATATCTTCAACTGGGATGTTTACACCTGGAAAAACTGGAACGATATGTCCCCGGCGCATAAAAATCCCATCCGTGTCGCGCCGACGGATCAGGTGCTGGGCGGCGGCCTCTGCGCCTGGGAGAATCACTTCGAGGGCGAGATTGTCGGCGTGATCGAGAACCTCGCCGCCCTCTCGGAACGCACATGGAACCGGCAGTCCTCCACCCCGGCGGACCGGCTTTGCGCAGGCGTCCGCCGCCTTGCGGAAATGGCAAAAAAGCTGCTGGGTAGAGAATAGAAAGATCGAAAAGAACAGATACCCGGTCTGGGTATCTGTTCTTTTTGTGTTTGGTGAGCGAATATAGATGATATATTATTTTGCTTTAAGATAATAGATTCTACCCCAAGACCATTTCTTTTTAGAGGAATAAGGACACAGTTCTTCTTTACCCATATAGATCGTAGAAGTGAAGAATAAGTTTTTTCGAATAACCAGCACATTTCCTTTTAAGCCGATTTTACATACCTCGTCGTATATATCTTCTTGTTCGGGGTGCCAATGTGTTACCATATCGGTGATTTTCCAAAACAGTTTCCTTTCTATGCTAAAATGTGTTGCAGGTGGTTCGATTGATATTTGAATATCGTATCCATCAAAAAGATCCCAAAATATAGTTTTGCCAACAAGCTCAAATTTGCCGCACAAATCAGGTGTAGTAAGCATTTTTTCAAATAATTCTTTTGTGTTTTGAACCATACTTCCACCTCCTTTTGTCATCATTTTTGTCTGCTGTTCATCCACCTGTAATAATCCTCTAACAGCTTTTTGTTTTTATCAAAATCAAGCATTTCTATCTTTTTCTCGTTGATCTCATACGCCTTTTGAATAACTTCGTAGGCATATTGCTCGTTCTCGTTTTTCGGTGGGTTTTCGAGAAAAGACAGCTTGCATCGCAACATAGTTAATTTTACTTGATAGTATGGTTAAAATTTGGCATTTTTTTCTCCTTTCGGGAGGTAAACACATTATACCGAAAAGGAGCGAAAATGAAAGAAAAGTTTTTGAAAATTATTTGGTAGGTTAGTTATACCATACTTTCGATTAAAAATCAACTTCAATTAGCGTACTGAACGAACGGCTACAATTCCGTTTGCGCGAAGCGCAACATCGTTGATGCGAAGCATCACATCATTGGGCGATAGCCCACATCATTTGCGACTTGTCGTAACCTCGTTCATTTGTGCCGCGGGCGGCAATGATGTTCTCGCTTCGCTCAAAATGATGTTGCGTGTGCCACGCAAACGATGTTGTGCCTATCGGCACAAATGAAAAAATCCAACTCTTACGAGTTGGATTTTTTGGCTGCGGAAAGTCGGATTCGCCGTACGCTTCGCATACTGCCCGCTCGGGGACGAGCCCCTCGCGGCTTCCGCCGGAAAACAGTTCGCTGAACTGTTTTCTTTCGGCGTCAGCCTATCGGGTTCGAATCCTTTCACATCAAAAAAAGAACAGACACCCGGTTGGGTATCTGTTCTTTTTGGCTGCGGAAGAAGGATTCGAACCCTCACAGACTGATCCAGAGTCAGTAGTGCTGCCATTACACAATTCCGCAATGCTCGAATATTATATACAACCTTGCGCGATTTGTCAACCCCCTTTTTTGAAAATCCCTTGCAAAACTTTTGAAGTTGTGGTACTATATGGAAAACAACAGGAGGTTACTATTCCAATGAACATTTTTGCACTGGCTTCTGCCACTTCCGGCGCCCCTGAGGCTCCCACCGGTCTTGCCGGCTTCCTGGCAAATTATTCCGGCTTTATTATCATCATCGTCTTCTTCCTCATTATGTATTTCTTCATCGTCCGTCCCCAGAAGAAGAAGGAGAAGGAAACCGCTGAGATGCGCAATGCCCTCGAGGTCGGTGACGAGATCATCACCATCGGCGGTATCGTCGGCCGCGTTGTCAACGTCAAGGATGACACCGTCATCATCGAGACCGGCGGCGACAAGAACAAGCTGACTTTCCTCAAGTCCGCCATCTCCAGCAAGACCAAGTCCGAGTAATAATCGATAAGCTCCCCCGATATACTGTAGCAAAACGGTATATCGGGGGCTTTTTTTATGGAAAAAGAAAAACGCGGATCCATCCTTCTGCAGATGCTCTTCTCATCGGCGGTGGGCATTGCGGCGGGGGGCGTGCTGGCCTGCGCGGCGGCGCTCATCATCCATGCGCTGACCCTGCCGGAGAAGGCGATGCTCCCCGCGGTGCTCATCTGCATCCTGCTTTCCGGCGCCGCGGCGGGCATTGCCCTGCGGCTGCTGCGGCCGGGGGCGCCGCTCTTTGCCAGGCTGCTGCTGGGGCTTCTCACCCGGGGAATGATGATGCTCTTTGCCATGGCCGCCACCGGGGCGCGGCCGGAGCTTGGGCGCGTGCAGCTTCTGGAGCTGTTTCTCTGTGCGGCGGGAGCTGTGCTGGCGGGCGGTCTTGTCCGACGGCGCACGCCCTGACAAAAAACATTTTTCTTCGACAAACTTCGACAGCATTTGCACCTTCGTCGGTGTAATATTTGCAGGGTCAATACGGCAGATTTTGCAGCAGGACAAGTGCTGCAGGCCTGCGGTATGCTAAATGCGGCCTTGATGCCGAAGAAAAAGGAAGGAAGCTGAAAATGAAGGATAATATGACCGTCATTGCAACCCTTGCCCGCCGCGCGGCGGAGCAGAACATGAGCTACGGACGCTATGTGGCTCAGTGTGACCCGGAGAAGCTTGCTGCGGAGGTGCGCAGCATACGCAATGCCTGCCTGCGCCGGCGCGGCAGCCGCCTTTACCGCCTGCGGAAAGAGGAGGCGGCAAGATGAACGGACGCATTCGGCGCATGCGCCGCCGCCTGACCCAGGAATATGCCCTGCGCGCAAAGGCTCTTCCGCCGGAACGGGGACTTTCCATGACCCGTCTGCGCCGGGCTACGGCAAAGCGGGTGCTGAACCCGGCGGCAGATGAGAGATGGAGCCGCGTGCAGGAGCTTCTGCGGGAGGAGACGGCGCGCATGGATGCCGAATCCGGCACCGAAAAGCGGCAGCTTTTTGAGGCCATGTGCCATCCGCCGGTGGATCCGGCGGAGCTTTGCGCCCGCTTTCACATTGAGGCACGCACCTTTTATGCATGGCGCACGGAGATCCTCGGGGCGGCTATGCTCATCGCGGCAGAGGAGGGGTATCTGGCAGATTGTCAAGCAAGTGCAACACATTCAGCCCAAACTTCTGCTGGTGTTTTCCAGCCGAGACATTTCCTGGGACGATTGTTGATCAGATCTTCAACGTGCTGAATATCTTCATCGGTAACCGTCCTGAAATCAAAGCCTTTCGGAAAGAAAAATCTCACAAGGTCGTTTATGTTTTCGTTTGTTCCACGCTGCCACGGT
>JAFXIE010000024.1 GCA_017533425.1 Clostridia bacterium | reverse complement strand
GGAGTGCATCGAGCAGGGTAAGAAGTACTTCTCCGTCGCCTCCGGCGGCGGCACCGGCCGTACCCTCCATCCCGACAACATGGCCGCCGGCCCTGCTTCCTACGGCATGACCGACACCATGGGCCGTATGCACGGCGATGCCCAGTTCGCCGGTTCCTCCTCCGTGCCCGCCCATGTTGAGATGATGGGCTTCCTCGGCGCCGGTAACAACCCCATGGTCGGTATGACCGTTGCCGTGGCTGTTGCCGTTGCTGAGAGCAAGAAGTAAGTCTGCTCGAATTATACAGGCGTAAAAAGGCCCCGCATTGCGATATGCAATGCGGGGCCTCATTAATTAAAAAGCAATTTTTGTAAAAGTAATTCGAACAGTATCAGCAGGGATTTTGCTTTGCGTTAAGGCGCAATAATTATCATCCCCATCTGGTAAATGTATAAAACTTCCAATAACAGTCGATGTAAGCTGATTTCCGTTGCTGTCATAGTATTGCATCGTATACAAATGAGTTCTTAAACTTCCTAAATCCCAAAACTCCATACTCAGTGTAAATGTATCGTCACCGTCGTCAGTTACAACCAGAGTCTCTTCATTGATTTTGAAAAATTCATTACCACCGCGATGATCGACAATCTCTATGGCACGCTTATCTCCTAGGGTGGCAGCGCATTCTTTACATGTCATCGGTTTCAGGCATGTCGCCGGGATCCAGCTATGGGCAGCTTTATCTGTCGTGATCTTCTCCGTATAGCCGCAGGAAACGCAGCTATGCTCCGCAAGCCCCGTCTTTGTGCAGGTGGCAGAGGTAATGGTCTTTGCCTTACCAAAGGTATGCGGGGCAAGCTCCGTTCCCCTGTCCTCTATTGCCGAACAGAGGGCACAAACACGCGTCTCTGTTCCGCCCTTCGTGCAGCTTGCGGGGATGCTGGTGCTCCACGCACCGTATTCATGCGCTGCAAGAGGAAGCTTCCGCATCTCTTCTTCCCCGCAGGAAAGGCAGGCTCTGACCTCCGAGCCCTCATAGATACAGGTGGATTTCTCCGAAACCAACCAATCTCCGTATGAATGTTCACAGGCGCAGCCGGATAAGAGCAAAACCGAGGCAGACAGCAAAAAGACTATAATGGCAGATTTGAATTTCATTTGCGTTCCTCCTGACCTGAAAATAGATTGTACACTTACAAGTTAATTATAACATAGCGAATATGCTGTTGCAAGAAAATTTAAAAATAATTGAGAATCATTCTTGACAAACGAAAATTTTATGTTATAATAGACTCATAACAAAGAACGATTCCTACTTAAGGAGGTGACCCGATGCGTTATTCCCCCCAGCGGGAAGCCATATCGGACATACTGCGCAGCTGCTGCGACCATCCGACTGCCGATGTGATCTTCCACCGAGCGCGGGAAAAGATTCCAAACATCAGCCTGGGTACCGTCTATCGCAATTTAAGCGAGCTGGCCCGCGCACGGCTGGTTGACACCCTGGAAACCACCGACGGCTTCATCCATTACGACGGCAACCTTACCCCCCACCGCCATTTCATCTGCAGCTCCTGTCACAGGATCATCGATCTCTTCGTGGAATGTCCCATTCCAGCGGAATTTGATGACATGGGACTGAGCGTTGAGATGGGCAAGTTCCTCTACTACGGCAAATGCGATCAATGCAAAAAATAATATTTTAAAACAATTTTAAGGAGAATTTATCATGAAGAAGTTTGTTTGTGCCATCTGCGGTTATGTTCACGAAGGCGATACTGCCCCCGAGTTCTGCCCCCAGTGCAAGGCTCCTGCCGCCAAGTTTGCCGAGCAGGCCGGCGAGAAGACCTGGGCTGCCGAGCATGTTGTCGGCGTCGCCAAGGGCGTAGATCCCGAGATCATCGAGGGCCTCCGCCAGAACTTCACCGGCGAGTGCACCGAGGTCGGTATGTATCTTGCCATGGCTCGTGTTGCCCATCGCGAGGGTTATCCCGAGATCGGCCTCTACTGGGAAAAGGCTGCCTACGAAGAAGCCGAGCACGCCGCTAAGTTTGCTGAGCTTCTCGGCGAGGTCGTGACCGACTCCACCAAGAAGAACCTCGAGCTGCGCGTCGATGCCGAGAACGGCGCCACCGCCGGCAAGTTTGAGCTCGCCAAGAAGGCCAAGGAGCTCGGTCTTGACGCCATCCACGACACCGTCCACGAGATGGCTCGCGACGAGGCTCGCCACGGCAAGGCTTTTGAGGGTCTCCTCGGCCGCTATTTCAAATAAGCGAAAAACCGCGTAAAATAAGGACTTTTGAGAGGTTTGCTCATTTTGGGCAAACCTCTCTTTTTTTGCAAACGTGAGACAATGTGCAAAATACACACTGGAAACACAACAAAAACCGCCCGAAATTCGGGCGGTGTGTATTACGGAGCATTAAATATAAATTAACAATTCATATATTAAATGTAAGTCTTAAAAATTCTGTCCAGCTGCCGAAATAAACAAACAGACCCAGCGCAGCCAGTATGATAAACACCACAATAAGTATTAATAGAAAATATTTGCGCTTTTTGGCCGTTTTAACAAACAGGTGTATGTTCGACGGCAAGGCTAATACAAACCAAATTAACAACGCAAAGCAGCCAAGCATTATAGAAATTGCTTTTTCCGAACCTAAGTCGTAAGAAAATCCTTTCGAATGACCTGTTATGAAAGTGAAAATCATATAAAAACAAATGGGAAAGGAAAAAGCCATAACGCTCGACCATAAAAAACTTAGCCAATAAATAATTTTATTTTTCATATCACACCTCGTGAATTTTGAATTTCCTTGACTCATTATACCATGTTTATAAAAGAAAGTAAACGTATGAGATTTATTGGGGCTTTGAGTGCTTTTCGTGATGAAGCTCGCCATGACAAGGCATTAAAGGGTCTCCTCGGCCGCTATTTCAAATAGAATCCGATTGAAAAATCCCCGGAGATGTGCTATCATAACGACAGCACATCTCTTAATTTTGCCACGATTTTCTAAAGTTTAGGAGAAACAACATGAAAACCCTGCGAATATGCATGCTGCTCTCTCTCATGCTTCTGCTTCTTACCGCCTGTGGGGTCGATCCCGCAGCCTCAAGCGAGCCTGACCTCATCTCCCCCACGCCGACGCATACCCTTGCGCCGACACAGCCGCCCTCCGCAACCCCGACCATCAGCCGGGATACCGCCATTCGCATTGCTCTGCAGACCGCCGGTCTTTCCAAGGCCTCGGTGCGTGCCGTTGAGGCAGAGCTGGACAACGATGACGGCTATTACGTCTGGGAGGTTGATTTTGAAGCAAACGGGCGCGAATACGCCTACGATGTGGATATTCACACCGGCGCCATCGTCGAGGTGGACACCGAAAAGCACAGCTGGTATCATTGATGAATCAGAAGGTATAAAACAATGTCCGTTTATGCAAAAATCCGCAGTATTTTCACCCGCAGCGAGGATATGCAACGCCTTTGGCGCATCCGGGAGAAGGCACAGACTACCCGCGGGCCTTTGAAGTATCTCTACCGCCTGCGCTGGTATAAGCACTGCCGCCGCAGCGGCGCGTACATTCCTCTCTCCACCGAATTTGCATCCCGCCCCGCGTTTCCCCACGGCATGCAGGGCATTTTCACCTCTGCCGGTGCAAAAATCGGCGCAGGCTGCACCATTTTCCATCAGGTGACCATCGGCTCCAACACCCTCAAGGACTCCAAGCATCCCGGTGCTCCCACCCTTGGCGACAATGTCTACATCGACGCCGGGGCTAAGATCATCGGCGGCATCACCATCGGAAGCGGTGTGCGCATCGGCGCAAACTGCGTGGTCATGACCGATATTCCAGACAACGCAACGGTGGTTCTCCCCGCCCCGCGCATCATCACCCATGATGCACCCAAGGATAACACCTTTCGCGCCTGGCGGTAAAACGGATGCGAAAGGAAAAACCTGCGCAGAAGCTCAGCCTGCGGGTCGACAAATAGCTATTTGCCCGCTCCAACGCCCGTAGAGAACAACCCATCCTCCGCCAGGCCGGAGAAATTCTGAAAATATGCAAAAAAATGTCGTGTACGATTTGCGTACACGACATTTTTACATCAGGAAAACATTCCGAGCAATGCAAGGATTCCTTCCGTTGAAAGAACTCCCGCCACCGCAGCCAGGGCGACGGTGATGAGCGATTTGCGCAAAAAAGCGAGGAGAACGGCAACGGCAAAACCGACCGCGCAGGCCAGCGGATCGTCGGTGCAGTAGAAAATTGCCGGGACCGTCATGGCCGCCAGGACGCTGTAGGGCACATAAAAGAGCACCGAGCGAAGATATTGCGACCGAATCTTCCCGCGCACAGCCGCAAAGGGAATGACGCGGATCAGATAGGTCACCAGCGCCATAACGGCGATATAGATGAAAATTTTCATTCCTCCACCTCCCGGACAGGCCGCAGGGCGGCGACAATGCAGGAGGATACAAGGGCGCAGACGATCATTGCAATGCCGTCGGGAATAAATGACAGGAAGGGCAGATAATATATCGCACAGGAAAGAAGGATCGCGATGGTAACGGCGAGCAGAACGCCGCGATCCACCTTCATGGGCGGCACAACGATGGCCACAAACATGCCATAGATGGCAATGCCCAGCGCTGCGGTGACCAGCGGCGGCAGAATCTCACCGGCGGCGGCACCAAGCAGCGTACCGAGGCTCCAGCCGATGAAGGGAAGCGTTCCGAGACCGTACATATAGGCCGGGGTCACGGGCTCCTGATTCGCGGATGCCACGGCAAAGATCTCGTCCGTCAGGAAAAAGGAGGACAGAATGCGGTGACCAAGGGTATAGCCCGGCGCGAGCTTCTGCGTCAGGGAAACGCCCATCAGGGCATAGCGCAGATTGATGACAAAGAGTGCCATGACGATCTCCGCAAGGGTTCCGCCGGCCGCGATGATGCGAACGCCCGCCACCTGTCCCGCAGAGGTAAGATTGGTGGCGGAAATGCCCACCGCCGCCGCAACCGAAAGGCCGAGATTAACGGCGAGAATACCAAAACCGAAGGAGACGGAAAGATACCCGAGCCCGGTGGGAAGGCCGTCCTTAAATCCCCGGAGATAGGCGGATCTGATTTTACCAGCCATGCTTATTTCTTCGGGAAATTGCGGTCGATCCAATCGGCGGACTGGGCAGCCCACTGGCGGATATCCGGACGGTCGGGGGCAAGACCAAGACCGTGGTTTCCGGCGGGATAGACATGCATTTCAAACTTGATGCCGTGCTGATTGAGGGCACGGCCAAAGGCAAAGGCATTCTGCACATTGACACAGTTGTCATCGGAGGTGTGCCAGAAGAAGCAGGGGCAGGTATCGTCATCCACCAGCTTTTCAGCGCAGAACTTGGGCGCCATTTCATCATAATTCTCTCTGCCGAAAAGGGAACGACCGCTGCCGGCATGGCCAAATTCCTCCATAAGATTGACAACGGAATAGCAGAGGATGGCACCGGAGGGCTTGACGGGGATATCGTCATATGCATCGCCAACCTTTGCCACATCGGGCATGGTGGCCGTCAGGGCGCAGAGATGGCCACCGGCGGAAAAGCCGAGGGTAAAGAGACGGTCGGAATCAATATGCCAGGCCTCCGCATTGGCGCGAACCAGCTTGATGGCGCGCTGGGCATCCATCAGCTCGGCGGGATAGCGGTTGGGACTGGTGCGATAATGGCAGACAAAGGCATGATAGCCGCGGGAATTGTAAAAATGGGCAATGGGAGCTGCCTCATGAGGCGCGCGGATGTTATAGCCGCCGCCGGGATAGATAATGACCGCCGGGCGGGGTTCCTTGCACTGGATAACATAGCATTCCAGGCAGTTGGGGGTATCGGCCTCGGGCAGAAGGTGGGGGATCTCCCCTTCCCAAAGCTTCATTTCAGAATATTTCATCATCTCAAACATGTGCTTCACATCCCTTTCCGTTTCTTTCGATCCATTCCGCAGAGAGCGGACCCCAGGCTCGGACATCGGCGCAGTCAAAGGCAAGGCCAAGTCCGTGGGGGCCGTGGGGCCAGATGTGCATCTCAAAGAGCACCTTATGATCCCGCAGGGCGCGGGCAAAGGAGAACATATTCTGGGGGTGGAGGAAATCGTCCGAGGTCTGCCACATGAAGCAGGGGCAGGTATTCTCATCCACGCGGTTCTGCAGCGAATAGTAGGCCTTCTCCGCATCGTAGCGATCGCCCAGCAGCACACGGCCGCAGCCCTCGTGACCAAATTCCGTCTCCAGCGAGATGAGGGGATAGCAGAGAATGGCACCGGTCGGCTTGACGGAGATATCGTCATACGGATCGCCGATTTTGGCAACATCCTCCATAGTGGCCGTCAGGGCAGAAAGATGGCCGCCGGCGGAAAAACCGAGGGTAAATACCCGGTCGGGATCAACATGCCACTGCGATGCATTGGCACGCACCAGCTTGATGGCACGCTGGGCATCCTGCAGCATGGAGGGATACTGATTGGGGGTCACGCGGTAATGGCAGACAAAGGCATGGAAGCCGCGGGTGTTATAAAAACGTGCGATGGGCTCCGCCTCGTGGGGGGCGCGGGTCTTATAGGCGCCGCCGGGATAGACAATGACCGCAGGCTTTGCAGTTTCGCCGGGCAGGAGGTAGCACTCCATCACATTGGGGGTGTCCGCCTCAGGGTTCAGGGAAGGAATGAATCCGTCCCAAAGCTTAATTTCCGTCATATTTCATGTCTTCCTTTCGAAAGTTGATGTGCAGCAAGGAAAAGTTCGTATACGCATTTCAGCTTGCGGAATTCGCCGGAAAGCCAGGCCGGCAGCTCCGGAGAAAAGAGAATGTCGATATCCTCCATCTCCCCCATGATGCAGAAATCCTTCTTGTCCAGCCACTTCCGGGCATTTTCATCGGCATCGGGATGGCGGGTGCGCTTATAGCTCGGCCCGTAGAGGCGAAGATACGCATCCCCCGCAAGGGATTGATCCGCCGCCTGCCAGATGGGCGAGCCGGCAAGCACCATCTCCCGCAGGGTGGTCACCGTATCCGGCGGGGCGCTGTACCAGCCACAGCCCCAGCGAAGTCCCCTTGCGGAGAATTCAAAAAAGAATTCCGGCAGACCGACATGCTTTTCCCGCACAAAGGAGATCCACACAACGTCGCGATAGAGCTCCTTGTTCTTGGTGAAGCGGGTATCGCGGTTGATGCGGGAGATGCAGCGGCCGACACGGCCGTCAATGATGAGCTCGGGGTCAATGGCGCGCATGGTCGGAGCAATGGCATCGATCAGCTCCCGGACGGGAGTGATGACGTGCTCATCATAGCGTGCGTGGTTCTCATGGAACCAGGCTCGGCTGTCATTTACGCGCACCTCAAAGAGAAATTGCAGGGTATCATCTGTAAAAGGCATGGAAATCACACTCCGGCGCGATGAGCCAATTGAGCCGATCGCGGTAATCATCATTTGAAAGCTTGCGGACAACATAACGGTGCGGTCCGTCAGGCGCTGGGGTAAAGTAATTCTCCCCCGTCCGGGCATCCACCCGAGCTCGGCCGGATATGCATGTATAGCCGGCCGCGGAAGCATCCCCCATGAGGGCAAGATCGACAAGCATCGGATCCCAGGAGGAGCGCCCGCCGGGGGATCCGTGGTCAGAAAGGATCTGCGCGAGAAGATCATCCGGCGGAAGCTTGCCGCCGGAGAGAATATCGCGGCCGACTTCAAAGCCAAGGAAGGTAATTTCCCCCGGCCATAGCCTGCAGACGGCCTCTCCCCCACTTGCTGCGCGAATATTTCGGCAGAAATTGTTCTCCCTGCCGGGATTTTCGTCCCACTTTCCCGCCATCATCCACAGCCGGGATCGGTTTTGGGAAACAAGCTCCACGCCGGACAGGGGTGATATCTCATCCGCCGGGCTTGCAAGAAAGGCGGCCAGCGCCTGGGGGTATCCAATCTCCAGAATGTCCACCGGACGCTCCGCCGAGACAATCAGCCGCCGGTAAAGGGTCACAGGGTTCTCCCCATCGGCATTCTCACGCATATGGGGAAGCTTAGATAGGCGGCGCTGGTACGGCGGGTTTCCGCCAAAGTCCGTGGCTTCACGGTCAAGGGCGAGGGGAATGCCGGAAAGGCCTTCTGCGGTGAGATACGCATCCAGCGATGCAACGGAAAGCTCCATACAGGCATTGATAACAACGCCGAGAAGGCGCACCATGCCCGATGCATGAGCACGGGCAAGAATGCGCAGCGCCACCGCATCGTCGCAGTCGGTCCACCAATCGGTTCCAAGTATGAAATTCCGCAAATTTTCTACATGTTTCATATGCTTATTTTAGCATAGCTTTCCCCGGTTGTAAAGGCAAAAGAAAAAGCGAAACAATTCACAGATTGGTTATTTATTTTCCCGGCAGATTGTGGTAGAATATATACTGTATAATTATAGGCAATCTGCCGCTTGTAAAGGAGCTATTGATAGATCATGGGATTTCTTCAGACCCTGCTTGGCGACTCCAATAAAAAGAGTCTGCGTAAAATCGAGCCGCTGGTGGAGGCTATTCTTGCCCTGGAGCCGGAATATGCTGCCCTTTCCGACGATGAACTCCGCGGAAAAACCGAAGAATTCAAGGCTCGCCTGAAGAACGGCGAGACCACCGACGATATTCTCGTCCCCGCCTTTGCCACCATCCGCGAGGGTGCCTGGCGCGCCATCGGCAAGAAGCACTTCCGCGTGCAGCTCATCGGCGGTATTCTTCTCCACCAGGGCCGCATTGCCGAAATGAAGACCGGCGAAGGCAAAACCCTTGTGGCGACCCTCCCTGCCTACCTCAATGCCCTGACCGGCGAGGGTGTGCACGTTGTCACCGTCAACGACTACCTTGCCCGCTTCCACAGCGAATGGATGGGCAATGTCTTCCGCTTCCTCGGTCTCTCCGTCGGCCTGATCGTCAACGGTCTCAACCCCGAGGAGCGCCGCGAGGCCTATGCCGCCGACATCACCTACGGCACCAACAACGAATTCGGCTTCGACTACCTGCGCGACAACATGGCCATCTACAAATCGGGCATGGTTCAGCGCGGTCATGCCTATGCCATCGTCGACGAGGTGGACTCCATCCTCATCGATGAAGCGCGTACCCCCCTCATCATCTCCGGCGTTGCCGAGGCTTCCACCGATCTGTACACCGAGGCCGACCGCTTTGTGGCAGGCCTTCGCTGCCAGCGCTTCAAGGAGCTGGAAAGCAAGGGCGATCAGGATTCCATCAATGCCGATTACGTGGTGGATGAGAAGGCGCGTTCCGTCTCCCTCACCGCCTCCGGCACCGAAAAGGCCGAAAAGTTCTTTAAGCTGGAAAATCTTTCCGATCCCGAAAATTCTGAGATCGTTCATCACATCCAGCAGGCCATGCGCGCCCGCGGCATCATGCACCGGGATATCAACTATGTGGTCAAGGACGGCAAGATCCTCATCGTTGATGAGTTCACCGGCCGCATCATGATGGGTCGCCGCTATTCCGAGGGTCTCCACCAGGCCATTGAGGCCAAGGAAAAGGTGGAGGTGCAGAACGAATCCAAGACCCAGGCCACCATCACCCTCCAAAACTACTTCCGCATGTACAAAAAGCTTGCCGGTATGACCGGTACCGCAAAAACGGAGGAAAACGAATTCCGGCAGATCTACGGACTCGATGTCATTGAGGTTCCCACAAATCTTCCCATGATCCGCGAGGATATGGACGATTCGGTCTACAAGACCGTTGCCGGAAAGGATCGCGCCATCATCGCTCAGATCCGCGAATGCCACGAAAAGGGTCAGCCCGTGCTGGTGGGCACCATTTCCATTGAGAAGAGTGAGCATCTTTCCGCCCTGCTGCGCAAGACGGGCATTCCCCACCAGGTGCTCAACGCAAAGCACCATGAGCGCGAGGCGGAAATCGTTGCCCAGGCGGGCAAGTTCGGCGCCGTCACCATCGCCACCAACATGGCCGGACGCGGAACCGACATTCTGCTGGGCGGTAACCCCGAATTTATGGCAAAGAACGACCTCCGCAAGGAGGGATATGACCACGCCCTCATCGCCGAATGTGACGGCCATGCCCCCACCGAGGATATCGAAATTCTCGACATCCGCAAAAAGTATGCCGACCTCGTGGAAAAGCATGCCACCATCACCCGTGCCGAGGCCGAAAAGGTTCGCGCCGCCGGCGGTCTCTATATCATCGGCACCGAGCGCCATGAAAGCCGCCGCATCGACAACCAGCTGCGTGGCCGTGCCGGCCGCCAGGGCGATCCCGGCGCCAGCCGCTTCTTTATCTCCCTGCAGGACGACCTTATGCGCCTTTTTGGCAGCGAGCGCATCATGGGCATGATGGATTCCCTCGGCCTGGATGAGGACACCCCCATCGACAACAAGCTGCTGACCAATGCCATCGAGACCGCCCAGAAAAACCTGGAGGCCAAGAACTTCGGCATCCGCAAGCACGTGCTGGAATATGACGATGTGATGAATGTCCAGCGCGATCTCATCTATAAGCAGAGAATGTCCGTTCTCGACGGCGAGGATGTGCGCCCCTCCATCGATAAGATGGTCGAATCCGTGGCCGCGCGAATCACCGGCGAGGCCTTCGGCAGCAAGGATTATATGGATCCGGAGGATCTGCGCCGCCTGCGGGAGCTGGCCGAGCCCATCTATGCGCCGGAGGGTACCTTCGATCTCTCCATGGAGGAGCTGGAGGACATCTCCCCCGACGGCTGCCGCAATATTCTCTGTGACCACATCCGCGCCCGGATGGATGCGCGCTCCAAAGAGCTTGGGGACGAGAAAATGCGCGAAATTGAGCGGATTATTCTCCTGCGGGCAGTGGATCTCAACTGGATGAACCACATCGATGCCATGCAGGATCTGCGCTCCTCCATCGGTCTGCGTGCCTACGGTAACGATGATCCCGTGGTGGCCTACAAGCACGAGGGCTTTGATATGTTCGAGGCCATGGTGGATGACATTCGCGAGCAGACGGTGCGTCATCTCCTGACCTTCCGCATCGACACCTCCGACACCATGGAGCGCCGCCGCGTTTCCCGCGAGACCAGTGCCTCCCAGTCCGACGGTCAGCCCGCAAAGAAGCCCGCGGCACAGCCCATCCGCAAGCAGAAGATCGGCGTCAACGATCCCTGCCCCTGCGGCAGCGGCAAGAAATACAAAAAATGCTGCGGCATGAACCCCAACGTCAGATAAAGAAGGTGCATCCCCTTGGAAAAAGTAAAATACTCCCGCATCGTCATTAAGGTCGGCACATCCACCCTGACCTATCCCGGCGGCGGACTCAATCTCTCCCGCATTGAAAAGCTGGTGCGCGTTGCCTGCGATCTGAAGAACAGCGGCCGAGAGGTGGTCATCGTCACCTCCGGCGCAGTGGGCGTCGGTGTCGACAAGCTGGGGCTTCCGAGCAAGCCCACCGCCCTGCCGGACAAGCAGGCTGCCGCCGCCGTCGGCCAGTGTACCCTCATGCACATCTACGATAAAATTTTTGCCGAATACGGCCACAAGGTGGCGCAGCTTCTGCTGACCCGCGATGTGATGGACGCCCCGGACACCCGCGAGAACGTCCGCAATACCTTCCGGCGCCTCTTTGAGTACGGCGTTGTGCCCATTGTCAACGAAAATGACACAATTTCCGTCAAGGAGCTGGAGCATGTCACCTCCTTTGGCGACAACGACACCCTTTCTGCCGCCGTTTCGGTGGCCTGTGAGGCAGATCTGCTCATTATCCTCTCGGATATCGAGGGACTCTACGATGCAAACCCCCGGGAAAACCCGGAGGCAAAGCTCATTTCCCGAGTCCGCGAGATCACGCCGGAGATGCGTGCCGCCGCCGGTGGCGCAGGCTCTGCCGGCGGTACGGGCGG
Source organism: Clostridia bacterium (assembly GCA_017533425.1). Classification (GTDB taxonomy): domain Bacteria; phylum Bacillota; class Clostridia; order Oscillospirales; family QAMX01; genus RGIG1911. The sequence goes on along the minus strand of JAFXIE010000024.1, from coordinate 5,419 downwards.
AATGCACACAAAGCTCATCGCCGCAGATATCGCCATGGCGGCGGGCATCGATATGGTCATCACCTCCGGTGAAGATCCCTCCGTCGCCGCGAACATCGCAAACGGCGAAGATATCGGTACATATTTCGCAAAATAAGGACAGGTTAACACGCATGTTTGATATTTCCAACCTCTGTGCCGCGGCACGTGCTGCCAGCCGCATCCTTGCCACGGCCAGCACCGCAGAAAAGAACGCCGCCCTCCACAAGGCGGCTGACGCGCTCATCGCCGATACGGATAAAATTCTTTCCGCAAATAAAACCGACGTGGAAAATGCCCTCCGTGCGGGCATGCCTACGGTCATGTGCGACCGTCTGCGGCTGGATGCCGGCCGTGTACGCGCCATGGCCGATGCCTGCCGGGATATCTCCGCCCTGCCCGATCCCGTGGGCAGCGGCAGCTCGGTTATCACCCGCCCCAACGGCCTAGTTATCGAGAAGATCCGCACTCCCCTGGGCGTTGTGGGCATGATCTGCGAATCCAGACCCAATGTAGCCGCCGATGCCGCCTCCATTTGCCTGAAATCCGGCAATGCCTGCATCCTGCGCGGCGGTAAAGACGCCATCGCCACCAACCGCGTCACGGCGGCGGCTCTGCGCCGGGGCTTTGAGGAGGCCGGCCTTCCTGCCGATGCCTTCCAGCTGGTGGACGATATCACCCGCGACAGCGCCACGGCCATGATGAATGCCGTGGGCGGAATTGATGTTCTCATCCCCCGGGGCGGCCGAGGTCTCATTCGTTCCGTGGTGGAAAATGCCCGCGTTCCCTACATTGAAACCGGCTCCGGCAACTGTCATGTTTATGTGGATTCCGGTGCAGATATGGAGATGGCGCTGCGCATTCTTCATAATGCAAAATGCTCCCGCCCCTCGGTTTGCAATGCCTGCGAGAGCCTTGTTGTTGCCCGGGATATGGCAGAGGAATTTCTTCCCCTTGCCTTCCGTGCCCTGCAGGATCACAACGTGGAATTCCGCGGCTGTCCCGAGACCTGTGCGATACTTCCCGAGGCAATACCCGCCACGGAGGAGGATCATTACACCGAGTATAACGACTACATTCTCTCGGTCAAGGTGGTTTCGGGGCTTGATGAGGCCATTGCGCACATCAACGCCCATTCAACGCACCATTCCGAGGCCATCGTCACCCGGGATTATGCCCGCGCCCGCCGCTTCCAGCAGCTGGTGGATTCCGCCGCGGTCTATGTCAACGCATCCACCCGCTTTACCGACGGCGGCGAATTCGGTCTCGGCGCCGAAATGGGAATCTCCACCCAGAAGCTGCATGTTCGCGGTCCCTTTGCCCTGGAGGCACTGACCTGCGAAAAGACGGTCATCTCCGGAAACGGCCAGATCCGATGAAGTCCATGCCGCAGTTTATTCTTGCCTCCGCATCCCCGCGGCGGCGTGCAATACTTGAAAACCTCGGTCTTACCTTCGAGGTGCTTGTAAGTGATGCATCGGAGACGCATCCCGAAAATACCGCCCCCGCTGATATCGTCCGCATTCTTGCAGAGCGCAAGGCTCACTTTGCAGCGAAAATGCGCCCCGAGGGCTGCATCATCGCAGCCGATACCATGGTTCTCTTCGAAGGCAGGCTTCTCGGCAAACCCAAGGATCGTGCCGAGGCATTTTCCATGCTGAAGTCCCTTTCCGGCAAGTGCCACACCGTACTGTCAGGCGTTTGCATCGAATATGGCGGCAAGGTCTATTCCGGCACGGCGGAAACGGAGGTTTTCTTCCGCGAGCTTTCCGATGCCGATATCGCAAGCTATGTGGATGCAGGACTTTCCGACTGCAAAGCAGGCGGCTACGGCATTCAGGATCTCGGCGCCTATTTTGTGCGCGAAATCCGCGGAGATTATTATAATGTCGTCGGCCTGCCCATCAATCTTCTCACCGATTTGTTATGCCGGGCGGGATGCTCCATATCTCAACTCATTTCGAAAGGAAATGCATAATGCGAGCCCTATTCCGAAATAAGCTATTCATCACCGTGCTCATTCTCACAGTGTTTTTCTCCGCGCTTTCGGTGGCGGCGGTTGTGTCCAAAAACCGCTCCGGCCCGGTCACAGAGGTTGTCAGCGCCATGACAAATCCTGTTCGGCGCGCAGCCACCGCCGTCAGCGATTTCACCCGCAGGCTCTTCTCCGGCATTTCCGAGAACGACAGTCTCCGTGAAGAAAACGAAAAACTCCGCGCAGAGGTTGCAGAGCTGGAGGCAGAACTGCGCGAGCTTGAGCACATGGAGGACGAAAATGCCGCCATGCGGGATCTTCTCGGCATAGTATCCGAAGATCAAACTTACACCCTCGCCATGGGCGAGATCATCGGACGCAGCGGCGCCAGCTGGAGCCGTGTTTTTACCGCAGATGTCGGTACTTCTTCCGGCATCTCCGTCTATGATGCGGTCATCACCGCCGAAGGTCTTGTCGGCTACGTATCCTCAGTGGATCTGACATCCTGCAGAATCACCACAATCATTGACACGGCAATGTCATGCAGCGCCATTCTCAGCGACTGCCGCCAAACCGGCGTTTGCGAAGGCCGCTATGATCTTCAGAAGGAAGGCCGGCTGCTTCTTTCCCTGCTGCCGGCCAATGCCAAGCCTTCCGTAGGCGAAACCGTACAAACCTCGGGGCTCGGCGGTGTATTTCCCAAAGGCTTGGTCATCGGTGAGGTCGTCAGCACAACCATGACAGAGGATGGAAAATCCCGCACTGCCATCATCGAACCGAAGGTAGATGTCGATCAGATCAGCACCGTCTTTTTCATCACCGATTTCAAATCCGATATGAACGAATAAACCAACAGGAGGAATGCGCATATGTCACGGCGCGAGCGACTGAATAAAACTCTTACCTATTCCTTGCTGCTCCTCGCACTGTTTCTTCTGGATTCCCTTCTGTTATCCCGGGTATCGATTTTGGGGCACCGTCTCAGCCCAATACCGTTTATTATCATCGCCCTGGCTGTAGTTGAAAATGCGCATTTCGGCGTTTTTTTCGGCCTTGTCGTGGGGCTTATTCTGGACATTTCCAGCGGCACAGTGTTTTATTGGTATGCCATCACGCTGATGCTGCTGTCTTTTGTCTGCGGCGGGTTTCTCACCTCTTTCTTACGCAGAAACATCATTTCCGCCGCACTTTGTTCCCTCATTGCAACCCTTCTTTCCGAAACCGCACACACCCTCATATTCCTTGTCATGTACGGACGCGCAAACTTCCTTGACATTTTTACACTTACCATTCCCTCGGTGCTGCTCTCCTTTATCGCAGCCCTTCCTGCCATTTGGCTGCTTGATATGATTCACCGCAAAATTACCTTTTCCTGCAGACTATAAAACAAATCGAAAGGCGTTAGAGAAATGCAACGAAACTCCTACCAACGGCTGCATATCTATATCATCATCGGCATTTTCGCAGCGGTAATGCTGGTGCTTTCTGTGTCTCTTTTCCGCCTGTCCGTCGTAGAGGCCGCAGACGAAAACAGCATCTATACCAACACAGGCTCCACCTATACCACCCGCGTCAATGCAGCCCGCGGTCTGATCTACGATGTCAAGGGTCGTCCCCTCGTCACAAATGATATCACCTATTCCGTTGTTTTCCGATATTACGACTGGGACCGCGAGACTCAAAACGCCACCATTTTGCGCCTCATTGATATCATGAATGCCCACGGCGCCACCTATTCCGACACGCTGCCCATCACCTTTCTTCCCTATACCTTTATGGGCAATATGGAATATGCCGAGAGACGTAATCTCACAAGCTTTCTGACTGCCCGCAAATGGGGAACCTCCCTGACAGCTGAGGAGGTTATGGAAAAGCTCTATGCGCGCTATGGGCTGACCGACAGCAGCTATACCGAGGTGCAGAAGCGGGTCATCGCCGGCGTACGCTATGAGATGGAGCTGCGTGAATTCTCCTATGCCGGCACCTTCACCTTTGCGGAAAATGTAAACAAGGAGATCATTGCCCTCATCAAGGAAAACGCCTTTACCTTCCCCGGCGTTGACATTGAGACATCCACCGCCCGTACCTATGCCACGGAATATGCCGCACATGTGCTGGGACGTGTTGGCAAGGTCTTTGCCGAAGAATATACCGAGCTCAAGGAGCTTGGATACAGCATGGATGCCATTATCGGTAAGGACGGCGCAGAGAAGGCCTTTGAGTCTTTTTTGCGCGGTAAGGATGGAAAGCTGCGCATTACCAAGGATAAAAACGGCAGCACCATCAGCGAGCTTTTTGATCCCCCGCCTTTTCCCGGATACAATGTTTTTCTTTCACTGGATCTTGATCTGCAGCAGACGGCAGAGGATGCCCTCCGCGACAGGATTCTTGAGATCCGCGAGCTTGCCGAAACAAAATCCACCTATCCCAAGGATATTGCCGGCGGCGCCTGTGTCGTTATGCAAGTGAATACCGGCCGTATTCTTGCCATGGCAAGCTATCCCACCTATTCGCTGGAAACCTTTAATGCCGATTACAGTGATCTGCTGAAGGACGAGCTGACCCCCATGCTTAACCGGGCCATCGGCGCAATTTATCCCCCCGCCTCCTCCTTTAAGATGGTTTCTGCCGTAGCGGGGCTGGAGGGCCGCATCATCAGCTCCGGCACCCAGCTTCCCTGCACCGGCATTTACACCTTCTATAAGGATTATAAGCCCCGCTGCTGGTATTACGGCAAATACGGCCGCGGCCACGGGGATCAGAACGTGGCCTCCGCCATTTCAAATTCCTGCAACTGCTATTTTTTTGAGGTCGGACGATTGCTTGGCATTGACACAATTGAGCGATATGCAAGAGAATTCGGCTTTGGGTCAAAATGTGGCATAGAGCTCTCCGGCGAGGTCAGCGGATATATTTCCTCACCCGAGACGAAAAAGCAGCTTACCGGCGAAATTTGGTACCCCGGCGATGTTCTGCAGACGGCTATCGGCCAGTCCTACACCATGGTCACGCCCCTGCAGCTCTGCTCCTATATTTCCGCCATCGCAAACGGTGGCACCGTCTATACCCCCTCCATTCTCGACCGGGTTGCAAACCACGACAACACCGAGGTTATCTTTGATAATGTCCCGGAGATCCGCAGCACCGTAGCCATGAAGGATTCCACCCGCAGTGCCGTCATCAAGGGCATGATCAATGTGACCGAGGACGGTACCGCATCCTCCGTTTTCCGCGATGTGGACTTTGAGGTCGCCGGAAAAACGGGTTCCGCCCAGGTTCCCACCGGCTCGGACAATGCGGTTTTCGCAGCCTTCGCCCCCGTCAAGGAGCCGGAGATCGCCGTTGTCGTTATCGTGGAGCACGGAAACTCCGGCAACTCCATCGCCCCCATTGCGCGCACGGTCTTTGAGGCCTATTTTGAAAAGC
>JAFXIE010000023.1 GCA_017533425.1 Clostridia bacterium | reverse complement strand
GCCGGTGTGGGCGGAAACCTTGCAGACGATGGTATCGCCGCCCCATTCCTCGGGCAGGATCTCATGCTCGGTCAGCTGCTGCATGACACGGTCGGGATTGGCCTCGGGCTTATCCATCTTGTTGACTGCAACGATGATGGGCATCTTTGCCGCCTTGGCATGGTTGATGGCCTCCACGGTCTGGGGCATGATACCGTCATCCGCCGCAACGACGAGGATGGCGATGTCGGTGATGGAGGCGCCGCGGGCACGCATGGCGGTGAAGGCCTCGTGGCCGGGGGTATCCAGGAAGGTGATGGGCTTGCCTTCCCACTCCACGCGGTATGCGCCGATATGCTGGGTGATGCCGCCGGCCTCGCCTGCGGCCACCTGGGTCTTCTTGATGGCATCGAGAATGGAGGTCTTGCCGTGGTCAACATGGCCCATAACGACCACAACGGGAGCGCGGGGCTCCAGCTGCTCGGGAGCGTCCTCCGCCACGTCGATGAGGCGCTCCTCGATGGTGAGATGGATCTCTTTTTCGATCTTTGCATCGTATTCCATGGCAATGAGGGAGGCGGTATCGAAATCGATGGTGTCGCCAAGGGAGGCCATGATGCCGTTGCGCACCAGCTTCTTGACGATTTCGGCACCCGTCTTCTTCAGGCGGGAGGCAAGCTCCGCCACGGTGATCTCATCGGGGATGGAAACCTTCAGGACGGCCTTCTTGGCAGCCTCCTGCTGGCGCAGGCGGGCAAGCTTCTCCGCCTCGGCATTGCGGCGCTTGGTGCCGGGTGCCTGACGGCGGTCATTCTGATTCTGCTTCTTGATTTTTTCCTTGGAATTTGCGTTAAAGGCGCGCTCGGGCACCAGCTCATCGATGCGCTCATCGTACTTGCGCAGGTCGACGTTGGAAACGCGGGTGTCCACCACGCGCTTCTGGGGCTGCTGGCGGGGAACGTGTGCCTTGGGCTGCTTCTCCGGGGCGGGCGCCGCCGCAGGGGCAGGGGTTTCCGCCGCGGGAGCTGCTGCAGGCGCATCAACGGGTGCCGCCGCAGGAGCTGCCGCCGCGGGCTTCTCCTCTGCAGGGGCTGCGGGAGCCTCCGGCGCGGGCGCTTCCTTGCGGGTTGCCGCCACGGCTGCGCCAAGATCCTCCACCTGGTTGCGCTGGGTCAGCGCAGCGAAGATAATATCGAGCTCGCGCTCCTCCAGCACCTTCTGATTGTTCTTCGGCGCCATGCCGAACTCGCCGAGAATCTCGGAAATCTGCTTTGATGTCCGATCGAAATCCTTTGCGACCTCGTGGACTCTGTATTTCACCATATTACTCAATGTAAAGCCACCTCCATAAACTATTCTGCCGTCTCATCCTTGCCAAGCATCGCGGCCAGCGCGTCATACACCGCCGGATCCACCGGACAGGCAAAGGCTCGGGCAAAGGCATTGATCTTCTTTGCTTTTTCAAAGCATTCGGGCTTGCTGCAGAGATATGCGCCGCGGCCGGGGCTGCGCAGGGTCGGATCCAGCGAGATCTCGCCGCCCTGCTCCTCCGGCGCACGCACCACCCGGATGAGATCCCGCTTGGGGATCATTTCCCTGCATCCGAGGCACATCCGCAGGGGCGTTTTTTTTGTTTTCATCTGACGCCTCCTTCTATCTGTGCGGGGCGCTGACTTACGCCTGGGACTGCGGCTTGATATCGATCTTGCAGCCGGTAAGCTTTGCGGCGAGGCGGACATTCTGACCCTCGCGGCCGATGGCGAGGGAAAGCTGATCGTCGGCCACGATCATGCGGCAGGACTTTCCTTCGGGCAGCATTTCCACGCTGATGACGCTGGCGGGCGCGATGGCCGCAGAAACGAAGGCCGCCATATCCTCCGACCAGGGAAGGATGTCGATCTTCTCGCCCATCAGCTCGGAGACGATGGAGTTCACGCGGGCACCCCGGGGACCGACGCAGGCGCCGATAGGATCGAGATCCTTGTTTTCGCTCCAGACGGCGATCTTGGTGCGGCTGCCGGCCTCGCGGGCGATGGCCTTGATTTCCACGGCGCCGTCGTAGATCTCCGGCACCTCCAGCTCAAACATACGCTTGACAAGGCCGGGATGGATGCGGGAAACGAGGATCTGCATGCCGCGCACGCCCTTCTTGACCTCCACAAGGTAAACCTTGATCTTATCGCCGGGATAATAGACCTCGGAGGCGATCTGCTCGCTGACGGGCAGGAAGGCCTCGGCCTGGTCGTTGCGGCCGGTGAGCTCCACGAAGATATTTCCGCGGCTGTCCACGCGGGTGACGGCGCCGTTGACGATCTCGTGCTCCTTGGAGGAGAGCTCATCAAACATCTGGCCGCGGCCGGATTCACGGATGCCCTGGATGATGACCTGCTTTGCCGTCTGGGCGGCGATGCGGCCAAACTGCTTGGTGTTGAGCTCCAGCTTCACAATGTCGCCGACAACGGCCTTCTTGCTGGTCTTGCGGGCTTCCTCCACGGAGATCTCCAGCAGGGGATCCTCCACGGTCTCCACCACCGTCTTGACCTGAACGAGCTTGATGTTCTTCTTCTCGCGGTCGATGACGACCTCGGCATTCTCCGCCTCGGTGCCGCAGTTGCGGCGGTAGGCGGTGAGCAGCGCCTGCTCAATGCGCTCCAGCATATATTCCTTGGGTATTCCCTTTTCGCGCTCAAGGTCTTCCAGCGCTCTGAAAAATTCGGCGTTCATTTGTGCGTCTTCCTCCTGAAACTTTCTGTCGTATATATTATATTTTTTTGCTTGCGTATGCGTTATTCTTCCGCCGGTGCGGAATAATCGTAATAGGCATTGATGCGGGAGATGGCGCTGCGGGGCACCGTCAGGGGTTCCGGCAGCGAAAGAGTCAGCGCCTCCGCATCGTAGCCATCAAGAATGCCGACGAGCTCCTTGGTTCCGTCCATGGGGCGGAAAAGGCGCAGGCGGACGGCATAGCCGAGATAGGCCTCCAGATGGGCATCGGTGCGGATTTCCCGCTCCACGCCGGGGGAGGAAACCTCCAGGCAGTAGCTCTCCGCAATGGGATCGGCCTCGTCCAGCACCGAATCCATGGCGCGGAACATGCGCTCGGTATCCTCCACGGTGATTCCCGCTTCGGAATCGATAAAGATGCGCAGGTAGGACGTGCCGCCCTCCTTGACAAATTCAACATCCCAGACCTGCAGCCCAAGCTCTGCGGCAACGGGTGCACAAAGCTCTGCCACGACGGCCGCGATACGGCCCTTTCCGGAACCTGCCATAGTCATGACCTCCTCTGACGGAACAAAAATGAGAGCGGGTCGCCCCACTCTCCTTAACTGTCAACGTATTACAGAATGGATTATAACACAATGCCTTCTCATTTGCAAGGGTTTTTTTACTTTTTTGGGATTCTCATTGCATTATTTTCCTCCATGTATTATAATAGATTACACATGGCATACCCATCCCCCGTTTTTTGACAGGTAAGTGAGGTTATATATGTTTGCAAATTATGATATCGGTCTCGATCTCGGTACCGCCAGCGTCCTGGTCTATGTCAAGGGCAAGGGCATCGTCCTGCGGGAGCCCTCCGTGGTGGCCATCGACAAGACCACAGGCAAGGCCCTGGCCTTCGGCTCCGAGGCGCAGAATATGATCGGCCGCACACCCACGAACATTATCGCTGTGCGCCCCCTGCGGGACGGCGTCATCTCCGATTACGGCGTCACCCAGCGCATGATCAAGGAATATATCGATAAGATCAGCGGCTTCCGCCTGCGCAAGCCCCGGCTGGTGGTCTGTGTTCCCTGCAACATCACCGAGGTGGAGGAGCGCGCCGTCTTCGATGCCGGCATGCAGGCCGGCGCCCGCAACGTTTTCCTCATTGAGGAGCCCCTTGCGGCTGCCATCGGCGCCGGGCTGGACATTTACCGTCCCAGCGGCAACATGGTGGTGGATATCGGCGGCGGAACCACCGACATCGCCGTCATTTCCCTAAACGGCATTGTGGAGTCCACCTCTCTGAAGATCGCCGGCAGCGATTTTGACGAGGCACTCATCAAATACGTCAAGACAAAGCACAAAATTCTCATCGGTGACCGCACCGCCGAGGATCTTAAGATCAAGATCGGCTCCGTCTATCCCCAGAAGGAGGAGCGCGAGGAGGAGGCCAAGGGCCGCTGCCTCATCACCGGCCTGCCCAAGACCTTTACCATCTCCTCCTCCGAGGTGCTGGAGGCCTTCAGCGAGGCCGCCGCAGCCATCTGCGAGGAGGTGCACAGCGTGCTGGAGCGCACCCCGCCGGAGCTGGTGGGCGACATCGCCCAGAACGGCATCGTGCTCACCGGCGGCGGCAGCCTGCTCTACGGCTTTGACAAGCTCATCTGCGCCCGCACCGGCATCTACACCCGCGTGGCCGAGGATCCCGTTTCCTGCGTTGCCATCGGCACCGGCAAATCGCTGGACGATATCGCCAACCTGCAGGCGGGCATCATGCGCACCAGCCGCAAAAACTACCTCTAAACAAAAGAAAAGCACTTATCACATGTATAAGTGCTTTCTCTTTATGCTTCCCATTCCCGAATGCATTCTTTCAGGCGCTCCGGGGTGTTATCCTCCGGCCTGTCCAGCACATGCCAGAGAAGACGCCTCTGCATCTGCGCGGTTTGTGCCGCATCGCAAAGCATCGCCGCGATCTCGCCGCCCCGCAGCGCCAGCATATCCGCCCGGTAGGCCTCGCCCCGCCGGAGAACCTCCTCGATTTCCGCGAGAAGCTCATTCCGCCTTTCAAAGAGCTCCGCGCCGGCGCAAGCCCCATCCACGCCGCCGACGGTGAGCATTTTCCGCACATGCGGGGCATATTCCGCCGCCGCGAGGATTCTCTCGGAAAGCAACACCGTCTTCCGCTCGCATTTCATGGCCGCGCCGAAATCCGCCGGGGCGGAAATGCGGCCTGTGCGCACAAGCAGCGCACAGAACAGCCCCCGGCGCACCTCCGGACTTGCCCACTGCAGCGCCCTTTCCGCAAAGGCAGGCAGTCTTTCCTTCCCAAAGGCGGGAATGAGGCCGCAGCCCAGCATTTCCGATACCGCCTCCGGCCGCTCGGTGCAAAGGGTTTTGCAGATTTCGTCATAGATGCGCTCTGCGGCAACCTGTTCCGTCAGGTGCGCAAGCTTTTTCAGGGCAGCCTCCGTCTCCGGCGCGATGGCAAAGCCCGTCTTTGCCCGGAAGCGCAGGGCGCGCAGCAGCCGCAGCGCATCCTCGGAAAAGCGCTGCTCCGCATCGCCCACGGTGCGGATAATCCCCGCCGAAAGATCGGCTCTGCCGCCGACATAGTCAAAAATATTGCCTTCATCATCCGCAAAGAGGGCATTGACGGTGAAATCCCGCCGCTTTGCATCCTCCTCCGGAGAAACGCCGAAAACCACCGCATCGGGATGGCGGCCATCGGAGTAATCCCCCTCGCCGCGGAAGGCCGTCACCTCCACCGATCCGCCCTCGGTGACAACCGTCACCGTTCCGTGCCGGATGCCGGTGGGAACGGAATGGGGAAAGATGGCCATGATCTCCTCCGGTCTGGCGGAGGTGGCAATGTCCACATCCCCGGGCACGACGCCCAGCAGCACATCCCGCACGCAGCCGCCGGCATAAAAGGCCGCATGACCCGCCTCGCGCAGGCCGGCCATAACCGCCCGCGCATAGCCGGGCAGTGCCCCCACATCCAGCTTTTCCATTCCGCGCACCTCCTTTTTCTTATATTTTACACGCTTTTATCATATTCCGCAAGGAATCTGCATTCATTCTTTTGAACCTATTTCAAAGTTGAGGATCTATCATGGCTTTTAATCTCAAGGATTTTGCAAGGAAGGGCCGCCGTGTGCATTTCATCGGCATCGGCGGCGTCTCCATGAATGCGCTGGCTCAGGCACTGCGTGCCCGGGGCTGCACCGTTACGGGAAATGACCGCGCCGACAGCCCGGTGGCCGACCGACTGCGGGCGGCAGGCATTCCCGTGGCCATCGGCCATGCGGCAGAATATGTTCACGGCGCCGATGCCGTGGTGCGCAATGCCGCCATCCACGACGATTCCCCCGATGTGGCCGAGGCGCTGCGGCTGGGTATCCCGGTTTTCGAGCGGCCTGAGGTTCTCGGCGCGCTGATGCGGGAGCATGAGATGTGCGTGTGCGTGGCCGGCACCCACGGAAAATCCACCGTTTCCTCCATGCTGACCGCCATTTGTCTCGCCGCCGAGCGGGATCCCACCGTTTTCATCGGCGCAAGCTATGCGCCCATCGGCGGCTATCACCGGCTGGGAAGCTCTCCCCTGCTGGTGGCCGAGGCCTGCGAATACTGCGACGCCTTTCTCTCCTTTTTCCCGGAAACCGCCGTCATTCTGAATATCGAAGAGGATCATCTCGATTATTTCAGCGGGATCGAACAGATCCGCGATTCCTTCCGCCGCTTTGCCCTGCGTACCCCGGAGAGCGGCTGCGTCATCTACAATGCGGCGGATGAAAACTGCCGCCTCGCCCTGTCGGATCTTCCCCGTCGCACCATGACCTTTGGCGAGGGAGGCGATCTGCAGGCAAAAGATCTCCGCGTGGTGCGCGGCCACAGCGAATTTGACCTTTGCCTCCGCGGAGAGACCCTCTGCCGGATTTCCCTCGGTGTTCCCGGCGAATTCAACACCGCAAACGCCCTGGCCGCCGCTGCGGCCGCCATCAATTACGGCATCGCCCCGGATATCATTGCTCGCGCCCTCAAAGATTTCCACGGCGCAGGCCGCCGGATGGAGCTGCGCGGCAGCTTCTGCGGTGCCCCCTTCTATGACGATTATGCCCATCATCCTTCAGAGCTCGCCGTCACCCTGCAAACGGCCAAAGCCATGACCGAGGGCAGGGTCATCTGCATATTCCAGCCCCACACCTATACCCGAACCCGCGCCCTGAAGGCCGATTTTATCCGCAGCCTGCGCCTTGCGGATGTCGCCATTCTGCCGCCCATCTTTGCCGCCCGGGAGCAGCCGGACGGCGTGACCACCTCCGCCGCACTGGCCGCAGAGCTGCCGGGCGCCATCGCCGCCGACAGCCTGGCCGACGCAGCAGAGATCCTGCGCCGCTGTGTCCGCCCGGAGGATATCATCCTCGCCGTGGGCGCCGGCGATATCGTCAGCCTTTACGGAATGCTGGGATAAAAACTCCTTAAAACTATAAGCACACCGCCGGATCGCCTCTTTTTCAGGCCGTCCGGCGGTGTGTTTTATCTATTTTTTTGTGTCTTTTCTGCGGCGGAGAAGATTTGCTGCCTCAGGTGCCGCAAGCCCGATGCCGACAATGCCGCAGGTGCCGATCAGCATCCAGACAATCCAGCCGCCGAGTCTGCGCTCCGGCTTTTCCGGCGCCGAGGGAGTCGCGGCGGGGGTAGGTGCTGCGCCGGAGGGCACGGGATTGCCCGTGGGCTTTGCCGCCTGGGTCGGCACGGGATTCAGCATGGCGATTTCCTCGCTTTCGCCGTGCCCACAGACACTGCAGGTGCGCCGACGCTCGCCGGTGGTGGCCACAGTAGGCCGTGTGGTGGTGCGCCAGGGGCCGTATTTATGCTCGGCCATGGGCAGCAGCCGGTATTCCGCAATGCCGCACAGGCGGCAAACCCGGTAGGCCTCGCCGGATTTCCGGCAGGTGGCCGCCCGCAGGGTGATAAAGTCGCCGAATTCATGGGAAACCGGCGGTTCCGGCTCCATGGGCTGGGTACCGGTGAGCTTGTCCGTCACCGGCACTCTGACATAGCCGTCCTCGCTGCGCATAGCATCGGCGGAAAGATTGACCGTTCGGTCGGCCAGGAGGAAATACACCGAACCCTTTGCAAGATCCATATCCGGCGCATAGCAAAGCCGTCCGTCAAAGCCGGTGAGATCGGCCGACTCCCGCAGGATCTCGATCTCCCCCGTTCCGGGATGGATGTATTCATCCTCCGTATAGGTTTTCACCGTCATATCCACGGCAATGCCGGCAACGCGCTCCAGCCGCAGGGCGGGAAGATTTTCCACATTCCCTATGCCCATGGCAATGGCCATGCGGTAATTGCCCGTAAGGGCGCCAAAGGTGACGGCATTCCCCTTCCGGAAGCTGGTCATGGATACCGAGCAGGGCGCGCCAAGATAAACGCGGCGCACATCCGCCAGGACAGGGCTGTCAGATGTGTCGGAAAAATAGAGGGAGAGTCCGTCGGCGAGCACCCGAAGTTCGGCAATCTCCACCCTGCCGGCGCCAAAGGAAATACGCCCACCGTCGGCATTGAGACAGGCGGCGGAAAAATCGCCGTCCCAGGAAAAGCTCTCGGTCTTCAGGTGTACCGTGCTGCCGGTGGCATCCAGCCGCAGGTTTGCCACTCTGCGGTCCGCCTCATCGTAGAGCGCAGCGCCGCCGCCATGACCGCGGAAGGTAAGGGCATGCCCCATCATATCCAGGCTCAGCCGCAGCTCTCCCGGGGCAGGCATAAGAACGATATTCTCAATCGTCAGCTCCCCGGAGGCGGTCACAGGCCCCTCCAGCACAAGGGGCGTGGGCGATTCCCGGTCATCGGAGAGAATCGTCAGCCCCACGGCAGGAAGCTTTCCGGCAGGCAGGCTCCATACACGGCTTGCGCCGTCCCGGGCAGGCAGACGCATACTCCACCGGTCCTCTCCGGGCTGAATGGCCGCGAGCGCCGCCGCCGGCGAGCCAAAGATGCCGGCGGGCTGATCCTCCCGGTAGAGCAGCGTCAGGGGCAAGGCCTCTTCCGCCGTCTCTGGCAGGGTATAGAGATACGCCGCTCCGCTTCCCAGGTTGGTGTGCGGCGCATGCTGCTGCAAAAACAGAGCCGGTTCCGGCCCGAAATAGCGATAATCCGCGGCGCCTTCCCGGTCGTTCCAGGTGGGATCGATCCAATACCAGCTGCCGTCCAGCCGGGCGATATTCCATGCGTGGCCGATATCCTCGGCAATGCCATCCACAAAAAGGCAGGGGATGCCGGCCTCCCGCAGCAGCAGCGCGTAGGCCTTGGCATAGCCGTCACACACGCCGCCAAGCCCCGTCAGCACGCCGACGATGTTATGGGCAAAGGGCGCATCCGAGGGAGTTTTTCCATCCTCCCCATAGAGATACACCGCCACCTCCAGCAGGCGGTTGTGGATGGCCACCGCCCGCTCCACATCTCCCGTGAGGCCATCCGCGGCCGAAAGGATGAGCTTTTTTCCGGCCTCCAGCGCCCGGTCGGTGTTCCGGCGCTCGGCTGCGGCGGCATATTCTGCGTAGACATACATATTGAGGCGGTTTGCCGATACCGTTGCGCGGTTTGCCAGCCAGTAATACTCCGGATGATCCACAAAAAAGATCTTCCAGATCTCCACCGCAGTATAGGCATCCACCCCCAGCGCCTCATAATCCAGCGCGGCGATGACATAGCCGTCCTCTGGCGCGGCATCCCGACCGGCTGCCAGGAATTCCTCCGCCGCAAGGTAGAGCTCCCGGTAGAATTTCTGCCGGTTTTCGCCGTTTCTCTCCCCTGCAAGGAATTCAAAGCCGTAGGCTTCCTCCGGCGCATGGGCAAGGGAGGGAGAGGCCATCACGCACAGCAGGAGAAGGCAAAACAGAGCTGTGCCAAAGAGCTTTTTCAGTCGCATATTTTGCCTCTCCCCTCTCTCCCGGGCATATAACACCCCAGTTTAATTTCAATATATTATTATAGCCGCAGGCTGCAAGGCAAGTCAAGAGGATATTTATGTCTGCCCTGTAAATTTTCCCCGCATAAAGCGGGCGCCGGCGGCAAAAAATAGCCCAAACGCGCCGGGAGGAAACCAGATGCAAAATGATTATGCCGCCCTTTGCCGGGTGCTTGCGGATATCTCCGCCGGCGCCGACGATCTCATCCGCCGTGAGGTCAGCCTGCCGCCGGAAAATATACCCTGCGTCATCGCCTTTCTCGACGGAATTGTCAATAAGGAGCTGCTGAACGCCGGCATCCTCACACCCATTCTGCAGCCGGAGCCCTACTGCGCCGAAAAAAGCCCCGCCGACATCCGGGAGCGGCTGCTGCGCCGCTTTCTCTGTGTCAGCGAGGTGAAAACCCTCTCCGATGGGGAGGAAATCCGCGCAGAGCTGTACACCGGCGGCATTGTGGTGCTGGCCGCCGGCATGGAGGGAGCGCTCATCCTGCGGCTGGACGGCTTCATGCGCCGGGATCCCGGCGCCCCCCTCAACGACCGCACCGTTTCCGGCCCCCGGGACAGCTTCACCGAAAGCCTGCCGGGAAATGTCGGCCTTGTGCGCAAAAAGCTGCCCGATCCGCGGCTGCGGGTTCGCAAAATGCTCTGCGGCCGCCGCACCCGAACAAACATCGCCCTGCTGTATGTGGAGGATATTGCCCCGCCCGAGCGGGTTCGGGAGGTGGAGGCGCGTATCCGAAAAATCGATATCGACGGCATTCTTGCCTCCGGCTATATCGCCCAGCTCACCGAGCGCACCGGTGGTTCTCCCTTTCCCACCTACCGGGAGATCGAGCGGCCGGACATCGCCGTAGCAGCCCTACTGGAGGGGCGCATCGTCGTGCTCTGCGACCACTCCCCCCTGGCCCTCTCCTTCCCCACCATTTTTCCCGAGCTTCTGCAGGCGGCAGAGGATTATTACGAAAAGCCCACCGCCGGCACCTTTGCGCGGCTGCTTCGGTGGGTCTGCTTTTTTCTTGCCATTTCGCTGCCCGCCCTATATGTGGCGCTGGTCAGCTTCCGGCCGGAGATTTTGCCCTACGATCTTCTCGTCACCATCGCCGGGCTGCGCTCCGAGGTTCCCTTTCCCGTCATCTGGGAAACCCTTTTCATCGAATTTGCCGTGCAGATCATCATCGAATCCGCCCTGCGGCTGCCGGAGCCGCTGGGGCAGACCATCGGCGTTGTTTCCGGCATTATCGTCGGCCAGGCCATCATCTCCGCCAGCCTCGCCACCCCCATGGTGCTCATTGTCGTTGCGCTGGCAAATATCTGCACCTTCTGCATCCCGAGCTTTTCCCTTTCGGTGGCGGTGCGCATTCTGCGGCTTTGCATGGTTTTCCCGGCGGCCCTGTTCGGCATCTTTGGGTTTTCCCTTTCCTGGATGTTTCTGCTTGTGCATATGCAGAGCCTCGACAGCATGGGCGTTCCCTATCTCGCCCCCTTCGCTCCGAACGTTCCCACCGACCGCAAGGATGCCGCCCTGCGCGTCCCCCTGCGGGATATGCTCCACCGGCCGAGATCCATCGGCTGCACAAATTCCCGCCGCGCCCGCAGATAAGGAGAGAATATGGAAACGCATAGCCTTTCAACCCGTCAATACGGCGCTCTGCTGACCGCATCCGCCTTCGGCGCGGGGATTTTGACCCTGCCGCGCTATCTCTGCGCCGCCGCCGGGCAGGACGGCTGGGTCATTGTACTGCTCAGCGGCGCTGTCATGTGCGCCTCCGGGCTTCTCTATCTCCGCCTGTGCAGGAGATATCCTGGGCTTTCTCTGCCCGCAATCGTCCACCGGGCTCTGCCCGTTCCGGCGGCATTTCTTTCCTGCCTCCTGCTGCTCTGCTTTTTTCTCATCACCGCTGCCTCCTCCATCCGCGTGGTGACGGAGGTTACTCTGCTCTACCTCCTTCCAAATACCCCTCTCTGGGCGGTGGCTCTGGTGTATGTGCTCTTTATTCTCTATGCCCTGCAGGGCGGCGGTCGTGGTGTCGGCCGCTTCTGCGAAATGACCGGTTTTCTGCTGCCTCTGAGCTTTCTGCTGCTTCTCCCCTCCCTGCAGGGTGCGCAGGCAACCAACCTGGCTCCCGCGCTGACGTGTGACCCGAGCGCGCTTTTCTCCGCCCTGCCGATGGCCTCCTATTCCTTTGGCATATCGCTGCTTGTGCCGGTGTTTCTGCCTCTGACGGAGGATCCTCGTGCCGCCGGGCGGGCAACCCTGCCCCGCCTTCTCTTTGTGGCTGCAGCCTTTGTGCTCATCTGTCTGCTGGCCGTCGCCGTGCTGGGGGCGGACACCGTTTCGCACATGCTCTTTCCCGTCATCACCCTCTATAAATCGGTAACCGTGCCGGTGATCGAGCGGCTGGATCTCTTTTTCCTCACCCTGTGGACGGTGCTTGCCGTGCGCCCCTGCCTGAATTTTGCCTGTGCCGCCGTGCAGCTGACCGATGGGGCGCTGCAGAAGAGAGTTCCCCACCGGGGCTTGACCTTTGCCGTGGGCGGGCTGCTTTTTCTCCTGATGCTCGCCCAGAGCGACATCATCCTCACCATTCGCATCATTCATTACCTCGGCTACGGATATTTTCTGCTGGGCATTTTGCTTCCCATACTTTGTCTCCTCTCCCCCAGAGGAAGAAAGGAGCCTTCATGCGACTGAAGCCGCTGCTCTTTGCCGCCGCTGCCCTGGCCATGCTCATTCTCGGCGATATTTGGGACTCGCGGGATATCGACGATCTCGCCATCTATTCCTCCGAGGGCTACGATCTGCAGGATGGCGAGGTCTCCCTCCATGTTACCGGGGTTTCCTCGGCATTTCTTGAGGAGGGCAAGGCCAAGGCCATTGTCCTGGCAAGCGAAGGGGAAAACCTCGGACAATCCCGCTATGACCGCTCCCTCACCATGCCCGATGAGATCATGTACGGCACCCTGCGGACGGTGCTTTTCGGCAAGGCGCTGGCGCAGTCGGGCATCCGCGAGTATGTGGATATCAATTTCCGCGGCCCGCAGACCCGGCTGGGCGCCCATGTGGCCGTCGCCGGGGGGAACTGCCAGGAGATATACAACGCCGAGACCCCAACAGAGGACATCGGAACCCACCTCTCGGAGATCCTCCATTCCGCCTCCGAGAGCTCCTTTGTGCCCACAGTCACCCTCAAGGACGTCGCCCTGACCCTCTTTTCCGACGATTGGGGGGATGCGCTGCTGCCGCTGCTGGTGCCCTCGGAGCTGGGGGTGGAGATCGGCGGGCTCGCCGTATTTGACGGGGATCGCATGGTGGCCGAGGTCACCGGATGGGAAGCGCTGGCGCTGGTGCTGCTGCGGGGGGACGGCGCCCGGGGCTACATTCCCTTCTCCGCAAACCTCCCCGGCGGAAAGGTCGACCAGGGCAGCCTCTTTCTGACCGCAAAGCGCCGGGTGCGCGCCCGCATGGCGGAGGGGGTGCCGCAGATCGAGCTGGAGATCCTGCTGACCGGTGCCCTCGTCGGCCATGCCGGAGAGGAGGCCATCACCGAAAACCCGCAAAACCGCGCCGCCGTGGAGCGCCAGCTTGCCGCAGAGATGGAGACCCTCTGCCGCGCCGCCCTCCGGCGGGTGCAGGAGGAATTCCGCTGCGACCCCATCAATATCACCCGCTTTGCAAAGCCCCTCTACCGCAAAAATCCCCCGGAGGACATCCGCGATATCATCGATGACGCCGTCATCCATGTCCGCGTCCGCTGCGACATCCGCCGCCTCGGCGAGGTGTCGTAAAAAAAGGACAGCGGAACAGGGCATCAGCCTCGTTCCGCTGTCTTTCGTTTTGTATATTCGCGTAAAAAAGCGTTAGTTTCTCTGTTCAATGATTGCCGTCTCCAGCACATCGCCGTTGAAAATCCACTCTATAACCGCGTCATCAAGATACGATTTTCTGGTGTATCCGTCGGAGAGGGTCTTGATCTCGATCCGAGCGGCGACATCTTCCATGCTGTCGCCAATTCGGATGTCTTTATAAACCTTAAGTTCCGGCTCCTCCACAATAATCCTGCTGATCTTTGCACTCATTCGAGGTTTTTCATCCCAATTAGTATTATAAAATTCCATATATTTAAACCAAACCGCGCAGTCCGCATATGTAATGCCCATACCTTTGCCGTACATATGACGATTTATAAAATAATCCTCGCCGAAGGCCTCCTGCACATCGCGGACGCTTTTGCCAAGATAGTAATAACTGTCACGGTTTTCAAAAATGAGTTCCGGACACTTTTCTTCCATCTGATCCTGCGAGTCTCCAACAAACAGGTAATTGCAGACAGCACCGTCTGGCTTTGTCATCGTAAGGCTGTTTTCAAACCGATCCTCGCTGGCAAACAAAAAGGTCTTTGTCTCCTCCGAGGATGCGCTCTCATCCGTCTCCGTTTGCGAAATGGTGACGGTAACCTCAAAGGTAAAATCGTCCTTCTTAACGATTTTTTCGACATTTCCGGAGGCGATCCAATCTCCCGGATAAGCCCCGAAGGAAAGCTGTCGATTTTCAAACCTCAGCGTGCTGCAGGAGGTGTCGGTGTCCGCATACGCCCAGTATCCCTGTATCGTATCCAAAAACGTCTTGTTTGACATACCCTGCGGTTCTTGGCTTTCCATCGGATCGGACACGGAGCTCTCCGGCGGAACTTCCTCACCGGAAAACAATCTGATCAAGCCAAACGCCGCAGCCACCACAACCAATACAAGGACAAAAACCAAAAGGGGGATCCCGATCCTGCGCATTCCGGATTTTCGCGCTTCCTTCACGGGGGACGGATTAACACCGGTGGTTTTGTTCTGTTTCATCATTTTTCTCCTTTCAGGCGTGTTTGATGGTGAAAAAAACATTCGGATCTGAATACTATCTCGTATTAAGTATATCATACCGCATATAATCCTGTCAACCGGCCTTATTTTGCTTATTTCCGCACAAAAACCGTGCGCACGCTCCCCGGCTTTCGCGCACTTTCCTCTTCCTTTCCGCAACCCTAAAAAAACGCCCGCCGGTGCTTGCCGGAGGGCGTTTTATCATCTGGTTGTGCGGTATTTTCAAATGCCGGGGGTCGGAGTCGGCGCCGGCGTTGCCTCGGGCGTAATCTCGGGGGTTACCTCCGGAGTCACCTCAGGGGTAATCTCGGGGGTTGCCTCGGGAGTGACCTCAGGGGTGACCTCGGGCGTTACTTCCGGCGTCACCTCCGGTGTCGGCGTGGGCAGGGGAAGCAGAAATTCGCAGGCATTTCCGTTGCTGATATAATTCTCCGTCGCGCTGTAGCCCGATGCCGCAGGGTCGCCGAGACGGAACTCCAGCGTGATCTCGGTTTCGGTATTTGCCTTGACGGAAAAGCTCAGGCCTGAAACCGCACCGTAGTCCTCCGCCTGTTTTTTCTGCAGGATCTCCGTATAGAAGGCGGTGTCGCAGCCCTTGGCGCGCAGAAGGAAGAAGCCATGGTTCTCCGCATCAAAGGGAAGCGGCTCGGCGCTGACGGTATAGGTCGTTCCGGCAGCGATGCCGAAGGTGGTATAGGGGGCAACCACATCCAGAACAACGGCTTGCAGCCCCTCCCCCTCCCCGTGGGTGACGGAAAGCTCCGGGGTGAAGGCGGCATTCGGCGCCTGGGGCTCCACCGTGACCGACTGGCCGGGAATTCCATCGGTTACGCTGTAGGAAATATCCGTATTGCTGCCAACAAGAAGCTCGGGATTCGCATATCCGAAGGCCGAGGAGGTTCCCCAGTGGGAGGTGAGATACACCGTTGTATCCTTGTCGGCGGTGAGGGTAAAGGTCAGGTCGTTGTTTGCCGCGGCCTCGCCCACGTTCATCTGCGCGGTGACCTTCGCGATGCCGTTGCCGGTGATCTCACAGAAGCCGGTGGTGGCCGTGGTGGTCTCGGCGGGGGTCAGGGTGATTTTATATTTTTGTCCGGCCTTAAGCTGCAGCGGGGTGGTAAAGCCGCTGCGGGTGCCGGTGCTGATGGCGCTTCCTTCGCAAAGGACTTCGATTTTCAGGTCAAACCGGGCGGTGGCAATATGGTTTGCCACCGATTCGGTCTCGGCGGTGAAATAGGCAAAGGCGGAAAAGCACATGAGCACGAGGCAAAGAAGCATCAGCCCAATCAGTCCGCCGATTTTCATCATCATCTCCCGCTCGGCTTTGCGAAGCCGCTCGGAGACCGACTGCAGATCACCGCTTGCGGGGATGCGGGTTTCTTCGGTCATGGTTTTCCTCCTTTTTTCGTAAGATTTCAGTGCTGCTGGTTTGCCGTAAAGGTGACGGAGAGCTCCACCGAGGGAACATCATCCCCCCGGGCGTTGGCCACGTTATCCACTTCGGTGGGCATCTGCACGATGAGAGCCATATAGGCCGTGGCCCCGGCGGCCAGGGGAGCCGCGTCGGTCTCATAATGGTTCAGCGGGCGCAGGGCGAGGGCGCGGGCCTTGGGCCGGGTGTCCACCATTGCCTCCATCTGCGCCTCATCGGCAGCCGATGCAAGGCCGAACCGCAAATGCTCATGCAGCAGGAACCGCTGCCCGAAAACATTGGTCGCCACCTGATAATCGGTCACGCGGACGGCGCAGGTGAAGTCAAAGGGAACCTCTCCGAGGTTTTTGACCCGCAAAAATACCGTCTGCACATAGCCCGGCTCGTAGAGCGCGGACTCATCCAGCAGCTTTGTGGTGGCCGTGACCGGCAACCAGCGACCATCCTCCGTCCGGTATTCCACCCCGAGCTCAAACTCGGCAAAATGGAAGATATTCTGCACCTCGGCGGAGGTATCCGTAAACCAGGCGATGGAGGCGCCGGCGCCCAGAGCCATCCACAGATAGATGACGCACAGCCCGATGCCAAGCACGATGCGCTTGTAGGGCTTTTGGGTTAATTTCATGCCGAGCGGCCTCCTTTCTTTTTCAAAAATCGTGTTATTTTTGCCTGCGGCGGAGCTTTGCAAAGAGCACCGTCAGCCCGGCGGAGAGAATTGCCAGGAAAATCCAGAGGAAGATCAGCCCGTTATCGCCGGTATCCGGCGGGGTGGGATCCTCCGGCTCTGCGGGAAATTCCTCGACCTTGAACTCCCAGTCGAGATAGCCCACGGCACTTGCAAAGCGGTTGTCCAGCTCCACCGGGACGGTGAGCTCCACCTCCAGCTCCACCTCGCCGCCGGAATAGAGGGTGCCGAGCAGCACCCAGTCGGCCAGCTGCGCCCTATCATCGGCGGCGGCATCAAACATATAGGCCGCCTCGCCGCTTTTTTTGACCCGCAGCCAGAGCTTGGAGAGAAATTCCGCGCTGTCCGCATGGGCGCCCAGGGCGCGCAGATAGATATTTGCCTTGACGCCCTCGGCGGCATCATTTTTAACGATAATCTTCTGGGAGATCACGTCGCCGGGCATGACATCCTTGAACTCGGGGAAAAGATCGGAGGGGGAATGCTCGCTGCCGGGGTCAAAAATGTACCCTTCCGCGCCGCCAAGATAGCTGACGCGTCCCTCCGCCGCGGCGGCGGGCAGGGTCATGAGCAGCGCAAGGCACAAAAAGAGCAGAATCGCGCGTTTCATCCTTCCTTCGCCTCCGTTTCTGCCGGCCAGCCGGAGGCCGTCCACACCTTGCCGTCGGTGAGGGGGTTGTGCTCGCTCTGCACGGCCTGCGCCACCACCGTCAGGGTCAGGGTGTGGCCGATGTAGCCGGTGTCCACCTTATCGCCCACGATCTCCACATGGGAAAAGACCTCCGGCGTGGTCTCGCCGGGCAGGACGGCGGCGGTGTAATAATACCAGCCCTCGTGAAGCTGCCAGTTTTCGTCGTTGACATTGAGCTTGAAGCAATCCTCGGAGGAAAGCGCCTCGGAATCGATGCCGTAAACCGGCTTGACCCTCAGATAGAAGGGGTGGCTGCAAAGGCTTTCCACCGTCACCCGCTTGGAGACGATGTCGCCGGGCATGATATACACCCCCTCCTTGGGGAAGGGATTGCCGCCGTCGGTGGTTTCGCGGATGGCCATCTCAATGCCGCCGGTGGTGACGACATTGGTGGCAACGCCCGTGGTGGAATAGAAGGCAAAGGTGCCCTGCATGCAGAAGGTAGCCGCAATGGCAAAGAGCGCAATGGCGCAGAGCTTGAGTTTCATGCGTCCAAACACGGCAGGACACCTCCTTTTTTTCGAAAAATGATCAATCCCGCGCAAAGCCGCCCTTGCCTGAAGGGAGGTGCCCCGCAGGGGCGGAGGGATTGTGCGCATATGGGAGCGGTCGCTCTTCTCCGGCCATCCCGAGGCATCGCGCCGATGCCCCCGGATCGCCGCCCATCCCCCGGAGGGGATGGGTGGCCGGAAAAAACTTGCGATGATGTAAAAGATCAGATTCCTTACCTGATGGTTTTAGTTTGCAAAGGTGTTGTCAGCTGCATCAAAGGAAACACCGTAGCTACTGTGGTCCTGAATAAATGCAGCATCTTCAAAGGTAGCAACCTTGTTAAACGCATTGCCCTTCACAACAACCGGGGTGCTGCTCTGATATCTGCCAAGATAAATCGGCTTACCAAGGCAATCACTTTCAAAGGTGTTACCTTCGATATTCATGTAACCCTTGCCGGAGTAATAGCAGTAAATATCATAGTATGCGCCTTCGGTTTTAAAGGTGCAGTTCTTGATGGTGATATTTCCGGACTGGCCGCTCGTACGATTCCGGTCTGCAAAGCAGATCGCTGTGCCGCCGTTTGCAAATTCACCGGCAAAGGTGCATCCGTCGATCACCAGATTGCTCGCGCCCTTGCCGGGCTTGTTGGCATCACCACTGATGATATTTGCTATCTGCCTAGCAGTCCCACTGCCATCATAGCCTTGCTTAGCACCAGCAGCATCAAACTCGATGTTCTGCAGGGTAAGGTTTTCTGCCTTGTTCAGGTTCACACAATGAACAATCGCACCGGGAGTTCCCTGAAGGGTGATGTCGCTCTTCGCAACAACTGTAGCGTCATACTTACCGGGCAGCAGCTTGATCACATCACCAGCTGCCGCAGCGTCAATAGCCATCTGAAGCTCAGTGCTGTTAGCGACAACATGATCAGCTCCAACAAAGGTCAGCCAGTTGGAAGTCTTAATGCCGGAATTGGCGATATCCTGCGTCTTGAAGCCCTTGTCGAAGGTACCGCCGGAGACAGTTGCCTTCATGTTGCTGCAGTTTGCGCAGAAATTGAGCAGTCTGACGTTGGCAGTAACGCCCTCAGTAGTAACGAAGTTACCGCCGTTGATCTTCAGAATACCGTAACCGGGTCTGGTGCTATTAGGATCCTGGAAGCTGACACGGTTGACAATGGTACCGCCGTTGATAACGACCTCGGTAGCCTCGGTATCGCTGTTGCAGAACATACGGATAGAATCGTAGTTTGCGCTCTTAACAGTACCGCCGTCGATGGTGGTCACAGAGCCCTGATAGGCGTCAATGGCATGAGGATAACCATTGGACTTGACATTATCGGAGCTGGTGTTTTCAATGGTACCGCTCTTGACAGTCAGGGTGCCCTGGTTGCTGATGGTGTTGGATACATAACCATTGTCGCCAGAGTATACAGTGGTATCCGCATAGCTGATCTTACCGGTGCCAACGCTGTCCTTAATGGTCAGGTTGCCCTTGTTGAGGATCATGGCATAAGCCGCAGTCTGCGCCTTTGCCTGGCTCAGAGTATAGCCCTGCAGGTCGATGGTAACGGTCTTACCGGCAGGGATCTCAATGCCTTCGGTCAGGACAATGTTCGCGCCGAGCTCGAACTTGACATTGTCACCAGCCGCGAGAGCCTCGAGAAGCTCAGCCTCGGTGTCAACGGTGGCCATGGCATCATACTGATCGTTAAAGTCATCTTCCTCGCTGGTCAACTGCGTTGCATAGAGCTGAACGGCGAAATCAGAGCCGATGGAAAGGTTCTGATACTCGTTGCCGGCGGATTCCTGCATCTTGAGGGCGATGGTGATGGTGTGGCTTGCACCGGGCTCAAGATTTCCGGAAGCAGTGCTGCTCATACCGGCGAGCATCTTGGAGAGGGTGTCGGCGGGAGTTTGCGCAGCAAGGGCATCGCGATCGGCAACCTGAACAGCAGGATCGGCGTAGTAAACATCGATGACATCAGCGAGCTTGGAAACCTCGCCGTTTGCCTTGATATTGAGCTGATACTTGAGCGCGAGGGTGCCGACATTCTTGATCTGAATGTGGCGAACCTCAACATAGCCGGGCTCCCACTTGTCATAATTGAAGATGGCGCCGGTAGAGGCATTCTTCCATGCGGCAGCGCCGTCAGCAGGAACGGCCTCGGTGCCGTCAGCCCAGTTCATCTCGATATCGAGGGTACCGGACTTGATGATGTTGTTCTCAGAGACAACAGTGTCCGTAAACCACGCGAAAGTGGAGCCGATGAGCATGGAAATGCACAGCGTGAGCACAAGGAGGCTCGCGATCAGCGCATTTTTTGTGCTTCTGACTTTCATTTTTTTCTCCTTTTCGGATTATGTTTGAAGAAGTTTTCGGAGGTCACAGCGGATCACAGCGCCATGCCGACGGTCGTGAAGGCGGCATAAGCATCCGCACCGACATTTTCAGTCTGGACGGCCTGCGCCTTGACATTGACGGTAAAGTCCTTGCCAAAGGCGACATAGTCCGCCTGCGTAAGTTCGGAGGGGATCTCCACGCCGGTGAAGACCGTGATATCCTGACCGGGGGCAACAATGCCGTCGTAATAGAGAACGTAGGTCAGGGTGTTGGCGGTGCCGTTGCCGATGCGATCGATCCGCGCCCAGAGGCTGGCGTCATAGCCCTCGAGGATATCCTCGATGACAAAATCGGCACCCAGGGCAGCAATCCACTTGTCCGCGTCAGAAACGGTGATCACGGCACGCATATACTGGTTGTAGCTGCCGGTGTTCTTGACATGGGCGATCTTGGAGAGGGTATCGCCGGGCAGGAAGGCGGAATAGCTGAGGCCATCCTCCGTGTACTCCACGTCGCCGGCTTCGTTGAAATCGCCGTCGAAGTTGGTGTCGCGCTGCTCATAAACAGTTACGGAGAAGAGCTTGTCGGCGGGGGTAGTCTCGGAATCGGCCACGTTGAAGCGGTTTTCAACGGAGTCCTGCGCGGTGAACCACGCGATGGATCCCATGGAAATGATCGCAACGAGGGAGATCGCAAGAGCGGAAACAAACACCTTTTTCTTGTTGAATTTCATTGGAATAGTTCCTCCTTTCTTCAAAGATTCTTTGTATTTTCAGAAAAAGATCGAGCCTTTTTCGGAAAAACGATCAGTTTTTCTGCTCCTTTTCCTTTCCGCGGATGAGATCCGGCAGAAAGACCAGAATGAGCAGCACCGCGCCCAGAGCCACGGTGATATACAGCCCCGGCGGGTTCTGGATAAAGTCGGAGACGTAGCCAAGCTTCGGCACCTTGAACTGCGGAACGCCGATGACATTGTTAAAATGCACGGGGTTTGCGTCCTCCGTTTCGTTGGCGAGACCCTTGGTGTAAAAGCGCTGGTTTTCCCGGTCGATGCGCACCACGCGGTGGGTGGCCACGACGAGATCCTCATTGAGCAGGAAGGTGATATCCTCCCCCACCTCAATTTCATCGGCCGCCACGCTCTTGACATAGATGAGATCGCCGACGCTGTATTCCGGCTCCATGGAGCCGGAGATGACATTGAACACCCGGTAGCCCAGCAGCCGGGAGCCCATCAGAAAAACGGCGCAGAGCACCACAACCACCACCAGAACGGTGGAGAGAATATTCCAGATTTTTTGCAGCGTTGCCTTCATGCGACATTTGCTCCTTTGTGTGGCTCTTTTTTTGCCTGCGGCCATCCCGAGGCATCGCGCCGATGCCCCCGGATCGCCGCCTGTCCCAAATTGGGACAGGACAGCGGGGGAAAATTACTTGTTGTTGTAGATAACGGTTACGCCGTCGTGGGTCTTCGCGCCATATGTGCAATAACGGTCACCGGTATCGCCACCATAAAGCTGATCAAAGACGATCAGTTCATTGTGCTTTTCTCCATCATTGTGGACATGGTTGTCATCAACAACTGTGTTTCCGTTTGCGTCAACGGGATGACCATATCTAATATTGGAGTATGCATCACAGCTAACGCCTGCCTGTACACGTACGAAGGGATATCCCATTGCGTTAAATTGACAATAGGTGTAATTTGCCCATTCTCCGTATGTAACAGTTACATTTTCACAGGTGAGGTTCGGTGCTGCCGCCGTTGTAACTGCATTATCATCTACAGTTGCGTTGGAATCGCCGATCAGCATACCGCTTCTGCGGTAAGAATACCAATGATAAGCAGATACAACATCGTTATGGACATCGATCTGACAGGCTACATCGCAATCCTTCAGATAGTAAGTTCCAGAGGCACCAATGCCGCCAATAATTCCGCCGTTGGCATTGTTGAAATCGCCCCACTGACCAGCGATAACCGTGCTTTCATCCACATCGCAGTTGATATACTTGTGGTTGCCGGAAGCCCAACCGACAATACCGCCGGCATAGTACTGATAGTCAGCACCGTTGGAGTTGGAAACGGTGATATTCTCAAAGGTGCAGTCGCCGTACGCAGTTGCCGCGACAATACCAACGAGTGCAGATTCACCGGAAATCTCGGCACGGTCGATGTTCAGGTTCTTGATGGTTGCATCTCGCACAGCACCAAACAAGCCAAGGCCAAGGTCACCGTAGTAATAACCGTTGTTGAGTTCCCATGTGTTCTGGGAGAGGTTGTAGATGGTGTTGCCCTGACCGTCAAAGGTTCCCTTGAACTCCATATCGTTTCTGTAGGAACCGATGGGGTCAAAGAGTTTGCCAGCAAGGTCTATATCTGCCTCCAGGACAATGGTCTTGCCTTCAAATGTATTGCCGCCGTCAACGAGCTTGGCAAGGCCAGCCAGCTGCTCAGGAGTACTGAGTCCAAACTTCGTTTCGGTGTCGTTGTACCAAGTGGTATCCGCTTCACCATCCCATCTATCAACAAGCTGAACGGAACAGGTTCCTGCGTTGTCGTAGATGGTTACTTTCTTACCTCCACTGATGCGGCCAACAAAATCACCGTAATTGCTATTGTCCTTGTTGTCGACATACGCACCATCAACAGAAAGCAAAACAAGGGTTACATTCTCAACCTTGTTGCCATAAACAGCAACATCGTTGTTTTCTGCCTGTGCGCAGCCAACAATGCCTCCGAGATCGCGGTAGGCATAAACGGTGGAGTTCTTGGCAGTGTTTTTGTAAATATTGCCGTTAATGGCCATACCGGCAATGACACCGGCCTGGTTGCCGTCATCATATTTTCCGTCCTTCAGAACGGGATAGCAGCTGATGATGGCGTTCTCAACGGTGCAGCCTGCGAGGCTGTTCTGGGAAAGATAACCATAGCCGAGGACAGCACCAACCCAATGGTTGCCGGTGACGGTGGCATTCACAATGCGAACATCGTGGATGCTGGCCGCATTGCCCGCAAAGCCAAAGAGGCCGACACCTTCGGTGCCATTGGCTCTGAGATTGTAGATGGTGTAACCATTACCATCAAAGGTACCGTTAAAGTTTGCGGTGCCGGTGCCGATGGGCGTCCAGGCGAGGTTGTTCAGATCAATATGGGCACCAAGCTTGATGGTCTTGCCGACATAGCTGTTTCCGGCATTGACATCGGCAGCAAAGGCAGCCAGCTCACCGGCGGTTTTGATGGTGATGATGCCGCTTGCGTCCGCAGCGGGAACAGAGGTCGCAGCATCCTTCCAGAAGGCGTTCTTGTCATAATCCGGACCGAAGCTATCTTCCTCGCTG
This sequence comes from Clostridia bacterium, assembly GCA_017533425.1. Lineage (GTDB taxonomy): Bacteria > Bacillota > Clostridia > Oscillospirales > QAMX01 > RGIG1911. The sequence continues at coordinate 7,696 of JAFXIE010000023.1, read as the reverse complement.
GTCAGCTGGGTAGCATAAATGACGATGTCAAAGGCACCGCCGAGATCCATGCCCTGATATGCGTTTCCGGCAGATTCCTGCATCTTGAGAGCAAGGCCGAGATAGGCAACATCGCCCTGATTGACAAGAGAACCGTAGGTGGTAGAAGAAATTGTGTTAACAAAACTGCGAAGCGTGCCAACATTCCGGTAACCGCTCAGGTCGCGGTCAGCAGGAAGAGCAAGCTCAGTCTCGCTGGGGCAGACATAAACGTCGATCACATCTGCCAGCGGAGTCAAAGCAACTTCCGAGCGGAACTGCGCCTGCCATTTCAGGGCAAGATTGCCGAGATTGGTGACGCGGAGCAGGGTGACATTGGTAAATCCGGGTTCCCACTTGTCGTAGTTGAACAGGGGAGCCTGAGAATCCTTGATGGAGACCCATTTGGTCGTACCGTCGGTCTGCTTTTCGAGCACTTCCAGGTCGATTTTCAGCGTACCGGCCTGAATCTTGTTGCCAGTGGAGACAACTTCATCGGTAAACCACGCGAAGGTGGAGCCGATGAGCATGGAAATGCACAGGGTGAGCACAAGGAGGCTGGCAACGAGGGCCTGTTTTGTGCTTCTTTGTTTTGTCATGTTACATGACCTCCTTTTGTCCTGTCGGACACGTGGTGCTGCGCTCCGCGTGCGGCGACAGGTGGAGGCAGCTTAGCCGGAGGATACCCCCACGCAGTTTTTGTGCATATTGCACAGGAGAGCGGGTATACCCCACCGGAATTATATATGTTGACAATTTCGCACAACGCATGCAGGGTTCCTCCTTTCTGAATGACTGGTTTTTTGCGTGCACGCCGGTAAAACCGTAAAAACCGGCAGCCTCGCCGAAACATTTTCCGGCGATCCAAAGGCACCGCGGTCGGATGCCCTTGGATCGCCGCCCCGCGGCGGGCGGGTGCGGCGGATTTTTATTCAAAAGCGGACAAAGGGAAAGAGAGAAAGCAGCAGCCGGCGGCGGCGCGCCTTCCAATAGCGGCGCTCCGCGCCGCGATTTCGGGCGATCTCCAGATTGATGGTTTTCATCATCTTCAAAACCCGGACAAGCCGGGTGACAAACCAGCCGATGAGAGAAACAAGGATCACGCCGCCGATCAAAAGCAGCGCGTATTCGCGGTCACCCATCGCCGGGTTCCTCCTTATCGCTGCGGACGGCGGTCAAAAGCGCCATGATGACGAATACGACCAGACCGCCGCAAAAGGCACCGAGAACAAACCACAGCATGGCTATTTCACCTCTTCGGGCGCCTGCTCCGATGCCGTCTGCGCCTGCAGCTGCGCCTTCAGTGCCTGCAGCTCCTCCATCATGCGGGCGCTTTCGGCGCGCTCGGCCTCGATCTTATCCCGCTCTGCCTGCATGGCCTCCAGCTGCTCCTGCTTGTAGCGGCGGAAGATGCGGATGCAGTTGATGCCCTGATAGATAATGAGCAGCATGAAGGGAACAAAAATGCAAACGATGTAGCCCTGGGGCGTTTTCAGGAAATTGAAGAAGGTTCCGACGCCGGGCAGATGTCCCTGATATTTGCCGAGGATGTAAACATCGGTCACCAGGGTGCGGTCATCCGTGCCGGTGGTGGTACCGTAGGTGACAAAGCTGAGGTTGCCGGCGGCATCCACCGTCTTTCTGCGGATCTTATGGGTGATGACCTCGCCGAAGCTCTCGCTGTCCTGGGAGATGAAGGTGATGATATCCCCCTCCTGCAGGGAGCTTGCGGGAACCTCCTTGGCGAAGATCAGCGCGCCGGCCTTAAAATCCGTGGCGGCCATGGAGTCGGAATTGACGATATAAGCTTTATAGCCAAACAGATCCCGGTCGTTGCGGTTGAAGGTCGTGACGGAAATGATGGTGAAGATCATCATAAACACGGCCAGGGCGGCGATGAGTCCCACCGCCGTCGTTTTAACGATTCGAATTGCTTTTTTCATAATGTAACTCTCTCCTCCACTGTCCCGCAAAAGAAGGGGGACACCGCTTGGTATACCAGACGGACAACATCTTCCTCGGTTTGCGCATCCGCGGGGACGCAGCCCTTGAAAACGCTGTCAGCTATGCTGACCTGGGTACAGATCATATACTGCAGCAGCAGTTCCACATTTGTTCCGGGCAAAAATCGCGGGGCGTAGCCCTTCGCCAGGTCGGCAATCAGCGCACCGTGCCGCGCCGCGGAATGCTTTTGAAAATACGGCGAATAAAAATAGCGGACAAAAGTCAGAGTTTTCTCGCGGTTTTGCAGAAGATAGCGCCAAAGCATTCTGAGAACGGTCTTGAAATCTCCGCGCGCTGCCTCGGCATAGTCGGCGAGCTGTCCAAGGATTTCCGTATCCACCCGGAAGAAAGCCTCCGCGATGAGATCGTCCTTGTCCTGAAAGCAGCGATAAATATATGCCTCATTGATGCCGGTGGCTTTGGAAATCTGGCGGGTGGTTGTCCCCTCCAATCCGAAAGCGGCAATTACGGAGATGGTTTGCGATATTAATGATTCTCTAACTTCAAAATGCCTCATATCTACCTCTCGAACAGGCCAAATTCATCAAACCGCAGCACCGGATACGATCAATATCGCTGATTTTTGTCTGGGCAGTCGCGAATTATGCACATTTTCAGCACGCATTCCGTTTGTAAATGTACACTTTTGCAAACGCGCTTTTTCACCTAATAGTGGAGACATTATAACACAGCTTTTCGCGACTTGCAATAGTTACTCCACTTTAATAATTGATTTTTTTTGCGTTTTTTAGCGCATGGCAAAAAAAGAAAGCCCGTCTTCATAAGTGTACCTTTGCAAACGCGTTTTCCCATATATTGTAAATATTTAATTTTTCAGCATAATTCGACGCGGTGTTTCGCGGTATGTTTTGTGTTTCTTGTATTTATTTGGCAATTTGGTTTTTCAAACGATCTTCCGTTCTTCCCCGTCCGCGTTTTCCAGTTTTCTTGCTTTTCCGTAGAAGGTTCCCTTCGGCAGGCCGCAGGCATCGGCCGCCTGGCGTAGGGACATTTCTTTATCCCGCCATTTTTGGTGCAGCTCGTAAAAATTCTCCGGTACCGGCCGGATGGGACGGCCGAATTTCACCCCGCGGGCATGGGCGGCAGAGATGCCCTCCGCCTGCCGGGCGCGGATATTCTCCCGCTCGTTTTCCGCCACAAAGGAAAGCACCTGCAGCACGATATCCGCAAGGAAAGTGCCCATCAGATCCTTGCCCCGCCGGGTGTCCAGCAGGGGCATGTCCAGCACCGCGATATCCACCCCGCGCTCCTTGGTCAGCACCCGCCAGGTTTCCAGAATTTCGCCATAGTTTCGTCCCAGCCGGTCGATGGACTTGACAAAGAGGAGGTCGTCCCGCTTTATGCGGCGCATCAGCCGCCGCCAGGCCGGACGGTCAAAATCCTTGCCCGACTGCTTGTCGATATATATGTTTTCCGGCGGGACGGAAATCTCCGCCAGGGCGATGCGCTGCCGGTCCTCGTTCTGTTCCCGGGTGCTGACGCGGATATAACCGTAAGTTTTCGGCATGAATAAAACCTCCTGAATTACATGGATACATTATCATTGTAACACAGGAGGTTTCTTTTTATTATGCAACTTTTTGAACAAAAAAAGGGACACTCCGGAGAGTGTCCCTTCGCATTCTGCATTTTACTGCGGTTAGGCCATACGGTTGATGGCGAGAGCCATCGCGCTCTTCTGATGCGCGGCCTTGTTCTTATGAATCAGGTTCTTGGCAGCAGCCTGATCCACCTTCTTCGCAGCCTTCACATACGCATCGGAAGCGGCAGCCTTGTCACCGGCCTCGCAAAGCGCAAAAACTTCTTTAACAGCCGTGCGCAGCGCGGACTTCTCCATGCGGTTATGGATTCTTCTGGAAGCGGAAATCTCCACTCTCTTCTTGGCCGACTTGATATTGGGCATTATCGTGCACCTCCTTCATGCGTTGTACCCGCCGCGAAGCAGATAAACCTTCGCGGACTCATAGTATATTACCACATTTTGTTCCAAATTGCAAGTGCTTTTTTCGGACTTTCCTGCTTTTTTATCTCACTGTGCCGAAACCGGCGGCAGAAATGCCGCCTTATCCTCCGACAGCAGCCGGTCGGATATGGCCGTAAGCCCATAATGGAGGCAATCATCAAAGAAAAGCTCCACCGCGGCGGCATAGCCTTCGTCCCGCTCGCTCTCATCCGTGGCGGAAAGCTCGACCCAGCGCAGCGAAAGCATTTCCCGGCGCAGACGGTAGAGCAGCTCGCCGTCTCCAATGCAGCGAGCCTCCGCCTTGCGCAGAAGCTCCAGGCCTTCCCCTGCAAACTCTGCCGTATTAGCCCTTCCCTCGGCCAGGGCAGCGGATAGCAGGCTGAGATATTCGCCCACATAGCCGCCGGCGGCGCCGTAAACCCCATAGAGGTAATCGTGCAGGACAAGACCCACGGGATATTCCGCATCCCGGGCAAGATTTGCCGCGACATAGGCCTTCAGCCCGCCAAACTCCCCGCCGCTGACGCTGCCGGAATCGGCAAAGATGCAGGCCTCCGCCCCAAGCTCCCGGAGAATGCGCACATTCTCCCCCATGGTGACGGGATCGGCCAGCGGCGCAAGGTAGCAATCCGCGCCGTATATGTTCAGCACCGCGCCCACATGGGCGGAGATGTCCCGCCATGCGGACAGGCGATCCGCAAATCCGTTTTCGCTGTAGTTTTTGCCCTGCGCCAGGCCGGCATCGGAGAGCAGCACCAGCACATTGTCCGCCGGACGGGTGGCCGTCCGGGCGGTGGCCGCACCCACAAGCTCCATCTCCACCGTCACGCCGGGATAGCTTTCCGCGATCCGCGCCGCGACGGCATTGACCAGGCGCACATAGGTGCCCGCAGGGCTTCCCTCTGCCCCATTGATGGCGCTGCACTCGGCGCAGCCGCAGGGCGTCTCGCAGAGATAATGGCGCAGCGAGACCCGCTGAGAGAGGGAGTTTGCATCGAGCATGGCAATGATCTTATCGGTGATGCGGGTTTTGACCTCTTCCCTGGAAAGACAGAGCTGGCGCACACCGCCCGCACCGGCGGGCTTATCGGAATAGAAGCTCTTGTTGGAATAGTAATACTGGCTTGCGGGGATGAGATCCTCCAGCATCTGGCGCGGGGATCCGGCATAGACCAGGCTGCCGCCGTACTGCGCGCCGGAGGAAAGATTGCCGGCGTTGAGCATGTTGGGCATGGCAAAGGCCCAATCCTCTCCCTCGCCGGACCAGAGGGCCCGCAGGGCAAAGTCCGCCCGCACAAGGCGTGCACCGGGAGCCAGCTGCACCGTCTTCTTTTTGGCTGTGACGGCGATCTCATCGGTCAGCTGACGGTAGCCGAGATTCTCCGCAAGGAAGGTGTAGACCGCATACAGGGTTCCGCGGTCGCTTTTTCCCGTCAGGAGAATGCGGTCTGCGGAAATGTCGATGTAGGCATCCTCCGTTGCCAGGCCGGCCAGCTCCTCATCCCCTTCCAGACGGCTGCCGAGACCGATGACGATCTCCTTGCCGCGGACAGGCTCGCTGTCCTCCCGGATGGAAAGCTCGCAGCCCGTCACCGTACGAACCGCCGCCACAAAGGCATTGACCGCCGCGCGCTCCGCCGCCGTCGGGTCGGCTTTCTCCACCACAACCCAGTCGCTGCGGCCGCCCCGGCAGAGGGTCACAGAGCTTTCGCCCCGCAGGAAAATATCCACCGCGCAGGTGCGCGTCTCAAGGCCCGTGCCGGTTTCCGCAGTCACGGAGATAAGCGCCCGCCAAAGCCCCGGCGTCAGCGCATCATCGGGCGAAAACCACAGGCCGATGGCAGCGGTTTTGCCCGCCTCGATGGTTCTGTTCTCTTTTTCAAAGGTAAAATAGGCTTTCGGGTCCGCATTTCCCGCCACCGGAGACCAAAGCTCCGTGACCGAAAAATCCCAAAGCTTGAGTTCGCTATCTCCGGAGGCCCAGACCCACAGCGTCATGGCGGTATGCTTCCCGGATGCTGCCGTGAGGGAATAAGATGGCGTTTCCTCCCGGCGGTAATCGGCCGGCAGCAGCCCAAGGTTTGCGGCAAAGGCCGCCCCCTCCCGGAGGAAAAGGCACATCTCCCCCGGGGCCTGCTCGCGGCGATAGGCATCCCGCAGGGCGGGATTGACCACAAAAACCGCCAGCACAACCGCCAGCACCAGGGCGGCAGCCACCCCGGCAAGGGAATATTTCACGGCCTTTTTCTTCATCTGGGAGCCTCCTGTCATTCTTTTTGCAGGCGACGCCGTACAGCATTCTGCACGGCGTCGCGAAGGGACTTATTTTGCGGGGCGAACCACAAAGTTCACAATACGGTTCTTGACGACGATGGTCTTGACAACCTCCATGCCCTCCATGGCCGCGGTCACGCGGGCATCGGCAAGGGCGGCAGCCTTGGCCTCCTCATCGCTGCAGTTTTCCGCAACGCTGACGGTGGCGCGGAGCTTACCGTTGACCTGAACGGCCAGCTTGACATCGCTGTCCTTGCACTTGTCCTCCTCATAGGTGGGCCAGCTTTCATAGGCAATGGTGGATGCATGACCCAGCGCCTGCCAGATCTCCTCACCGACGTGGGGCGTGATGCAGGACATCATCTTGATAAAGCCCTCGGCATAAGCCCGCGGGCAGGAGCCGACCTTATAGACCTCGTTGATGAAGACCATCATCTGGGCGATGGCGGTGTTGAAGCCCAGCACCTCAAAGTCGGATGTAACCTTCCTGACGGTCTGATGGTAGACCTTGGTGAGCTTGCCGTCATCCGTCTCGGTGATGTTCGCAGGCTCGGTAAAGAAGTTCCAGACGCGGTTGATGAACTTTCTTGCACCGGCAACCGCCGTGGTGGACCAGGGCTTGGAAACCTCCAGGGGACCCATGAACATTTCATACAGGCGCAGGGTAACGGCGCCGTATTCCCGGACGATATCGCTGGGATTGACAACAAATTCGGGGAAGCGCTTACCCATCTTGATGCCGTTCTCGCCAAGGATCATGCCCTGGTGGACGAGCTTCTTGAAGGGCTCCTTGGTGGGGGCGATGCCCTCATCATAGAGGAAGCGGTTCCAGATGCGGGAATAGATCAGATGACCGACGGCATGCTCCGGGCCGCCGACATAGAGGTCGACGGGCATCCAGTGCTTGAGAAGCTCGGGATCGCAGAGGGCTTTGTCGTTCTTGGGATCGATATAGCGCATGTAATACCAGGAGGAGCCGGCAGAACCGGGCATGGTGGAAGTCTCGCGCTTGCCCTTCAGGCCGTCCTTGTCGTACTGCTTCCATTCGGCGGCATTCTCCAGGGGAGCTTCGCCGCCGTGACCTTTATAATCCTCCAGCACGGGCAGGATGAGGGGCAGCTCTTCATCGGGCAGGAAGACCGTCTCGCCCTCGTCGGTATACACGCAGGGAACGGGCTCGCCCCAGTAGCGCTGACGGGCGAAGATCCACTCGCGGAAGTGGTAATTGTTCTTGCGGCGGGCGATGCCCATCGTTTCCAGCTTCGCGGTGATGGCCTCCTTGGCCTCCTCCACCGTCAGGCCGGTGAACTCCTCGGAATTGATGAGCTTGCAGCCGCGGCCGAGATAATCCTGCTTCTCAAAGGCGCACTCGGAAACGTCGCGGCCCTCGATGACCTGGATCATGGGAATGTTATG
>JAFXIE010000022.1 GCA_017533425.1 Clostridia bacterium | reverse complement strand
AGTTCTCGCACTGCTGATTTGCGATGCCGCAGCTGGTCTTGCAGGCAGACTGGCAGGAGGTCTGGCACTCGCCGCAGCCACCCTTCTTGGCGCTCTCACAAAGGTTGCGGGTCTTGATGGTCTTGATATGTTTCATGGTTAAAATCCTCCGTTTGTTTGTTCTACTTATTTTATCGCATTTATGCGGTAAAGTCAATATCTATCCGCCATATTTTACAGCCGATCGGCAATGATGCGGCGGCGCAGGGCATCCACGGCGCAGCGGATGGCGCTTTCCGTATCGTGGCATTCCCCGTCGGGCAGTCCCGCGGCCTTGCGCTCCTGGTTCCACACAACGGAAAAGACCGAGGCACACTTTACCCCAAGGCTTGCCGCCACCGTATAGAGGGCGGCGGACTCCATCTCGCTTGCCAGCACGCCCAGCCGCTTCCAGGCCTCCCATTTGGACAAAAGCTCGCCGGAGACCGGCATCCGCTCCGGCGAATGCTGGCCGTAGAAGGAATCCTTGCATTGGACTACGCCGGTATGATACCGCATTCCCATGGCCTCCGCCGCATCCCGCAGGGCGCAGACCAGCGCAAAATCCGCCACGGCGGGGAATTCGATGGGGGCATATTCCCGGGAGGTGCCTTCGGCGCGCACAGCGCCCGTGGCAATGACCAGATCCCCCGCCTCCACCGGCAGGGCAATGCCGCCGCAGGTTCCCACCCGCAGGAAGGTATCCGCCCCCAGGGCGCAGAGCTCCTCCATGGCGATGGCCGCCGAGGGCCCGCCGATGCCGGTGCTTGTGACGCTGACCGGCACCCCCGCAAGGCTTCCGGTGTAGGTAACATATTCCCGGTTTTGGGCAATGCGGCGCGGCGCATCAAAATGCGCGGCAATTTTTTCGCACCGGCCGGGGTCGCCGGGCAGAATGACGTATTTTCCAACCTCTCCCGCTCCGCACGCAATATGATACTGCTTTGACATGACCCATGCTCCTTTCCCGGCTGCTTTTCTTTCGTCTATCCTATCATATTCTGCCCACCTCTGTCAATGTCATTGACAAAATGCTTCAAAAGGAGGATAATAGAGGGGTAAAAAATTGAAGATACCGATCCTCCGGGATCGGGCATGTGGAGGAAAACCATGCTGAAGAAAACCTCATCCCTTGCCGCCGCGGCTCTTATCGCCGCCATTTATGCCGCCCTTTGCCTGCTGCTCGCCCCCCTGTCCTTTGCCGGCCTGCAGATCCGCATCGCGGAGGCTCTGTGCGTGCTCCCCTTTCTCTTTCCGCAGGCCATCCCCGGCCTGACGGTGGGCTGCCTGCTGGCAAACATCATCGGCGTATCCATGGGGCTTGCTTTCCCGGCTGATGTGCTTTTCGGCACCCTCGCCACGCTGATTGCCTCGCTTTTGACGGCAAAAATGCCCTCCCGCTGGCTTGCGCCGCTGCCGCCGGTCATCGCGAATGCCCTCATCGTCGGAATTATGCTGACCGTGACCCTTGGCGGCTGGGCTTCCTCGCCTCTGCTTTATCTTTACAACATTCTCTCCGTCGGCGCAGGCGAGCTCATCGCCTGCTGCGCCCTCGGCCTGCCGCTGCTGCTCATTTTTGAAAAGAACCCCCGCCTGCGTGCCATTGTCCACCGTCTGAATGCCCGCTGAAAGGAAGGCCTCCGATGAAAATCCGCAAAGCCGTCATCCCCGCCGCGGGGCTTGGCTCCCGTATGCTGCCCGCCGCAAAGACCGTGCCCAAGGAAATGTTCCCCGTGGCCGACCGTCCGGTGCTGCACTACATCGTTGAGGAAGCCGTTGCCGCCGGCATTGAGGAGATTATCATCCTCACCAACCGCTCCAAGACCGTCATGCACGATTATTTTGACTACACCCCCGAGCTGGAGGAAAGCTCCGCGCCGCGGGAAAGCACGCCGAGGTGGAGGCTCTGCGGGCCATCGCCGACATGGCGGATATCACCTTCGTGCGCCAGAAGCAGACCCTCGGTCTCGGCCACGCCGTGTGGTGCACCCGCCGCATCGTGGGGGATGAGCCCTTCGCCGTCCTTCTCGGGGACGATCTGATGCGCTCGCGCACCCCCGTCATCGGCCAGCTCATCGACGCCGCCGAGCGCTACGGCGCCGCCGCCGTGGGCGTGCAGGCCGTCTCAAAGGAGGATATCTGCAAATACTGCTCCCTGGATGTCACCCACCGGGAGGGCAATGTCTACGATGTGCACGGCATGGTGGAAAAGCCCCGGCCGGAGGAAATTCTATCCAATTTCGCCATTCTCGGCCGGTATGTGCTTACCCCGCGCATCTTTGAAATCCTCGAAAGCCTCCCCGCCGGCCACGGCGGCGAGATCCAGCTGACCGACGGACTCAATGCCCTCTGCCGGGTGGAGCCCATGGTGGCGGTGGATTTTGAGGGCGAGCGCCACGACACCGGCAGCCTGGAGGGATATTTCCGCGCCATGCTGCATTTTTCCGCCGAGCACCCGCGGCTGGCCCCTGTTTTGGATAAATTCCTGCAGGAGCGCGGGAAAAAGTGACCAGACGCCCCGCCAAGTCTTGACTTTCTGGCAAAAAAACTATATCATATAAAGGTTAACAGCACCAGTATTATTTTTCTACGGAAAGGGATATATCATGAAAGCAACCGAAAAGACCATGGATAAGATCGTTGCCCTCTGCAAGGGCCGCGGCTTTGTGTATCCGGGCAGTGAGATCTACGGCGGTCTCGCCAACTCCTGGGACTATGGCCCCCTGGGCGTTGAATTCAAAAACAACGTCAAGCGCGCCTGGTGGAAGAAATTCGTGCAGGAGAACCCCTACAACGTGGGTCTTGATGCCGCCATCCTCATGAACCCCGAGGTTTGGGTAGCCTCCGGCCATGTTTCCACCTTCAACGATCCCCTCATCGACTGCAAGGCCTGCAAAATGCGCCACCGCGCCGACAAGCTTATCGAGGATT
>JAFXIE010000021.1 GCA_017533425.1 Clostridia bacterium | reverse complement strand
GACGGTATCATATCCGCCGTCGGCAACCGCTTGCCGCAGGCCGTCACAGCCCCCGGCAAAGAAGCCGTACAGCCACGAGGACTTGCCAAAGCAGGCCGGATGCCGCTCGGCAAATCCGTATCCTGCGTTAAATACCCACGGCAGCCTTCTGTAGAGGAAAATATGCCCCGCCGCAACCGTCCGGGATATCCGCTCGGATACAAACCGCAGGGCATCCGCGATCACGCAGGTCTCCCCTTCGGCATCAAAGACTTCCTTGATGGCCCCGGCGCAGGCATTATGTCCCCCGCCGGTATTGCAGCTCAAAATCAGCACACGCAATGCCCTTTTCTACCTCCTTTTTCAAGTGTTGCTTGCATTTCCGTTCATTCCGCGGCTGGCTTCTGCGCCTTCTCAAAGCTCAGGATGGCCTTGAACATATCGCCATCCGTCTCGACACGAAAGCTTCCGCCGCAGATCTCCGTATAGCTTTTGGCGATGGCCAGCCCAAGGCCGTTGCCCTCCGCCGTTCGCGATGCATCCCCGCGCACAAACCTCGCGGTGATCTCCTCCGGGTCAAAATCCAGCGGATATGCCGAAATGTTCTTCAGCTCGATTTCCACCGTTCCGTTCTTTTCCGCGGCGGTGATGAATACCCGCGTGTTTTTCAGGGTGTATTTCAGAATGTTCTGAATTAGGTTTCCCAAAACGCGGGACATTTTTCGTCCGTCCGCCAAAATACAGAGCTCCTTTGGCGCACTCACGCAGAAGGTCAGCCCCGATTGCCGGATTTCGCCATCCAGCTCGCCGATGGCCTGGTTGATGAGGAGCGCGACATCCAGTCTTTCCACTGTCACCTCATCATTGCCGCTCTGCACCCTGGAGATATCAAAGAGATCCTGGGTGAGGTTTTTCAGCCGTTCGCTCTTTTTGGCAATGACAGCCACATAATCCCGCGCATCCTCCGGAAGCCCCTCCGCCTTAGCCAGCAGCTCGGTGTAGGTGATGATGGAGGTGATGGGGGTCTTCAGATCGTGGGAGACATTGGTGATGAGCTCACTCTTCATCCGCTCCGCCCTGACCTTTGCCGCCACCGCCGCATCCAGTCCCGCGGCGATATCATTGATATCAGCGGCAAGAAGCTTCATATCCTCGCATTTCATTGCGGGGATTTTATAGCCCACATTTCCGCTGCGGACTTCGCCCACGCCCTGCTTGATCTCATCAAGATCCTTTGCCCTGCAGGCAAGAACAAAACCCGCAAGCAGGAAGAGCAGCACCCCCACGATCAGCCAAACGGGCGAGACCACCGTGCCGATGCCCAGGAGTCCGATGAGCGCCGTATACACAAAGAGCATAACCAAAAAGATAACGCCGGTTTTCTTGGAAAGCAGGCCGAAAAGGCGCCGCCAAAAGGTCACGGTTATCCTGCAGATGCCCTTCAAAATGCGGATCGTCAGGCGGATGAGCCATCTCGCAATGCGAAGAAGGATGCTTCTCTCAAGGAATCTGCCCGCCTTTATGTTGCGGATGAGGGAAAGCAGCGGGGTGATCACCAGCAGGCTTCCCAGCGCAGTTGCCGAAATGATGACCGGTCGCAGCAGATTGAGGGGAAAATGCCCGCTCATGTATTCATCCACCGCCAGGGCACAAATCAAAACCGCCCCGATCCCCGCGCCCGCCATGACCGCAAGATGCACCTCAAGCCAGACGGCGTCAATCCACATATTTCTGCATTCGCCGTCCGCCGTCTTTCCGCAGACGCAGAAGAGATACCCAAGCAGCAGCACGACCGCAAGCACCCAGGCCAGGGTGCGCAGCGCGGTTTCATAAACAATTGCCGCCTGCCGCTCCCAGCTTTTCCGCAGCTGTGCCGCGGCTTCGCCCTTGATCCGGCAGACAACGGTCATACTGCTGGACTCGTCAAATTCATCAATATCTTCGATCAAATACCCCCGGGAAACCGCTGAGCTGCCGGAGGATACCCGCTCAACCGTGCCCGCAGCATCGCGGGTCACGCAGGAGTAGTATTCCCCATCCATGAGCGCTTCCGCCGATGCCGCACCGCAGTTTGTGACTGTCAGATCATTCCACTGCACAAAATATTCGATCTTGTCGGCATGGTAGATATTCTCCAGCGCTTTCCGGATGTTTTCCTCCAGCGTCTTCCGCTGCTCCGTAACATCCCCGATAGCCGGTTTTCCGTGGATATCATACCCATGGAAGGTGCTGAGGTATGCGTGATAGAGCGCATTTTCCGGCTCCGAGAGCAGATACGCCATGTACCAGGACTTGGAAAAATCCTCTTCAAAGGAATAGATATTGTCCTCTTCCGCATAGAAGGCGATGATCCCGTCTGCGGCACAAATTACGCCGCCGACCATGCAGAAAATCAGCAAAAGCGCCGCTATAAATTTCAGCGCACCGGAATATACAAGTTTTTTCATGGCTCTGCCTCCTCTCAGTCGATCTTATAGCCGATGCCCCAAACCACCTTGAGGTATTTCGGCTCCTTTGGATTGATCTCGATCTTTTCCCGGATGTGACGGACATGCACGGCGATGGTGTTGTCCCCAACGGCGTTCTGCTCATCCCAGACGTTGGCATAAATATCCTCCGCCGAAAAGACGCGTCCCCGGTTTCGCGCCAGCAGCTCCAGAATTTTATATTCCACCGGGGTCAGCCGCACCTTTTCGCCGTCAACCGTAACCGTACGGCTTTCGGTGTTCACGGAGAGACCATCAATGGTGATCTCACCCTTCTCTTTTTCAATGGAGCCAAGCATGGTATACCGCCGAAGCTGGGATTTCACCCTCGCCATCAGCTCCGAGGGATTGAAGGGCTTGGTCACATAATCATCCGCCCCCGCAGTGAGGCCAAAGATCTTATCCGTATCCTCAGATTTTGCCGACAGAAGGATGACCGGGATATTTCTCGACTGCCGCAGCTTCATCAGCGTCTTGATGCCGTCAAGCCTCGGCATCATCACATCCAGGATCATCAGATGCACCTCGTTTTCGGCAAGAATATCCAGCGCCTCGATGCCGTCATAGGCCTTCAGCGCCCGGTATCCCTCCCCGGAGAGAAAAATCCCGATGCTCTCAACAATCTCTCTGTCATCATCAACAACCAATACATTCATCTCTTTCACACCTCCGCATATATACTACATCAGAATTCTTAAAATTTACAGCAACATTTTCTTAACATTCCTTAAGATTGAAGATGCAAAAAAATAAGCCCCAAGAACATTGCGTTCCCGGGGCCATGCTAGGACGGAATTGCAACTCAATAAAACGAAGATTTGCGGAGCAAATCGACATTTCTTCTTCACTATTACCTCTTACCTATTACTTCCCAAAAATCCCGAATGGTGATTTTAGTGAAGAGTGAAAAGTGAAGAGTGAAAAAGTAAAAATCCCGCCCACTTTCGTGAACGGGATTTTTGAGTTACCCCAACAATTTCCAACCTGTTGCTTCTATGCGCTCAAAAGCCTATGCTTCCACTATCGGGACCCAATAAACGCCAAGATCATCATCGTTCTCTTGATTTACAGGCGTTTGGTAAGAAAGCATAACCGAATAGGTATTATCCAATCGATAATTCGTTTGCGGAAACCATTCTTTCGTGATTTGATTGAACGTCTTTTGCCTTGCATCGGCGCGCGAACTTCCCTTACAAACAAATACAGCCCAAGTCACTGCAGGAAACGAGTGAAACTCAAATCCATCCAAATTCGCAGGATCGTTTGACATTTCCTTATACAAGCCACAATTCGATCCGGCATACGTTTTGCTTGCTGAAATCATTCTCTTTTGATTTTCATTCAAATCCGGTTCACTCCAATAGGTCAATCGATCTGCTTCAACCTTGAGCAACACCTCGAATCCCGTTTGCTTTTCAATTCTGTAGTCCATAATATAGCCTCCTCCTAAAATTAAATGTAGTCGCAGCGGGGCAAACGCCTTTAACGTACAACCGCCGCGCCGAACTGCAGAAGGAGTAACGCCATGAAAACGTGAGAATGCTTTGGTGAAGCTATCGTGAGAATCATATCCATACATCAGTGCAATGTCGATGATCTTTTCATTTGAAGAAAGGAGCTCCATTCCCGCCTCTGCCAATCTACGATT
>JAFXIE010000020.1 GCA_017533425.1 Clostridia bacterium | reverse complement strand
TGCCCTCGGTGGGCTTCATATTTTCATTCAGGCACTTGGTCATGGATAGCGCCTCATCGATATTCATATCGATCATGCAGGCATTCTTATAGCAGACCACCACATTGGATTTACCCTCCCGCAGGCATTCCACGGCATAATGACCCATGCGGGTCACCATCACGCGGTCGCGGGCGGAGGGAGAGCCGCCGCGCTGGATGTGTCCCATGATGGTGACGCGGGTGTCGATGCCCGTCTCCCCTGCAATGCGGTCGGCAATGTCGGAGGCATGGCCGACGCCCTCGGCAACGATGACGATAAAGTGGTTTTTGCCGGCAATCCGGCCTTCGCGGATGCGCTCGATGATATCCTGTTCAAAATCGAAGGGATGCTCCGGCACGAGAATGGCCGCAGCGCCGACGCCGATGCCCACATACAAAGCCAGGTGGCCGGCGTGGCGACCCATGACCTCCACCACGGAGATGCGCTCATGGCTCTGCATGGTGTCGGCGAGTTTGTCAATGGCCTCCACCGCCGTATTGCAGGCGGTATCAAAGCCGATGGTATAGTCGGTGGATGCGATATCGTTATCGATGGTCGCGGGGATGCCGCAGGTCTGCACACCGAACTTGGAGAGATCCCGCAGGCCGCGGAAGGTTCCGTCGCCGCCGATGGCAATGAGACCGCCGATGCCGAGATAGCGGCAGGCGTTAGCGGCGCGCTGCTGCCCCTCCTCATAGCGGAATTCATCGCAGCGGGCGGTGCAGAGCATGGTGCCGCCGCGGGAGGTCAGACCGTTGACGGAACGGGCATTCATTTCCATAACATCGCCGTTGATGAGGCCGTTATAGCCGCGGCGGATGCCCAGCACCTGGATTCCCTGGGCAGAAGCCGTGCGCACCACCGAGCGGATGGCTGCATTCATGCCGGGGGCATCGCCGCCGGAGGTCAAAACACCGATTCTCTTCAGGCAATTCTTATTTTCCATATCCCAATTCCTTTCTGTACAATTGATCATTTCAAAACAACATTTTCACGGCCCAAAAGATCCGTAAGCAATCCAAGCAGCACATCGCAGGGATCTACCCACAGCTCCCGGCTGGCCTGCATACGCACGCCGGCAGGTTCATCATAGAGAATGACGCAGGTATCGCCCGTAAAGCACCGCAGAGAGGCCTTTACCCGGGGCAGGCGGCCACGGTTTTCATCGGTGATGCGCAGATAAAGCTTGCGTTCAACGCGCTTCGCTGCCTGTGCCTTGCCGACGGAAACCTCCGTCTGCCGGTTTCCCGGATTCTGGGAAAGATAGTGGCTCACGGTGGCTTCGTTGACCGGGCCAACATCGTCGACGATAATCTTGGGCTGCTGATTTTCCCGGGCGGAGATTCGGCCGCGCACCAGCACGGCATTGTCCGCCTTGATATAGCCGCCGTAGAGGGTGAGGGTTCTGGAGAAAACAATGAGCTCCAAATTGGCGGTGCCGTCGTCGAGATCGACATAGGCCATGGTAGAATTATTCTTGGTGGTTTTCATCTTCGCCGAGGAAATAATACCGGCCACGGTGACATATTTTCCGTCGGGATAGGCCTTTCCCTCCTCCGCGCCGTCATAATCGGCCAGGATTTCGCCGAGGGGCTCGGTGCGGATGGCGCGGAGCACATCGCGGTATGCATCCATGGGATTTCCGGTCAGATAGAGACCGCAGGTCTCCTTTTCCATGGAGAGCATCTCCCGCATGGGAAATTCATCCAGATCGGGCGGCGGAATGCGCTGCACATCCGCAGTCTCCTCCACGCCGCCGAAGAGATCCATCTGTCCCACCGTCCGGCTGCGGTTTTCCGCAAGGATGGAGTCGCACACCCGCTCAAAAATGGCGCTCATCTGAGATCTGTACATGCCCATGCCGTCCAGGGCGCCGCACTTGATCATAAATTCCAGGGCGCGCTTGTTCATATCCAGGGGGCACATGCGGTCGCAGAAGTCATAAAAATCGGAAAAGAGTCCGTTTTCCTCCCGTTCGCGCACCAGCGTCTCGATGAGGCCGACGCCCACATTCTTGATGGCCGCAAGCCCATAGCGGATGTTCTGTCCCTCCACCGCAAAGGTGACGCCGGAATGGTTGACATGTGGCGGCAGAACGGAAATGCCGAGGGTCTTGCATTCGGCGGAATATTTTGCGATATCGGAGGTGGAATCCTGCACGCTGGAGAGGAGGCTCGCCATATATTCCTTCGGATAATGGCACTTTAAGTATGCCGTCTGGAAGGCAACCACCGCGTAACCGGTGGCGTGGGCCTTGTTGAAGGCATAGTTTGCAAATTCGAGGATCTCCTCAAAGAGCTCATTTGCCACATTTTCCGGAACGCCCGAGGCAATGCAGCCCCGGATACCCGCCTCCGCATTGCCGAAGATGAAGTTCTTTCGCTCCTGCATGAGAACATCCATCTTTTTCTTACCCATGGCGCGGCGGACGATATCCGCACGGCCCAGGGAGTAGCCGGCAAGCTTGCGGAAGATCTCCATCACCTGCTCCTGATAGACAATACAGCCGTAAGTGACCTCCAGAATGGAGACAAGCAGAGGGTGCTTATAGGTGATCTTATGGGGATTGTGCCTCGATTCCGTATAGCGGGGGATAGATTCCATCGGGCCGGGACGGAAGAGGGCGATGACGGCGGTGATATCCTCGATGGACTGGGGACGCAGGCCGACGACCACATTGGTCATGCCCTGGCTTTCCATCTGAAAAACGCCCTGGGTCTTGCCCTCGGAGAGCATTTCATAGGTCTCGGGGTCATCATAATCGATGGAATGAATATCAAAATCCGGCTGGTAGGCGCGCACCATCGCCACGGTATCGTCAATGATCGAGAGGTTTCGCAGGCCGAGGAAGTCCATCTTCAACAGACCGAGCTCCTCGATTGTGGTCATGGTAAACTGG
The DNA here is from genome assembly GCA_017533425.1 of Clostridia bacterium. GTDB lineage: Bacteria > Bacillota > Clostridia > Oscillospirales > QAMX01 > RGIG1911. The sequence continues at coordinate 1,581 of JAFXIE010000020.1, read as the reverse complement.
GTGATGACGGTATCGTCATTTTTGGACAGGGGCACATAGGTGACCACCGGCTCCCGGGTGATGACCACGCCGGAGGCATGGGTGGAGGTGTTGCGGGGCATGCCCTCCAGCCCCTTGGCCACATCGATGATGCGGCGGACGGTGGCATCGTTTTCATAGGCATCCGCAAGGTCGGGCGAGGCCTTCAGGGCGGTATCAAGGGTCATATGCGGGGCATTGGGCACCATTTTTGCAATGCGGTCGGCGTCGGCATAGGGCACATTGAGCACCCGGGCGACATCGCGGATGGCACCCTTGGCCGCCATGGTGCCAAAGGTAACGATCTGAGCCACGCGATCCTCGCCGTAGAGCCGCTTGACGTAATCGATGACGTCCTTGCGGCGCAAATCGGTGATATCCACGTCGATATCGGGCATGGTGACGCGCTCGGGGTTCAAAAAGCGCTCAAAATAGAGGGCATACCGCATGGGGTCGATATCGGTGATGTACAGGCAGTAGGAAACCATGCTGCCGGCGGCAGATCCGCGGCCGGGACCCACAGGGATATTCTCCGAGCGGGCAAAGGCAACAAAATCCGACACGATGAGGAAATAATCGGTAAAGCCCATCTGCTCGATCATCTGCATTTCATATTCCAGGCGCTCGCGGTGCTCCACCCCTGCGTCGGGATAGCGCTTTGCAAAGCCCTCGCGGCAGCGATCCTTAAAATAGGTCAGGCTGTCGCGCCCATCGGGCACCTGAAACTTCGGCAGGTGATACTTGCCGAATTCAAACTCCATATTGCAGCGCTCGGCGATCTCCGCCGTGAGATCCAGCACCTCCGGATGCTCCGGGAAAAGGGCTGCCATCTCTTCCTCGCTCTTGAGATAAAACTCCGAGCCCTCAAAGCGCATGCGGTTTTCCGCATCGACGGTGGAGCCCGTCTGGATGCAGAGCATGATATCCTGGATCTCCGCATCAGAGCGTTCCAGATAATGCACGTCGTTTGTGGCGACCACGGGAATGCCCAGCTCTTCGGACATGCGGAAGATGAGATTGTTACAGATCTTCTGCTCGGGAATACCGTGATCCTGCACTTCAAGATAGAAGTTATCCGCGCCGAAGATCTCCCGGTACTCCCGTGCCACGGCGCAGGCGCCTTCGAAGTTGTCCTGACTCAGCAGCTTCGGAATTTCGCCGGCAAGGCAGGCCGACAGGCAGATGAGTCCCTCGGAGTGCCTGCGCAGCAGCGCATGATCCACCCGGGGCTTGATATAAAAACCGTCGGTAAAGGCGGCGCTGACCAGCTTTGTCAGATTGCGGTAGCCGGTCTCGTTCTTGCACAGGAGCACCAGATGGGCACTTTCGCCGTCCAGATCGTAGACCCGATCCTGCATGCTGCGCTTTGCAACGTAAACCTCACAGCCGATGATGGGCTTGATGCCCGCCTCCTTGGCGGCGCGATAAAAATCCACCACGCCGTACATCACGCCGTGGTCGGTGATGGCGACCGCCGTCTGGCCGAGCTCCTTTGCGCGCGCAAAAAGCCGGATCGTGTTGGTCACAGGGTCGGTGATGCGGCAGGCTCCGTCAAGAAGGCTG
>JAFXIE010000002.1 GCA_017533425.1 Clostridia bacterium | reverse complement strand
TTGCGAAAATAGCGGCAGGATAGAGCTATTTGGGTGGCTCTATCCCCGCCGCAGAGATATAATGAGTACAATATTACAACAACGCAAGGAGTCCTGTGTCATGCCCGATTTTCTTCTCAGCTGCTGCTCCACCGTGGATCTCTCCGAGGAGCATCTTACCCGCCGCGGCGTTTCCTATCTTCCTTTTCACTATGCAATAGACGGCGTTACCTATTCCGATGATCTCGGCAAGAGCCTTTCCTATGACGAATTCTATCAGAAGATCTCCGACGGCGCTCTGACCGAGACCTCCCAGGTCAACATCTCCGAATATCTTGACTTTTTCACCTCCGTTCTGGAGGGCGGCCGGGACATTCTGCACATCTGCCTTTCCTCCGGACTGTCCGGCTCCTACAACAGCGCGGTGAACGCCGCCCGCATCGCCGCGGAGCGCTTCCCCGAACGCAAGATCTACGTGGTCGATTCTCTCGGCGCCTCCTCCGGCAGCGGACTTCTGGTCGATACCCTGGCCGATCTGCGGGACGCCGGCAAGAGCATTGACGAGGTTCGCGATTTTGCCGAGGGCATGCGCCTGCGGCTTCATCACTGGTTCTTCTCCACCGATCTGACCAGCTATTTCCGCGGCGGACGCATTTCCCGCGCCTCCTGCATCTTCGGCGGTCTGCTGAACATTTGCCCCCTGCTCAATATGGATCATCTCGGCCGCCTGACCCCCCGTGCCAAGCTGCGCGGCAAGAAGAAGGCCATCTCCGAGATCGTGGAATGCATGAAAACCCACGCAGAGGGCGGTCTTGCCTACAGCGGCAAGTGCTACATCTGCAATTCCGCCTGCCTGGAGGATGCGCAGACGGTGGCAAAGCTTATTGAGGAAACCTTCCCCAATCTGGCAGAGCCCGTTTGCATCAATTCCATCGGCACCACCATCGGCAGCCATACCGGCCCCGGCACCGTCGCCGTCTTCTTCTGGGGAGACGAGCGGGTGAACTGACGGCCCGGCTTCATTTTTGGATAAGCGAAAAAGGACGGAGAGATCCGTCCTTTTTCCATGTTTTACTGAAATTTTCTTCGGCGCAGATCCTCCTTCAGCCGGCTTTCCCGCCGGATGGGCGGCGGAACCGGCCTGCCGGCACAGAAGGCGCGCAGCGCATCGGGCGCATGGGTTAACGCATGGGGCTCGGAGGCTGCGTCGTTTGGGTTGCGCTTGTCCTTCTGCAGGCGGGAAAGGCAGTACCAAAGCTCCGGGCAGGCCTCCCGATCCACCGTCAGCGTCGGGACGTTAACCCTTTCGCCGGTGTTTGCAATCCGCTCCCGGAGGGCGAGATGTTCCTTGACATCCATCCAGCCGTAAATGCGGGAATTGGAGGTCTTCTGCAGATAAATTCCCTGTTTTGCAAAGAAATCCGCCGTGCTCAGCCCCGAATGCCGGTCGGTATTCCATAAATCCGGCGGGGCGAGATGGGCAAAGATCTCCTCCCCCTTCTCTGTCCGGGCAATTTCAGCGGCCGCCTCCGAGGCGATCAGCCCGGACACGCAGACCTCCCGGAATACATGCTCCATCCCGTCGGGAAATACGGCGATCCACAGGCAGGCCAGCCGATCCAGTCCGTAATCCAGCGCGGCGTAGATGCGTGCTCCCGCAAGATCCGCCCCGCGCCGGTCATGAGCCTGGCAAAGCTCCGGAAAGAAGGCTCCGCCGGGAATGCGCAGGGCATCCTCCGGGTATTCCGGATACTCCTGCAGCACCATATCCCCCAGCGCCTTCCTGGTTTGCGCAAACCAGGCATCGTCCCGGCGGGGATCCGCCCGCCAGGAGAGAAAATGCTTGGCAAATCCGTTGTCCTTTCCGGTGTAGATCTCCTCAAAGAGAGATCCGCGCTCCATGGTGGACACGCCGATCACCTTCCCGCCGCCGGGACGGTTGACCGAGGGGTAGACCGACAGCCAGATGGAGCGCGCATACTGCTGGAATGCCCATTCGTCGAGAAAAATGAGGGACGCCGTAAAGCCGCGCCCCATCCCCGGCGCGGAGGCAAAGGCCTGAAAGGTGGAGCAAAGCCCCTTCCTCTCCACCGTTACCCGCCCGGCGGAAAGGGTGTATTCCGGCCCCTGCCAGGTGCCTTTTTTGCGAAGTAAGGCAGGGAAAGGGTGTATTCCGGCCCCTGCCAGGTGCCTTTTTTGCGAAGTAAGGCAGGCATATGGCAGACCA
>JAFXIE010000019.1 GCA_017533425.1 Clostridia bacterium | reverse complement strand
ATTGATTATCTGTATTATGGCAAAGATATGACATACGATGATGTGTACGAAAAAGTATTTGAGAAAGTGCAAAATATTCCAAATCAAATGAGCAAAGAGGCATACGAAGATGTGGTAAAAATATTCGGACATGCGCATCATGGAATTTCATGGGGAAATCTAAAAAGCAGAGATACTGCAATCTATGATGAGCCTGCACATATTTCTAATGAAAATGGTGTGTCGTTACTTTCCGGAAAAGGCTACGGCGCTATTTTAACTCGGGCATTTTTCAAAAGTATAACTCCTAATACCGCCGACCTCGGTGCAGATTTATTGGCGGCATTGGCAATAAAGGAGAACCTGCTCGTCTGTATGGCTATCATTTCAATGAGTGATATCAGCTTTGGAGAAATGCTAGAAAAACTCAACTTAAGTGAAATTGAATTACGAACAGCACTTGACACTTTAATTGCAGCAAAGATCGTTATCGAAAAAGAGTCAAAGCATAAATCACTTGGTTTCACCTACGAAATCAATAGTATGTATCATTCTTGCCTTTGCATTTTGATTGCAACGATTGAAATGTTGAGATATGGGCTTTCCGATGGCGTTTCCTGCTGTATGGGCTTTGGAGATTATCCGATACAGTTTGATAAATAAGCAACCACAAAAGCGAGGTGAAATTCACCTCGCTTTTGCTATGTATCGGTCAAAATATGTGGTTTTTTGTCAAAAATTTTTGCTCTAAAATCGTCCAAAAGCCTAGTATTTACAAGGCTTTATCGCACTTTTGTGTTATTATAACACAAGCCTCGATTCTACGAACAATTCCTGTTGCTTTCATATATAGAAACTCCTTTGCTCAGTTTGATAACGCTGTTATTATCTGTCAACAAAGGAGTTTTATACTTTTTGAATTTATTCTATTTATGACAACAACAGAAGACAAACAGTGAAGTTTCCTTACTGAATTTTCTTTACAGAACTTTAAACTCTGCAAATTCGTTAGAGTTTATATGGAGCGCCTCGGGTGTTGACAGCCGCTTCCCGTTATGTGTAATATTTTGAAAAGTTATGTTTTTAATGTTATGTTCCTCATTATAGCCCTTTAACGAAATCGTTGAGTTAAAATCGCTATCGTCAGAAAACACAATAATATCTTTGAAAGTTACGTTTTCTATTTTTCCATACAGGTTATCGATGGACCAACTGCCGCAGCTTAAAAACATAGCAATCAGAGCAGGAGTGTGTTTTTTGGGGATAAACAACATTTCTTCAGTAGATTGATAGACAGGTTTTAAATCATATTGAGAAAATTCTATTCGTAGATTTTCAAACAATATATGATGAATATACGCTCTATCGTCATTACCAACGTCGATAGCCGTCGCAGTATTGTGTATTAAATCGCAATTTCGAAAAATGATATTGCTAATTTCAGGCGCAACGGTATCCACACCGATATCCAAGGTGTGTCCCCAATCGTTCCACAAGACACATTCTTCGATGAGGATATTGGAAGAACTCATGGTATCCCATCCAACTTGACCTTTCACACAAATAGTATCGTCAAAAGTGCGCAGAAAACACTTGCTTACAGAGCAATTCTGGCAATTATAAAAATCGATCCCGTCACTGTTATAACGCCACATTCCAATCAGCTTTACATTTTTATAGTGAACATTCTTACAACCGGCTTGGGTTACCGACAGTCCTGCGCAATTGCGAATAATAATACCAGTTACTTCTATATTCTCGGATGCATAAAAGTTGAGCCCTGTTTTTACCGGCTGCATCGTTTCCAGCAGTTTATTGAATTGTGCGTTGTCACGGTAAATAAAGGTACCGCTTCCCTTTTGATAAGTAGAAACATCCGTAAAGCAATCCGCATTTTCATCTATGATGTTTTTCATCTGTTTCCTTTCCCAACTTGCATCAGGAACACGCGAATAATCGTACCCCAAAAGAAATGATTCGGTTTCTCTTTCATAAAAGCTACCGTCGAGTACACCTTCGCCCAAAATCTTCACATTTTTAACATTAACGCCAAGAATTGAACCGTAAACCACAGCATCTCGATGTATATATACAGTCATTCCGCTTTTTACTCTCATCTCACCCACGTTGTGAACACCGGGGCCAAAATAACAAACAGAATCTGTATCTTCCTGAATATCAAAATTATGTATAGGATCAATAAACAAATGCAGAGCATTGTGCGGACCGTCAAGCTCTACTGTATAATAACCGGTTTTATGAATTTCAAAATGTATTTTACCGTCTTTGATTTGTGCAATAACACCAGATGAAAGCGGACGTATCACTGCCTCTTTGAATGCAACGGCAGGGGTTATGGTAAAATCAAGAATCTGTTCGTCTGTAGAAATCGAAATATAGGAAACAAATTCCGTTTGTTCAAGGGAGCGTTGTTTCCCCGGCCAAAGACGGTTAAACGGCATCGCAGAAACACGTGTTTTTACAGCGTGCGCTCTCTTCCCATTTACTGTTATTTCATAACTGTCAGATATTTCGCTCGCAATAGGATATTCGACAAATGTAATCATACTCGGTCTCTCCTTTTATTTATAAGCACCTTATCTTTTTGGACACGATAACACAGTTTTTGTTATCAGTCAATACTTTTTTGATATTTTTGATTTTTCTCTGAATTATTTTGTCGCAATACTAATGTAACTTTTGCTACAATACTTACAAGTTTTGAGAAACAGACAGCCGGATGAACTTCTGTGTCCATCCGGCCTTTTGATATGTATTCCAACACCTCGCTTTAATAACAATCAAAGCCCAAAACCGCGTGTTATCTCAAAGTATTTTGGACAAAATCCGTGAAAAACCTAGTATTTATGCGGCTTTATAGCTCTTGGTGTTATTATACCTCATTCATCGATTCTGCGAACGATTCCTGTAGCCTTCATAGTATATCTTTCTCCTTTTCTGCGGCGCACCTGGAAGGCTCCCCTTGTCAGGGGAGCTGTCAGCCGAACAGGCTGACTGAGGGGTAGTTGTTCTCTCCCCCAGTCACCTGCGGTGACAGCCCCCTCGTCAGAGGGGGCCTTTGCCCGTGCCTACAATAATTTTACAAATTGCGCTGTTCGTATCTGTAATAGGCCGGGGAGTATTCCGGATCTCGCATTTCTTTCAAACCCATTTGCACAGAGTTATCCGCTTTGCAAATCTCCTTCGCATAAACCAACCTACATGCAGATGCTTTACATTTAATTATGATTGCAATATAATATTGGTGAAGAATTTGCGGCAATGATTATGGCTACCCGCCATGTGCGAGGTTCGCATTACATGGAGGAACTCATTCCGTTGGCCGGCTGTATTTTTTTGCCTGATGCATTATATATTATGAGGAAGTATTAAAATGGCCAAAAAAAGCTTACTGACCGAGCGCGAAAGCGTGGCTATTAACATTCTGAAGGCAATTTCCATATTCAGCGTTATCGCTGCACATGTAATTGTCTTTACCGATGACAACCTCTTCTCAAGAATTATATCTTCCCTTTGGATCCTGTTTGGCGAAATCGGTGTGATCTCATTTTTTGTGATTGGCGGTTTTTTATATGCGCGAAAGCCCTTGGACGGAAAAGCATTTTGGCAGAAAAAATTCTTTAGGATTATTATTCCGTGGTTGATGTGTTCTTCTCTCACACACTTATTCTTTGCGTTTACATCGCACACTTTCAGTATAGTCGAATACTTAAAATGGGTTTTCGGCAGCGGAACCTGGTATTATTACATCGCCATATATACACTGTTTCTCTTCATCTTCAAATGGCTATGGAACCGCACCGCCATACTGATTATTTTGATCGGCCTTCAGGTTATATCCTTATTATTGGCGTCTTTCGGCTTTTCGCTTACACCTCCCCTTCCCTTCATGACCGACTATCTCAATCCTCTGCATTGGGTCGGTTATTTCAGTTTGGGAATACTTGTGAGAACCTATCGTCTTGACATAAGGCTTCGGGCAAAAAAAAGCATTCTGTTTGCTGCATATCTCTTATCGCCGCTTACCGCACTTTTGCTGATGCAATTAAAAATTTTTACCTATTTCAACATTCTGACATCTGTGTTTTGTCTTTCTTCGCTCATAATTATTGCTGATTTGTCCTATAGAATCGCCGTTGGGAGTGCCGCGAAATCCATTGCGAAGATCGGCACATGGTCCTATTGTATTTATCTTTTGCACATGCAGATCGTTCAGTTTTTCATAAACAGGCTTCCGGGCGATTGGTTTAGACTGCTCTTTTCGCCTATCGTTGGTTTAGCCCTTATGGTTCTATTCATCTGCATCGGATTGTTTCTATGCAAAAAGCTTCCCTTCGGGGAGAAAATCAAGCTTCTCGTCGGGCTTTAATTCGCCATTGGAATCGTTGCTTTGGTTTCCCCAAGCATCGCACAACTGCACTTACTTAACTATAACAGCGAGGTGAGCCTTCACCTCGCTGCATTTTTGCGCAAATTTATTTTTCCAGTGTATTTTCCTGGCCGCGGTAGACAACAAACTTGCAGAAGAGAAATTCCAGCACAAAGTTTGCAAGCATGGTCACGATCAGGATGAGAAAGTCGTTGGCGCCGTGGCTTTCCGCGAGATCTCCGAGGAAGGTAGAAAGCGGCGTGAATACCAGATAAAAGCCGAAGACCTTTGCCATGGCCACGGGAACATTGGCCGCCGATTTGAAGGTGTATCTGCGGTTCAGGGTGAAATTCCAGAGGATGGAAAGCACCAGCGAGATGAGATAGGGGATCCAGTAATCCTTGATGAAAATCTCCAGCAGCGCAAAGGAGCCCACCTGAATGACGCCGGCAGAGACGGAAAAGAGGGTGAATTTCAGTCCCTGCCACACTTCTTTTTTCGTAACGCTCATATTCCTTTCCCTTCCTTAAATCTGCTTTTTATAGCAGCGGCGGCGCTTGTGCTGCTTCTTTTCAAAATGCCGCCACATGCTGTGCACCGCCGTATTGGTTTCCAGCATCGGCCCGGTTTCGCAGTATTTCACGCCGTTTGCGATGATTTTCTCCAGTAGGGTGCTGATGATGATGGCCGGCAGCCCCTTCGATTGATACTGCGGGTCAACAGCAACAAAGAACATCTCCAGCGTATCGTTTTTCCCCTTCAAGGCCGCCAGCATCCGGACAATTCCCAGAGGAAAGAGCTTTCCGTTGGATTTCTTCAAGGCCTTTGCGATTGATGGCACCAGAACGCCAAAGCCGACGATCTTATCCTCCGGATCCTTAACGGAGCAGATATAGTCGAGGTTCACCAGCGGAACATAACCATCGATGGCATTCTTAATGACCTCAGGCGTCAGGGGGACGGTGCCGTAGAGCCGGGAAAAGGCGGTGTCGATGAGGCGGAAGGCCTCAAAGGCATCCTCATAGAGCACCTTGCGATCGGTATATGTAACGGCACGGCAAATTCCGTTTTTGACGAGATGCTCAGTGATTCTTTCGATCCGGGGCTCTGCCTCCGCAGGGACGCTGATCTTATACTCGATCCAGTCAATATCCTTGACCAGCCCCAGCCGTTCCATATGGGTCAGGTAATAGGGATGGTTATAGAAGGTGATGGACATATTGAATTCATCAAAGCCTTCCACCAGCATGCCTTCGTGATCCATATCCGTAAAGCCGATGGGGCCCATGATTTCCGTATAGCCCCTCTCCTTGCCCCAGGCTACAACTGCATCAAAGAGAGCCTGCGAGACCTCGAAATCGTCGATAAAATCAAATCTTGTAAAGCGGATGGCATTCTTCTCCCACTTTTTGTTGTAGGCATGGTTGATCAGGCCTGCGATCCGACCCACGATTTCACCCTTTCTGTATGCCAGAAACAGCCTGGTTTCGCAAAAGGCATAGGCCGGGTTTTTATCCGGCGAAAAGGTTTCAAATTCATCCGTTTCCAGAAAGGGAACAAAGAACGCGTTATCCTTATACAACCGGTTCGGGAAGCGAACCCATGCCCACAAATCCTTTTTAGTCCGAACTTCCCTGATTTCGACGTTCATAGCGTTACTCCCCCATTTGATTCTTCAAAAAAACAGCTCGCCGGCAAAATCGGCCGATTCACCTCTTAAAAAATGCCACCACCACGGCGCCGGGGCCTGCATGGGTGCCGATGACGCAGCCGACGGTGGTATAGCGCACCTCGGCGAGGTTTCCCTCCCAGATGTGGCGGCTGTCCTCTATATATTTTAACAGAAGTGCGTCGGAAATTCCACTGTATCCCAGCAAAACGGGCTTATGAAAATCAATGCCGCCGGCCTTATCGATCTCCTGAACCAGCAGATTGTTGCCCATTTTGGAGCCGCGAGCCTTGCCCAGCAGGCAAATCTCCCCATTGATGACCGAGAGAACGGGCTTAATATTCAAGACGCCGCCGGCAAAGGCCAATGTTTTGGATACGCGGCCTCCCTTTTTGAGGTATTCCAGCGTATCCACCAGGGCAACGACGACGATCTTCTCCCGCTCCTGCATCAGCGTCCGGGCGATCTCTTCGGCGCTCTTCCCCTCATCCAGCAGCCGCAGGGCAAGCTCCACCAGGATCCCGCTGCCCATGGCGGCGCTGCCGCTGTCCACCACGTAAACATTCTCATACTCCGCCGCGGCGATGACGGCGCTCTGGTAGGTGCCGGAAAAGGCAGCGGAAAGGGTGATGACCACCGCCGCTTCCCCCGCCAGCCTGGCTTTCTCCAGCTCCGCGGCAAAGGCCGCCGGCGTCGCCTGGCTTGTGGTGGGCAGGACATCGCTCTCAACGAGCTTTTCATAAAAGGTTTTGTGGTCGATGGTCACGCCGTCGATATACTCCGCATCGCCAAAGTGCACCGTGAGAGCAACGGTGTGCACCCGCGCTGCAATCTCCGGCAGAAGATCCGCCGTGGAATCCACAATAATTCTGGTTTTCATCGGTTGTTTACTCCTTGTTTTCGCCGCGGCCGGCCACAGCCTCCAGGCTTTCGCTGATGACGGAAAGGCTGCGGTAAAAGGCAACCCGCTCCTCCTCGGTCAGGCCGCCGCTGATTTCGTCAAGCACGCCGTCAATTTTGTCGGCGATCCGCTTTCCCGCCTCAATTCCTTTCGCGGTCAACAAAAGGGGGCTTTTATAGCGCTTTGTGCGCTCTGTCTCGCGGGAAATAAAGCCGCCCGCCTCCAGATACTCCAGAGCGCGGGAAACGGTGGCCTTGTCCTCCTCGCAGCGCTCACAGAGGTCGGTGGCCGTCGCTCCGGGGTTTGTATAGAGATAATAGATGCAGGAAACATGGGCGCTGCGCAGATGGTATTCCGCCATTTCCCGGTTTTTGATTTTCCGAATGTTCCGGCTGATCCGGTTGATCAGCACGGTGAAGGTTTCAAATCGTTCCTGCATGGCCGTCACCTCTCCAAGTTCTTGTTGAATTCTCAACAGGCATCAGCATACCATACATTTGTTGATTTGTCAACAAGTTCCTCCCCTGCTTCTTTCGGAGGACAAAAAAAGGCAGCGCAGGGGGGGCTCCTGCGCTGCCTTGGGGTATATTTTTCGTTACAGCGAAAGGGAGATACACTCCGTTCCCGTCAGCTCTGCCGAGCGCGCATCGGGCTGATGGCCGCCGATACAGAGGGTGATGCCGCCATCGGGCTCGACGCGGCTGCCGTCGGCAAGCACCGCCTTCAGCCAGTAGCGGTCGATGGATATCTCGCATCTGCCGGTCTCTCCCGCCGCAAGCTCCACAGATGAGAGGCCGCAAAGCTGCCAGACGGGCGTCGATGTGCGGCTGTCGGCCATGCGGGCATAGACCTGCACCTTTTCGGCAGCCTTCATGCCGCCGACATTTGCAAGCGACACCGCGATGCGTACGGCGTTCTCGTTCTTTTCCAGAATTTCTGCGCCCGAATAGCGGAATTTGGTATATCCCAGGCCAAAGCCGAAGGGATAGCGGGGCTCCTCCTCCCGATAGCGGTAGGTGCGCCCCTCCATGGCGTAGGAGGTGATCGCCGGAAGAGCTGTCTCCGCCTTTGCAAAGGTCATCGGCAGCCGTCCGCTGGGGGAGAATTCACCCCGCAGCAGCCGCGCGATGGCAAGGCCGCCCCGGGCGCCGGGATACCAGGCGTGGATGACCGCCTTGGCCTTTGCAAGAAGCTTATCCCCCAGGTCGATGGGGCTGCCGCACATAATGACAAAAATCACATTTTCGCAAACCTCGCACACCTTCTCCGCCAGCCGCAGCTGGGTCTTCGGAAGCTTCAGCGTGCGCTTGTCGCCGTGGTCAAAGCAATCGTCGTCCAGGCCGGGGATTTCCTCGCCCTCCACCGTTCTGTCCATGCCGAGGCAAAGCACAGTGACCTCCGCCTCCGAGGCGGCGGCCAGGCCTTCGCTGTGCATATCCCCGAAGCCGCCCCAGTTGTTGCGGCTTTCGCGGTAGAGATTGGAGCCGTTGGCCACGGTGATGCGGGCATCCGGAAATACGCGGCGCATACCCTCCGCCACGGTGATATATTCCGAGGCGCGGCCGTTGTAATTGCCCTCCAGCACGGTGGTGGAGTTTCCGTTGGGGCCGACAACGGCGATTTTTTTGTATTTTCCCTCACCCAGCGGCAGGAAATTGTCCGCATTCTGCAAAAGCACCAGGCTTTCCTCGGCAATGCGGTCATTGAGCCGGCGGTGCGCCTCGCAGTCGAGCACATCGTAGGGGATGTCCGCGTAGGGACGCACCTCTTCGAATTCGCCAAGCAGGGCGCGGATGGTGTAGAGCCGGGTGGCAGCGGCGGTGATCTCCTCCTCGCCGATGAGATCCTCCTCCCAGGCCTCCACAAGGTGGGTATAGGCCTCGCCGCAGTTGAGCTCGCAGCCCTTCTTCAGCGAAAGCGCCGCCGCGCCCTTCATGTCCTCGGCGCAGTGGTGATGCTTTGCAATATCGGCAATGGCGCCGCAATCGGAGACAAAATAGCCCGCAAAGCCCCACATTTTGCGCAGAACCTCTTCAATGAGGTAGCTGTGGGCGCAGCAGGGCTCGCCGTTGGTGCGGTTGTAGGCGCCCATAACGCCGGCAACCCCCGCCTCCACCGCCTTTTCAAAGGCGGGCAGGTAGGTTTCCCAAAGATCCTTCATGCCCACCTCGGCATCAAAGCCGTGGCGCAGGCTCTCCGGCCCCGAATGCACGGCAAAATGCTTTGCGCAGGCGGCAGATTTCAGAAATTCGCCCTCTCCCTGCAGACCGCGGATGTAGGAAACACCCATGGTAGCCGTGAGATAGGGATCCTCGCCGAAGGTCTCCTGGCCGCGACCCCAGCGGGGATCGCGGAAGATATTGATATTCGGGGTCCAGAAGGTCAGCCCCTTAAAGATGTCGTAATCCTCAAATTCGACGCTCTTGTTGTATTTTGCCCGCGCCTCGGTGGAGACGGCATCCGCCACCTCGCGCACCAGCTCGGGATGGAAGGAGGCCGCCATGCCGATGGCCTGGGGAAAGACCGTCGCAATGCCCGCCCGGGCCACGCCGTGGGCCGCTTCGTTCCACCAGTTGTATTCGTGAATGCCGAGCCTCGGAATGGCCGGAGAATTGTAGAGAAGCTGGGAAAGCTTCTCCTCCACCGTCATCTGATCCACCAGTTTTTTTGCCGTTTCCGCGGCACGGGATAAATTTTTCATCATTTACCTCCCCCTTTCCGGGTTTTGCAGCTCCATTATACCACAGCTTTCCCTCCCTTTCAATCATTGTCCACCTCCTTGCTATTGACTTTGCTACCTGCCTGTGCCATAATTATTCTCGAAGATATGCCACGATAAGGAGGCCATTCTATGAGGCAGATTCCCTTTTATGCAACGCATCTGGAAGGTTCGTTTTGGGGAGATATGCAGCGCATCTCCCGCGAGGTAACGCTGGATGCCATCTATGACCGCTTTGCGGAGACCCATCGCTTTGCCGCCCTGAAGTGCGACCGCGAAATGCAGGAGCGCGAGGGCTGGAAGCCCCACATTTTCTGGGATTCCGATGTGGCAAAATGGATCGAAGGCCTGGCCTTCGCCCTGGAGCGCGGCCGTGATGCACGCCTGGAGGCAAAGGCGGACGAGCTCATCGACGATATGTGCAAAAACCAGCTGGAAAACGGCTATTACAATTGCTTCTACAACCTCTACAAAACCGATCAGCGCTTTACCACCCGCCACGAGCACGAGCTTTACTGCCTCGGCCACCTCATCGAGGCCGCCGTGGCCTATTACCACGCCACCGGCAAGGACAAGCTGATGGGGCTGGTGGAGAAATACATCGACCTTGTGGACCGCATTTTCCGGGTGGAGCAATCCGCCGGCTTTGTGACCCCGGGGCATGAGGAGATCGAGCTTGCCCTCATCAAGCTTTACCGCGCCACCGGCAAGGAAAAATACCTCACCCTGGCCAAATTCTTCTTAGAATCCCGCGGCCGCAACGACCTTGACATCAAGGGCTATTACGACTGGGGCAACTCCCCCTACGCCCAGGATCACGCCCCCATCCGGGAGCAGACCACGGCGGAGGGGCATTCCGTGCGCGCCATGTATCTCTACATCGCCATGGCCGATCTCGCCCTGGAGACGGGTGATGAGGCGCTCTACAAGGCCTGCGACACCATTCTGCACAACGTGGCGGAAAAGCGCATGTATGTCACCGGCGGCATCGGCTCCTCCCACATCGGCGAGGCCTTCACCGTGGACTACGATCTGCAGAACGAGCGCGCCTACACCGAAACCTGCGCCACCCTCGCCCTGGCCCTCTTCTGCCAGCGAATGACCCGGCTCAAGCCCTGCGGTCTCTACGGTGATGTGGCAGAGCTTTGCATGTACAACGGCAGCATTTCCGGCGTCTCCATCAGCGGCGACAGCTTCTTCTATGAAAACCCCCTGTCCATTGACCTTGCAAACCGCGATAAGAACCCCTCCACCAAGCAGAAGGATCGCTTCCCCATCACCCAGCGCCTGAAGGTCTTCGGCTGCTCCTGCTGCCCGCCGAACATCCTCCGCTTTGTCAACTCCATTGCCGATTTCCTCTATACCGAGGAGGGCGACAGCCTTTACGTTCACCACTTTATGAACGGCACCACCACCCTGGAGGGCAAAACCCTCCGCCAGACCACCGGCTACCCCGCCGACGGCAAGGTTCAGCTCTCCGCGCCGGGCTATGGGCGCATTTTCGTGCGCGTTCCCGGCTGGTGCGACAGCTTCACTGCCTCCGCTCCCTATACCCTGCAGGACGGCTACGCCTGCTTTGAGGGTGTTTCCGAGCTTTCCTTTGATTTCCACATGGCGCCGCGCATCCTCGTGGCCGATCCTGCCGTGCACGAAAATGCAGGCCGCGCCTGCATCGCCTACGGCCCCGCCGTCTACTGCCTGGAGGGCGTGGACAACGAGGGGGACATTTTCTCCCTCGCCCTCCGCCGCGACAGCGAATTTTCCCTCACCCCGAGCGACTATTTCCGCCTGCCCGTCATCACCGCCGACGGCATCGCCCGCCGCAGCTGCGGCAAGCTCTATTGCCGGCCGGAGGATATCGAGTCCCTTCCCCGCAAGCTGACCTTTATCCCCTACTACGGCATGGAAAACCGCGGCGAGACGGATATGATGGTGTGGATCCCCCTCATCTGACACCGCTACAGACACAAAAAAGCCGATACGGAAGCTTTTCCGTATCGGCTTTCTCTATTCTTCCCGTATGCAGCGGACGGCAACGCGCATTTCCCGCCCCTTTGTGCAGGTAAAGAGGGTAAAATCCCAGTCGCCGGATTTCATATCCTCCACGGCGGTACCGTCCACCAGCGTGACCTCCGCCACGCGATAGCGATACTCCCGCCCGGCGGGATCCGCAAAGCGCACGGTATTCCCCGGCTGCAGCTCGCCCAGGCGGCCGAAATGGCTCTTATAGTTGTGGGCGGCAATGATGATGTCCCCGCCCTCCACCGAGCCGGAATACCGGCAGGGTGCCTTGCGCAGGCGGGCATAGTCCCAGCCGTCACACACCGGCAGGGTTACGCCGATGGACTCAATAATGACCGTTCCGCAGTATCTTTCCCCGTCCACCACATAGAGCGGCGCCGCATCTCCCTCGGAGGTCACCGGGGATTCCGTCTCCAGCCTTTGCAGGATGTCCTCCGCTGCGCGGCCGGCCTCGGCATCCTCCCGCAGATTGTGGACAAACCAGCCGCCGGCAAAGGCCAGCAGCAGCACCCTAAAGGCCAGCAGGGCGGCACCGCGCCGGGTGCGCTTACCGGCCATCCTTGCCTCCGCGCAGCTCCAGAATGCCGAGAAGGGCAAAGCCCACGCCCGCAATCACCAGGGCGGCAATGGGCCACCAGTGCTGGCCGGTTTCCGGCAGCTTTTCGCCGGCATAGGTATTGGTGATGACAAAGCCGTGAAGGGCATCGCCATTGATTTCCGTTTCATATTCCGCCACGGAAAGCTCGCGGACGGCATATTTTCCGGCGGGCAGCCCCGTAAAGGTGTGCGCCCAGCCGTTCTGCTCCGAAAGCTCCACGCGGTCCACCGCGATATCGCCGCAAAGCAGCTCCACCGTCACCGATGCGGGGCGTTTTCCGGCGGCGTTGCCGCGATCCTCCCACCGCTTCAGCACGCTGACGGAGGTGCTGCCGTCCCCGCCGACATCCGACTTGGGGGCGGACTGCACATCATAGCACAGCACACCGTTGACAGCGAAGGGAATGAAGACCAGATAGGGATTGAAGGTATAGCTCTCCCCCTCCGGGCACCAGACCAGCCAGATTCCTTCTTCTACGCCCTGAAACTCCGCCTTTCCGGCGCTTGCCGTGGCGGTGGCGGTAGGCGGCAGCTGCCGGCTGCGGATATAGCCCATCACATCCCGCGCCGCGGCCTCGCCGGGATCGGTCAGCAGGCCGTAAACGGAGATGCCGGAGCTCTCAAAGCCCTCTGCCGGCTGATATTTTCCGCCGGAAATGGCCGCCACCCGGGTGATATTCACCCGCAGGCCGTCGATCGGGGCGCCGTCAGCGCTCTCCAGCTCCAGGCTGATGCTGCCCGTCGGCGCAGCCGCCGCAGCGGGCACCGCCAGGGCAAAAAGCATCCCCGCCAGCAGAAGCAGGCACAGTATTCGGTTAATTTTCGCGAATTTCAGATGCATGATTGTCCTTTCCGGCAGCGGCACGGCGCTTTTTGCGCAGGCTGACGATTTTGAATCCGGCCAAGCTCAGCACGGCAATGCCGAGCAGAGAAAAGGTCAGAAGATATTTCATCTCCACATGGAGAATCTCATTCTGTACCCGGTCGTTTTTGGAATGCAGATTGTCCTTGTCGGTAATGCGCACGCCGCGCACCAGCAGCCGGTGGGAATTGACTCCATAGGGCGTGCAGGTGACCAGCGTAACGCAATCCTTACCGCTGACAACATTGAGCCGCGAGATCTCCTCGGGGAGGACGACGGAAACATCGTCCACCTCGTAGCTCAGCACCTCGTCTAACACATGAATATAAAACCGATCGCCGACCTTCATGTGGTCGAGATTGGTCAAAAGCTTTGCAGAGGGCAGGCCGGTATGTCCGGCGAGGACACAGTGGGTATTCTGCCCGCCGATGGGCAGATCGCTCTCCGGTACGTGGCCGATGCCGCGCTGGAGCACATTTTCCTCTATGGTGTGGTAAATGACCAGCGAAACGCTGATTTTCGGGATCTCGATATATCCCATCACACCGTTATTTGCCACATTGAGCACATTTTCATAGGTTAGACCAAGCGCCGCAAGACGCTCCGGATCCTTCCGGTTTTCCCGCCAGCTTTCGGCAGCCGCCAGGGCCTCGTTTTTGGTTTCGGGCGCGACATCGGCAAAGGAATTCTGATAGTCGCCGATGAGCTGCCGGTTGACCCAGTCGTTGTAGAGATTGCTGACTGTCGGATACAGGAAGAGGGAAAGGCCGCAGAGAAAGATGACCACCAGGATGATGGTATGCATATGCTTTTTCATGGGCCTTTCCCTCCTTCCCTTTTAGTTTTTGTCAGAATCCGAAAAAGAAACAGGCTTTGCGGGGTGGCTTAAAGATGCAGTCGCTCCGACAAAAGCGAAATTTCTTTTACGCCGCGCTATTTCTTTTTCTTGAAGTAAAAAAAGCGGCTGCACCGGCCATCAGCACAATGCCGACAACGGTAAAGAGGGTGGTACCCATACCACCGGTTTCCGGCAGAGCCTGGCCGGGCTTGTCGCCGATGTCCACATAGGTCAGCAGATTGGTGTTGTTGCCGCCGACATTGCCAAGCACGGCGCCGTCACCGGTGAAGCTGCCGGAGGCATTGAGCTGATAGACCTCGCCGGCGTCGTTGGTGGCGTCGGTGATGGTGATATCAAAGGTGCTCGTTGCGACCTGATAGCCGGCGGGAGCCACGGTCTCGGCAATCTTGTAGACACCCTCGGAGAGACCGAAGATGGTCAGGTCACCCAGGTGGCCGCCGTGGTATGTGGCATTGTCCACAGAGCCGGAGGGAGCGCTGCCGCCCAGAACTTCCAGATCGGTGATGGTTCCGTCAGGATCCACAATGTAGGCCGAGATGGTCTCAGAGCCGTGGGTGAGGGGGATCTGGCGGAACTTCAGCAGGGTACTGTCGTGGGTGATGGTGAACTTCGCGCCAGAAAGACGCTTGGTGAAATCAATGCCGCCGACAGAGTCGGTGGAGAACTTGGAGATGACCATGAGGTAGGAAACCACGTTGGCGGTGTCCTCAGTGGTGCCGTAAGTGGCGGTGGCGAGGTTGCAGTTTGCGGGGTCGTTGGAATAGGTCAGGATGGCGGTGTTGCGATTGAGGTTGTGGGGCTCAATCTTGCCGTTTACCTTGGCCTCATACTCAATGGCGATAACCTTACCTGCCTCATAGGGAGTGGTGAAGGTTGTCGTTGAGGTCATGAAATCGGTGAAATCGATCTTGAAGATCTCATTCGTATCATTACCGCCGACGGTGTAGTGGCCGGCAGCTGCGATCTCGGCACCGTCATAGTAGACCTTCAGGTTGTTCTTATAATCCAGGGCATCGCACATCTTATCGGTGACATAATAGGTGTACTTCTCATACATGATATGGGAGGGAACGACCAGCTCAATACGGAACTTGACGGTATCGCCCACGGTAACAGAGGTGGTCTCGCCCCAGGTGGAGCCGTCGTTTTCCTTGACGAACTTGTTCATCTTGGGGCGGTTTGCCTTCAGGGAGATGACGACGTCCTTATTGACGTTGGAAAGCATAATGGCGGAACGGACAGCCGCGCCGGTGAGGGAGGTGGCATCGTCCACCAGATAGTAACCGTAGTCAAGGCTTGTAAACTGCACCGAGGTAACACCGTCGGCGCCGGTCACATCGGCGTCGGCGCCGATGCTGTTATTGCCGATGTAGGCATGCAGCTCTTCAGCAAACTGGGAGATCTCGATATTTGACTTGACATGTGCGGAGATCCATTCCACGGCCTGCTGGGCGGTGCCGTCAGCCTTGTTGGGGGTAACCTTTCCGTCGGGGCCGAAGAAGAAATTGTAGAATTTCTGTCCGTCAGTCCAGCTGTAGGCAATGTTGCTGCCGTCGGAGGTTGCGTTGAAGATCTTATAGAGCTTAAAGGTCTTGCCTGCAACGGTGGAATCGGAGTGCGAGGGGTTTTCGATGGTGATGCTTCCGGTGTCCGCTGCGCTGACGGTCATGACGCTGAGGCCGGCAACGAGGCAGAGGCAAAGAAGCACCGCAACGATACGCTTGAGGTTTTTCATTTGCTTGGTTTCCTTTCTTTTTTTGCTTTTGGGCGTGTGCGATAAAAGATTACAAAGAATTTTGGTACCTCCTTTTCTCAAAGAAGGTATATATGCCACGGCCGATGGCCACCGCGCAAAGCGCGAGGCCAAGGACACGGAACATATCGCTGCCGGGTCCGCCGGAATCGGGCAGATCCACCGCTTCGGCATTGAAAACCGTGATATTATAGGCGGTGTTTCCCGCTTCGGCATAGTAGCTCTCCTCCACGGTGACGGCGCCGTCCTCGGCGATGGTAAAGTAGATATACTCCGTCATGGGAAGATAGCCTGCGGGGGTGGCGGTCTCTGTCAGGCGGTAGCGCACCAGGCTCTTGAGGTTGTCAAAGACCAGGGTTCCGTCCGCTGCGGTGGTGCCCTCCTTGACGATCTCTCCGGGAAGCACCGCCCCCGCCGCATCCACGATCTCCAGCTTAAAGGCGGCGCCGCCCACTGCGGCGGTCTTGCTGAAGTTGGTCTTGGTCAGGCGAAGCATAACGCGCTTGGTGGTATTTGTCACGGTCAGCAGGGTGTTTTCGCTGCCGTCGGCGGCGGTGGTCTTGACGGGGATGCCGTAGGAGGCGATCCAGTTGACAAAGGAGCCGTCGGACTTGGCGCCTTCGCTGCCGATGCGCGTTTCGCGGATGGTCCAGTTGATCTTTTCGCCGTTGACATACACCGGGAGGTTTTCCCAGGTGTGCTGCCAGTTGTTATCCCCGGAGAGGGAAACTTCGGCCTGCACGCCGGCGATGACGCTGGTGACGAGCTTTCCGTTGGCCAGCAGCTGCAGCGTCACCGGCTGCCACTCGCTTTCCGGGCAGTCCCAGATCTTCTTTGCGGTGACGGTGGAGGCCTCGGTGGAGTTGCCGACGATGAGAACGCCGGAATGATAATTGATGAGGTCACTGTTTCCGCTGATGATGCCCACATTTCCGTGGCTGTCGGTATGGCCGATCTCCACAGCGCCGATGGGGGTATATCCCGTGGGCGGGGTGACCTCCAGCACGGTGATGGGACCAAGATCGTAGCTGATGTTTTCAACACAGATCTCAAAATAGCCGTTGGCCGTGCCGACAAGGTTCGTCTCCGTTCCCGCCGGATCGTAGATATAGCGCTCGGTGGCGGTGTCCTTGCGGAATTTCAGATCCTGTCCGTTCTGCTGCAGGCGGAACTGCGCGCCGCCGATGGATACGCCCGTGCGGCTGTCCTGCTTTTTGATGACGATGGAATCCCGCCGGTTGTATATGTTGGTAAATTCCGCCCGGAGCACCTCGTCGGTGCCTTCGTCCAGGGCGTAGGTCATGCCGGAGACGGTCATGGAGGTGCCGGTGCCGGAAACCGACTGATCTCCCAGGGCATCCATGACGGTATACTCCGAAAAAACGGAAAACTCGATACTTGCGTCCGCAAAGGCATGGGGATGCTCGGTGATGGTCCAGAGCTCGCCATAGTCCACATCGCGGATCTCCCACATATAGGTATCGGTGGCAGCATTGTAGGAGGTGTGGTTGTTCAGATCAAGCACCGTGTTGACCCCGGTGCTGACATCCAGCGCATCGATGTAGAAGTCTTCCTTTGCCTCGCTCACCAGCTCTGCGTTGCCGGCAAAGGTTTTGTAGACGTGGATCAGTCCCACCTTGCGGACGAGCTTTCCGTCGATATGCCAGGCGTCGTTCTGCGCCTTGAAGACGTACCAGCGGATGGCGTATTCCCGCTCGTTGAGATCCTCCGCCTTGACGGCCACGCCGTCCACCGAAAGATAGCCGGTGTTGGCATACTGCACCAGCTCCTGGAAGACGTATTCGTCCTCCGGGAAGGCGGAGAGCCAGGCTCCCTCGCTCTTTTCGCCGTAAAGGGCGCGGATTTCCTGGTCGGCGCCGAAGGAATTATCCGCAGTGGTGTCGGCGATGTGGTAGAGATCATGCAGCGTGGTGGTGCCAAGGCCGGGATCGATACCGCCCACATAGGCGGCAAAGATCTGCCGGGTGTATTTGTTGGAATCCTGCCCTGTGATGTTGCCGTCGGTATCCACGGCCACCGAGTCAAAGCGGATATAGAAGGCGGCGGTCTGCAGGGGGCTGGTGTCCCAGACGGCCGTCAGCTCCAGGCGGTTGGAGTTGTTGGAATAGCGGACGATCTCCTCCCAGAGCAGGCGGGTGTTGGGCTGGATGATCTCATCGGAATTGCCCACGCGCCAGCCGCGGAACTGAATGACGCGGCCAAGGCCGGTGCTATCGCTGCTGACCTTGCCCTCCACCGATTGCTGGGAAAGGTTGCGGATGGTGGCCTCCGCCCCTTCGGTGTATTCATCCGTCTGGGTGGTGACGGTCAGACCTGCGAGGGTGGGTCTTGTGGTGACGGTAACGCCGCTCACCGTGGGGAAATTGACATCATAGACGATATTGACATAGCTCGGCGGGCCAAGGAGCGTTCCCGTGAAGGTGGTGGCCTGCGAGAGGGTGACGGAGTCGCCGGCATTGTAGTCGGTTCCGTTTGCCGTCCATTTGTAATTGCCGGAGGGCAGGTTAAAGGCCTCGCCCGTTCGCTCATAGCTCTTGACGGTGGCGCCGTTTGGATATTCATAGGTCACCGTGCAGAAGCCAAAGCCGGTATTGCTGCCGCTGCTGCTGCCGCGGGGAATGAGGCGGACATATTTCGTGCTGCGGGAGGTGCTGTTGCTCGTGCCCTGGTAGAGGGTCGTCTGCACCGAGGCCATTCCGATGGGATCGGTGGTGGAATAGCCGTTGTTCTGATTGCTTGAGACGGAAATATCAAAGGAATTGTAGACATATTCCTTGCCGAGGAAGGTATTTACAAGCTCCAGCACATCCTCCGTCGGGACGGTGGATTTGTAGGGGTTGTAATTGCTGTTGGAGCCTGTGCGGCTAAACTGCAGGGTGCCGATGCACTTCCAGCTCCGATCCAGATAGATGTAGAAGTTTGCGTTGTAGTTTCCCGTGGTGGGGTCGACCGGCGAGCCGACGGCCAGGGTGGAGGAATCGGCCGCCAGGGTGGAGGAATTGTTGATCTTCTCGTTCAGGGTGATCTGCGGGATGTCCTCCTCCTCGGTGATGGTGCTGTTGAGCTGGGAAACGGTGGTCTCATTCAGGGGAAGATCCACCGTGCCGCCGAGGATATCCTCCGGGGTGTTGAGGTTTGCATTGAGCACCAGGGCGGAGCTCACCACATCGGTGATGATATATTCCAGCGACCGGTTTCCCGTTCCGCCCAGCATGGAGAGAATGGAATTGATATCGTTTTCATTGAGCAGAACGATATAGCAGTTTCCGTCGTGGCTGTGGGCGGGAATTGTGCACACCAGAAGATCGCCGGCATAGCAGGCATCGGTATGCACATGCTCCCGGATGCCGCAGCGAAGCTCCTGCTCCAGGGCAACGGAGGGAGTTATGTTCGCATGGAAGATGCCGATGCAGACGGCCGCGCACAGCGCCGCCACCGCAAGCCAGGTCAGCATGCTTTTGATATTCAGTTTTTTCAAGAATCCAAAAGCCTTCATAACTGCGTCTTTCGATCAAAGAAGTAATTTTTTAGCGAACCGGGCCGAAGGGAGCGATGGAATAGACCACCTTTCCGATCAGCCGGTCGGGGGTCACCGGGCCAATCTCCGCAAGGCGGCTGTCCATGGCCACGGCGCGGTTATCCCCCAGGACAAAAAATGCCCCGGCGGGAACATTATAGGGAAAATCCACGTTGCACTGACCCAGCGTCGGAGATTCCACATAGGGCTCCTCCAGCACCTCGCCGTTGACAGATACGGCGCCGAAGAGATCAATGACCACCTGGTTGTTCCCGGAGGCCACCACCCGGCGGACGATGACCTTGTTGTTGTAATAAAAGGCGACGATATCCCCCGGCTCCACCTCCGAGATCTTGGAGACCACAAGGATCTGCCGGTCGGAAAGGGTGGGCGACATGCTCTCGCCGTAATAGCGTACAATGGGCATAACAAAGGTGAAGAGATTGAGAAGCAGCGAGGCAAGCACCACCACGCAGACCACGGTCAGAACCATCTTCCGGAAGGCAGCGCTCCGGAAAAAGGTTTCTTTTTTCTGCGGCTCCGGCACGGTCATCCCCCCCTCTTCCATACTTAAAAAAGCCTATAGTTATACAGGGTATATAATAGCACACCTTGCAGTGCTTTGCAATACCCGCTCCAAAAATAGTACATGCGCCGGAGGCAATCCGAAAAGGATCGCCTCCGGCGCATGTTTTTTTGTTTTCTTTACAGGCTCTGCAGGGCAGAACGGAGGGCTGCGATCTTCTCCTGAAGCTCCCTCGCGCCGTGGTCGGGATTTACGCCGACATACACCGAGCGAGCCAGCAGATCGAGGGTTTCGGGGCACATATCCGCCCGGTAATCGGGCACGATATCGCGGTTTGCCTCCATTTTGAAGGGATCCATCGCCGGGTGGCAGGCGCCGCGCTTTTTCATGATGGGCTCCCAGTTTGTATACACATGGCGTCCGGTATCGATGGGCAGCGTTCCGCCGACGCCGGGGGCGGTGGCAAAGGCGCGCGCCTTCTCCTCGCTTTCAAAGCGGAAGGCCAGGGTGGTGCCGCAGTCTCCCTCAAGGTCGTTTGAAGGCACAAACTGCGCAAGATCGGCCACGCCCTCCATGAGATATCTCTTATTTTTGCGCAGATCCGCCAGAATTCCGTCCAGCCGGGTGAGCTGGATGCGCATAACGGCGGCGCAAAGCTCGTTGGAGCGGTATTCGCTGCCGCAGAAGCCCTCCGTTTCAAAGCCGGACATCTGATCGCCGAAGAAGGCAATGGCGCCGGCATCGTGATAGATGAGGGCGCGCTCAAAGAGCTTGCGGTCATCGGTCAGCAGGGCACCGCCCTCGCCGGCAGAGATGATTTTGAAATAGTTAAAGCTCAGGGCGCCGGCATTGCCGATGGTGCCGAGGCGCTTGCCCTTATAGGCGCCGCCGTCGGCCTGGCAGGCATCCTCCAGCACCGCAATGTTATTCTCCCGGGCGATCTCCATCAGCGCATCCATGTTGCAGGGGAAGCCCTGGATGTGCACGGGGATCATGGCCTTGGTGTGGGGGGTGATTTTTTTGCGAACATCCTCCGGGGAGAGGGTCAGCGTTTCATCCACCTCCGCGATGACGGGCATGGCGCCCGCCTCCACCACCGCCATGGCGGTGGAGATATAGGTATAGGCAGGCACAATGACCTCATCCCCCGGGCCGATGCCCAGGGCGACGAGTCCCGCCACCAGCGCGGCATGGCCGCTGGTCAGATAGATGGAATGCTTTGCGCCAAAGAGCTCGCACAGCCCCTCCTCCACCCGGCGGGATTCCTGCAGGCCGGAATTGATCTTGAACATATTTCTGCTCTCGATCACCCGGGTAAGCTCTGCGATTTCTTCCTGTCCGATACGGTACATAATTTTTCTCCCTTATTGTTCTTTGATAATTCTTCTGGCATTGTCAACGCTCTGCCGTATGAGCGCAAAATCCGCATTTTCGCAGTAGGGCTGCGGGCGGTCATACAAGAACATCCGCACCTCATAGCCGCCGCGGCAAAGCGCGTCCTCCGTTACAAAATAACCGTTTCTGCCGTTTATACAGGACAGGCAGAGGGCTTTCGCCTCCGGAAGCATTTTGTCAATTCGCAGACCGATTTCCGAAAAAATTTCGTAAGGAAACCCGATCAAAGCGAGATTTCCCAATGTAACTACCGGCTGTGTAAAGACAAACTCCGTATCATCGGGAATGCCCGCAGCGTGCGCCTCCAGCGTTTTTTCGAGATAGGAGTGCATCAATCCCGACAGATTGACTCCGCCGGTATACTTTTCCAGCAGCTTTTCTGCTTCCTCTGCCGACATTTTGGGCTTCAACGGGATTGAAATGCTTCCCGTTCCGAATTTCAGATCCACGGGGTGCCAATCCCAGATGCCGCGCCAAATTCCGACGGCATCCCGGGCCGCAACCTGCCCCAGCTCCACCGCATAGGTAATGTCGCCCTCTTCTCCGCGTTCTGTCCGCTTGCTGCCCGCGGTTCTTCCGTTGGAAATGCGCGGACCGGTATCACCGATACAGCCGTTAAAGAAGGCGGTGATACCGCCGCTCTCCCGCTCCAGCGTATCGCACATAAATCCGGACCAGTCGCGGGAGATCTCGTGGTTTGCTCCTGCCGCCGTTCCGTGGCAGCCGTAATGGATCAGATTGGCAAGACACTGTCCGTTCTCATCCCGGAAGGAAAGCACCGTCATCCTCCGGTCAACCGGTGCCCAGGGCGTCTGTGCCAGATCCAGCGTATTCCGGGCCGTGAGCATGCGGCGGTTGACCGCGACGTCGCTTTCTCCGACACCGACGCCCACAACGACCGGCACCGGATTTGTCATTGCCTTTTTCGCCGCCGAAATCAGGCCCGGCAGCAGGATATGATCTCTGTACGGAATATCCACAACACCCCAACCCACTGTTCCGTCGGTATTGGGACCGGAGTGGGTGTGTGTTGCATGCAGGATAACTCTTTCCAGCGGCAGACCGGTTTCTTTTACAACTGCCGCACGCAAAAGTTCGCTAAGCTCATTATTCAAGGTCGTGATGGTCAAGCTGACAAGCAGCACCTGTTCCGCTCCCTGCCGGAAATACAAGGCAATTGCCGTGAGGTCATCCGCCACCGATTCCGAATAAATATCCGGCCGGTAACCGCAAAGATTTCCGCCCACCTCAGGTGTGATGATCGCCCTGCCGACACCAAGAAGCAGCTTTTTCTCACTCATTTTTCCAGCACCTCCCGAATATGCTCCGCAGAACGGGTGAGAAGTGCAAAATCTGCATGGTCACAGAAGGGCTGCAGGCGGCCGTAAAGGAACATATTGACCTCATAGCCGCCGCGGCAAATGGCATCCTCCGTGATATAATAGCCTTCACTTCCGTTGGTGTTGGAAAGCGAAAGCACCCGGCCGCCGCGTACCATACGGTCGAGCCGCAGGCCGATCTCCGAAAAAGTCTCAAACGGGATCCCCGCAAAAATCAAGTTTCCAAGTCCAAGCACCGACTGCTCCACGGGATAGGCCTCCGCATCGGGCACGCCCGTCGCATAGGCCTGCAGCACCTGTTCCAGATGACGGCGGATCTGCCCTCCGAGATTGACCGTACGGCCTTCGTATTTTTTCAGCTTTTCCCGAGCCTCCGCCGCATCAAGCTTTGCCTTCAGCGGAATGAAGAGCTTTCTGCTGTCTGCACGGAGCTCTACGTTCCGCCAGTCCCAGATCTCGCGCCAGATGCGCACCGCATCCCGGCCTGCGATCATGCCAAGCTCCTTCACATAGCGGATATCGCCCAGCACTTTTCCGTCCACCGTTTTTCTGCCGGTGGTGCTTCCGTTGGTAATCCGGGGGCCGACGTCTCCTTCCGGGCCGTTAAAAAAGGCCGTAACCGCTCCGCTCTGGCGCTCCAGTGCATCACACATCAGGCCGGACCAGTCGCGGGATATTTCACAGTTTGCCCCGGCCGCCGTTCCATGGCAGCCGTAATGAACCATATTGGCAATGCATTTTTCTTCCGCATCACGGAAGGAGATCACCATCATCCGACGATCCATGGGCCCCCAGGGATTCTGCCCGAGATCCACGCCGTTGTTCTCGTTGAGCTCGCGGCGGTTGATGCCGACAAGGCTCTCTCCCTCCGCAACGCCCACCGTCACCGGAACCATGGAATCCGCCGCCTTTCCGGCGGCAGACAGAATCGCGGGGATCAAAATATTCTCACAATATTCCGCGTCAATATCTCCCCAGCCGTAGGTTCCTGCGACGTTGGGGCCGGAGTGGGTATGGGTCGCGCAGAGCAAAATGTTCTCTGCCGGGATGCCGCACTTCTCCGCCAGAAGCCCGCGGATCCGGTTGGAAAGTTCCGTATTGATCAGGCACACCGTAACGCTGATCATCAGCGCACGAAGATCCCCCTGCATAAAGCAGAATGCCGTCGCATTCAGGCGATCCTCCACCGATTCAGAAAACAGGTCCGGACGGTAGCCGTAGAGTTGACCGCCCACCGCCGGTGTAATATCACTGCGTCCGACACCAAGATACAATTTTTCCATGGTGTACCTCCGATCTACAGAAGATTCAGGCTGCGCAGGTAGGCAATGCTGCGTCCGGCACAGAGCATTTGATCCTCTTGGCACATATCCTGCTCAACGATAAAAGTTTCAGCTCCGCCATCCAGTGCCGTTTGGATGATCCCCGGCATATAGAGATTTCCTTCGCCCAGGGGAGCAAAGGTGCGCCCCGTTTCGGTCTTCTGCATATCCTTGAGGTGAATGTGCTTATACCGCCCCGCCGTCTGCTCCAGAAAACGGCGCACGTCGTAGCCGCCGTCCTGAATCCAGTAGGTATCGGGCATATAGGTCACATCCCCGGAGAAGCCCTCAAGCATAAGCTCCATGACGGTTTTTCCGCATTCGGTACGCACAAATTCCGTGGAATGGTTGTGATAGGAGAAGGTAAGCCCCTCCGCGGCCACCCGCTTTGCAAAGGCATTGGCGCCGGCAATAAAGGCCAGCGTTTCCGCCTCTGTTTTTACCGAGGAGCTGACACTGATGTCGGTCATTCCGTAGGTTTTGAAAAGGGACAGGAGCCGATCCGGTTCCGTCTCGCACATATCCATCGTGATTACGGCGCCAACTACAGGCATACCGATCTCCCGACAGGCATTTGCCTCCTGTTCTATGCGCGGAAATCGGCCAAAAAGCTGAACAAAATCGTAGCCCATCCCGCGCACGGCCCGGAGGGTCTCGCAGCATTGCTCCGGTGTTCCCATTTTGTCTCTGATGGTGTAGGTCTGAAGTCCGATATGATACATGGCAATACCTCCTTGTAGAATTCCAACTTCATTATAGTCCTTTTTTCGCCTGTGCAACATGGCCGCCATTGTCTAAAAATTCGCAAAAATTCTCATTTTCTCTTGCCTGTCCCCGGCGGCTGTGCTATACTCATTTTCAGAGGAGGTGAGCCCCGTGCTGTACCAGCCCCTGCTTGCCGGCAAGGATGCCTTTTTTCTGAGTGCCGGCGTGCCGGCAAAATTTGAGATCCACCGCCATCCGGAAATGGAGTTGAGCTTCTGCCTGTCCGGAAGCTACACCGTCTCGGTGGAAAAGGAAGTCTTTTCCCTCCGCGCGGGGGATCTTGTTCTCATCAGTCCCATGGCCGCCCACGAATACCCCGACGAAGGCTGCGGCCGCAAGCTGACGGTCGAGCTCGGCCCCGGCTTTCTTGGCGAATATTTCCGCCCTATGAGCAGCCTGACCTTTTCCCGCCGCATCTTTCATCTCTCGGAGGGGGGCGAGGTCTTCTCCGCCCTGGACGGCCTGCTGCGGGAAACCTGCGCCCTCTGGGAATCCCGGTCGGAATTCTCCGGACTGGCTCTTCGCGGAAATCTCTACCGCATCAGCGCCCTCATCCTTCAGCATTTTCTGACCGAGCCGGAGGCGACCGCCTCCCGCTCCCTGCGGGATGTTGCCCGGGTCGAGCGCGCGCTGGAGATGATTTATGAGCATTACGCCACCCCGCTGGATCTGGATTGCGTATGTTCGGCCTGCGGCTTCAGCAAATCCAGCTTCTGCCGCATCTTCCGGAAGGTCACCGGCAGCACCTTTCACGCACTTTTGAACCGCCACCGGGTGGAAATTGCCTGCCTGCATCTGCGGGAGGGCAGCCTGCCCGTATCGGAAATCGCCGTGGCGGTGGGCTTTGCGGACGCAAAGAGCTTCTGCCGTGCCTTCCGTGCCCACACCGGCACCTCCCCCGGCGCCTACCGGGCACAGGGAAAATAGCAAAAAACGGCACCCCTCCGCTGTTTGCGGAAAGGTGCCGTAACTTTTTTTATCTTGCGCCGTGATGGCTAAAGACCAGGGAAACCGTCTTCAGGATGCATTTCAGATCCATCCAGGTCGATCGGTTTTTGATATACTCCATATCGTAGACGATCTTTTCCTCCGGAAGCAGATCGTAGCCGCCGTTGACCTGGGCAAGGCCGGTAAGGCCGGGGCGCACGGCGAGGCGATACCGGAAGCCGTGGATATAGGTTTCAAACCGGTCATAGAAATAGGGACGCTCCGGCCGGGGGCCTACAAAGCTCATATGTCCCAAAAGTATGTTCCAGAGCTGCGGAAGCTCATCCAGCCGCGTTCTGCGCAGGATCTTTCCCACCCGCGTGCAGCGGTGGTCGCACCGATCGGCCCACTGGGGACCATCATCCTCGGCATTCAGATACATGGAGCGGAACTTGTACATCATAAAGGGCTTGCCGCCGCGGCCCCGCCGTTCCTGCCGGAAGATGGCTGGGCCCTTTGAATCCACACAGACAATCAGGGCAATGCATGCCATCGGCAGCAGCAGCACAAGGCCGGCCAGCAGGGAAAGCACAATGTCAAACAGGCGCTTTGTGAACATATATACCCCGCCGCACTTCGGTGTGACGGGCTCGATGGTATATTCCTTTTCTGCCGCATGGGTCGGCATCCCGACTTTCGCCGGCGCTGCAATCTGTGACAGTCCCGTCACCCCCTCTCCGCCCGCAGGCATACGGACGCATTGTTTCTTACATTATACCATGCCTTTCTATAAATGTCCACTACATTTTCTCTATTTCTTTTCCTTTTTTGCCCTCTGCGGTCTCTTCTCCCTAAGAATCTGCATTTTCCTTTTTCGGCGGAAAACCGCGGGATGTAGGATATAATGCACGCAAAGACTTGATTTGCAGGCACTCCGTTCCTTCTTTTTTTCAAAACACAAACTCAAATTTGATGGCCTCGGTGTTTTCCTCGGAATATTCCAGCTCCTCCGAGATCATCCGTGCGCATTCGGCGATATCGCCTTCCCCGGCGATGCTTGCCAACAGCCGCTCGCAGAAGAGGGCGAAGCCAACCCCCGCGCGGAATTCCGCCTCGCTCTGTGCGGGTGAGCAGTGGCGGAAGAGAAAATATGCCAGCGCCCGCCGCAGTTGGGCGGAATCTTCCGGATCCGGGCAGGACGAAGAATAGGCCAAAAAGCGTACCCGCCGTGCCGGATCGAGATATTCAAGCTCCGAGAGAAGCTCCCGGGCGGCTTCATCGGAAAGATCTGACGGGGATACGCGCCAGCGCTCCGCAATTTTCTTCCTGCAGTCTGCGTAAGAAATATCCCGGTCTGAAAGCAGCCGAAAAAGCTCCGTCCGCAAGGCCACCGCATCAAATTCCGGCAGCTCTGCATCCGCGCCCTCCCCGACGGGGACAAATTCCGCATACCCATCGGAGGAAAGGATCCGGCGGCAGGCCTCCTCGCAGGCCATGCCGAGCCCCACCTCCCGGCCGCGGCAGGTGTCGTGATAAAAGCGGGGGTGCTCCCGGCAGATTTCGCAGAGGTTATCCTCCCCGCAGGCAAGGATAATGCGGCAAAGCCCCGTTTCGTCCAGATGGGGACACCGCTTTTCCGCACCGAGGCGAAAGTGCGGCGGGTCTCCCGGCTCGATGCTCTCCCGCACGGCTTTTGCGTAATCGCCCGTCATACCGCGGTATTTTTCCGCCGTTTCCGCGTCGATATCGATCTCCCAGCCGATGCAGCAGCTGTGGCGGCAGGCTCCGGCGATGCAGGAAAAGTCCGTATAATACTTTGGGGCGAAGATTTTCATGCGATTCTCCGTAAATTTTTGAGGTTGGTTTATTTATAGCAGATCGGCGGCCGGTTGTCAATGCCCCTTCTGCCGCCGCTCCATGCGAAGCCAGGAGAAAAAGCCGTAAAGGTCGCTGGCGAGAAAGAGGGCAAAGCAGACCACCATGCTCATCCGCCCCGCAAGGATCCAGAGAAGGATGAGCACCACATCATTTGCGGCATAGGCCAGGGCAAAATACGGGCTTCTGCGGAAGGTCAGATAGGCCGCGACAAAGCTTGTGGTGACGGACAGAATGCTCGGCGCAAGATTTGCCGTATGAAAGAGAGCCAGCAGCAGACCAAAGCCTGCCGTCACCGGCACTGCTGCCAGCAGCATCAACACCGCCTCCCGGCGGGGCATCCGCCGAACCTCCACCTCCGATGTTTTTCCCTGAAAGGGGTGCGAAAGCCAGGAAACCAGCGCCAGCGCGGCCATCGGTGCCGTCATGCCAAGGTAGGTCAGCATCTCGCCGTAATAGCGGGCGGAATAGGATATCACCGCATACATGATGCTGAAGATGAGCATCAGCGCCTGCCCCGCGGGGTTTCCGCGGGCATTGAACACAAGGGAGGTCACTCCCACCACCGAGGCAAGGATCTCCAGCGGCTCCATGTCGCCAAAAAGCCCCGCCGCCGCCAGCACCGCCGCCACGGACAGCCCCCAGAGCAGCCATTCCGCCGGGGAAAGCAGGGATAAAATTCGCTTTTTCATGCATTTCTCCTTTTCACAAAAAAACACGGGCATCCGGGACACACATCTTCAAAGACCTAACGATGTGCATCACGGATGCCCGAAAAACAAGACATCTGTCTCCACCCGGTGGCGGAAACTGCATATTTTCTCCTATTTGTTGCCGGCGCAGACATTCATAAAAAGGTTCCGTCTCCCTGGGGGAACTGCACCTTTTTCATGCATTTACAGCTCCACGATGACTGTTTCGAAGGGCGGGATACGGTCGATCTCAAAGAACGTGTATTCTCCGCCGTACAGATTCTCACCCCGGGCGGCACAAAGCCCGCACTCCCCGTCAAACATGGTGTGCAGGCGGGCGGTCGGTTTATCCGTCCGCACCGCCAGGGAAAGTCCGGTGATCTCGTCATTGGATGTATTGGTAAGGGTCACGCAGATCCTGCCCTCTCCGGTAAGGGTATAGTTTCGTACCCGGTGGTAGCTTTCCACAAAGGAAGGCAGCGTTCCGCGGGACAGCCAAAGGAAGATATTTCGCAGCTGCTGCGCCTTCTGCTGATCGGAGCACCAGTCGAAGGGGTAGTAGCCTGCGCAGAGCACGCGGCCGCCCAGATCGTTTTCATACAGACCGCTGGCACAGGGACCCCAGATATTTTCATGGTAGTCAATGAGCTCGGAAAGTATCTCACAGTTCTCCTTCTCCGGGTTCAGCAGGAAGCTCGGTCCGAAATGGAAGGCCTGGCGGCAGTTGCGAAGTCCGCCGACGATGCCCTCGTTGATCGGATGCTGCACATAACGCTCCATAGCATCCACGGGGATCTCCTT